>NZ_JBXAYQ010000004.1:0-110730 GCF_057359305.1 Komagataeibacter ossonobensis | reverse complement strand
GTTTTTGGTGACGCTTTTTTCCAAAAGCTTTCGGGAACGCCGCCTTTTTGAAAAACGCGGCACCCAGAAACTTTTACTCTATCTATCAGCAACAAGATTTTCACCCTGCACCTGACGCTGACGCTGACGGCATGGTGAGGAAGCCTGTTGTCTTGGACGACCCTTTGCGGCATGAGGGGGCATATCAGAATTCCATTCTTGTACGTCAGCAGGTTCCCCATGTCCGAGCATACCCCCATTGGTCTTGATAACGCAGCCGCCCCCGTCCGGGCGCTGACCCATTCGGGGAATTTCCACGTTGATGAGACACTGGGATATGTCATCCTGCACTACGCCCTTGCGCCCGGGGGCGACCTGCGCGCGCGTGTTCTGGGGGATGGCCCTGCGGACCGGCTGGAATTCATCCGTTCGCGTTCGCCCGAACGGATCGCGGCGTCCGATATCGTGTTTGACGTGGGCGGTCAGTATGCCCCGGAAAAAGGCCGTTACGACCATCACATGAAGGACAAGCCCCTGCGTGATGACGGAACGCCCTACAGCGCCGCCGGCCTGCTGTGGAAGGATTACGGGACCGCAGCCATACGCAATATCGTGCAGACGCAGGTGGATGACGCGGACATTGCCGCCATATGGCAGGCCATAGACAAGTCGCTGGTCCTGCCGATTGACGAGGACGATAATGGCGTCATGAAAATGGGCAGGCTGTCGCTGGCCGATATCGTGTCATCCTGCCGCCCGGCATGGGACACCATCGAACTGTATGGCCCCGAAGAAGCAAAACGGCGCGAGACGCTGGGCTTCGCCAATGCCGCGACGACCGTGGCCTCCCATCTGGTCAATGTAGTGGACCGCGTGCGCGCCAGCCTGAAGGCGGCGCAGCGGGTCATGGCCGCCTATGAAGCCGCCGAGGACAAGCGCATCCTGCTGATGGATACGGGCATGCCGACCGAGAAGGTCATTTTTGAAAACGACCTGCCCGTCGTCTATGTCGTCTCCCCCGCCGCCCCTGACCGCTGGAACGTCAAGGCGGTGCCCCCCGTGCGCGGCGATTTCGGGCAGCGTATCTCCCTGCCGGAGGCATGGCGTGGGCTGGACGGGGAAACACTGGCGAAGGTATCGGGCGTGCCCGATGCGGTATTTGCCCACCCCGCCCGCTTCATCTGCGGCGCGGGCAGCAGGGAAGGAGCGTTGCAGATGGCGCGCCTGGCGCTGAAGATCAATGATGAACTGGAACAGGCCGGGGACTGATCCCGCCGCCGTTCATCCGCCGCGCCCGGCAGGGCAGATGCCGCAAACGTGATGGGTCATCAGGACTGTCCCGCGCCTGCGGTGCTGTCCCGCCCCTGTTCAGGTGGCACGCGCCTGCCTACATCGCCTTCATCGGGTGGTTTTCCATCACCCGGACTGGAGGTCGCCATGGACAGGGGAACCCGCTACCGTTCCAATCCCGATGTCATCGACATGGTTGGCATTGGCATGGTCCTGCTTACACTCGCACTATGGCTATCGTTTATCTTCATATGACGGTCCAGCCATCTGGACCTGACCGCTTCTGACGGAGGCTACGATGTGGATACACCTGCGCCGCCAGCGCCTTGCTGGCACAGCACCGGCCGGACGCCTTTCACGATGGGATATTGCGGGACCGGCACTGATCGCCGCCGCATTCGCCCTTTCAACGGCCATGATATTCCTGTTCTGAAACACGACGCCTACATCATGAAAGCCCGGCACATTGTGGCCGGGCTTTTTCATATTCCCCGTCCGGTCGCCGCATGGCGTGTGCGGGACATACCTCCCCTGATTGGCGCCGCCGACCGGGGTGGGTTAGGGTCACGGCCTGTAGCCGGGAGAGGAAGATCACATCATGGACACCAAGACCATTGCTGAAGCCTATTTCACACTGGGCACCCATATCGAGGAAAGCCAGGCCCGCGTCAGTGATGCGGCTGAAGCGTTGATGCCCCTTGTCAAAAGCGGCGACAAGGATGCGGTCAGCGCACTGGACAACCTGCACAAGGCAGCCGTTTCCATGCAGTCCGAACGGCTGTGGGCGGAATATCTGTGGCAGCTAGCGTCCGGCAAGACCCCGGCCCCGCCCGTCGATACCACCGCAACACCGGACCAGCCCCAGCCGCATACATTCCTTGACAGCCTGCTGGGTGAACTGACCGACTACGTCAGGTATGGGAAATCCTGATCCCCTTTCCGTCCGGCCCGGCCATGGGGCGGGCGGACGGCCTTTGCCTGTTTCCTATTGCGTCCCGGCCGGAATGGCCTGCACCAGCAGATCCACGATCTTTTCCAGCATGATCCGGTCGGCATCGGAAAAACGGTCGCGCACCGGGCTGTCGATATCCAGCACACCCAGCAGCCGGTCGCCCGCAATGACCGGTACCACGATTTCGGAAGCCGAGGCAGCGTCACAGGCAATATGGCCGGGAAAGGCATGCACGTCGGGCACAACAAGCGTCCGCCGTTCCCGCGCCACCGTCCCGCACACCCCCTTGCCATAGGCGATGCGGGTGCAGGCCATGCGTCCCTGAAATGGTCCCAGCACAAGCTGATCTTCTTTCCAGATATAAAATCCCGCCCAGTTCAGGTCGGGCAATGCCTCGAAAATCATGGCCGCGATATTGGCCATGTCCGCGATCATGTCCGGTTCGTTCGCCACGACCGATGCCACGGCCGCAACCAGTTCCTGCGCATCCAAATGTTGCGTGGGGGCTGCCATCGGTTTTTTCCTTCCTGCACCACATCAGGGACGGAGCACGATGCCCGATCGCCCATCCCCCCGACATAGACGATATCCACCGGGCCATACAGGCCGCAAACCATCACGAACAACCGGCGGCCTGCAGCACGCTGCAGACCTGATGCAACCTGCCGCCCTGCCACGGGTTTAATGCGCGGCACATGATGGCCGCAATGGGCCATGGACCGCATCATTTCACGCTGCCACGTCATTTCACGTCCCGCCAGAAGGATGCCACGAATGTCGTACCGTCCAATATTCACCCTGCCCGTCGTGACGCTGGGCATCCTGTTCGGGGGTAGCGTGCTTCCCGCCATGGCGCGCGATATGGCCATGCCATCTGCTGCAATGCCACAGGCGATGATTGACGCGGCATCGGGCGCGCGGCTGGCGGGTTACCTGAATTTCTGCATTGAAAATGGCCTGGCGGACCATGCAGGGGCAACCCCGCTCATGAATACGCTGATCCATAATACCGGCGCGGTCCCGCCTGATGAACACGGCAATATGGATTACGCCTATGGCACGGCGGGCGTCCTGCAACCCGGTACCGGCAACATGCCGCGCATGACCGACCTTGATATCCCGGCGCGACACGATGCGTGTGCGCATGCCGTGAAAAAGGCAGGCATGGGGGCATGATGGAAGATGTCACCTTCCGCCCGCCCATATGGGCAAACCCTGCAATCCACATGACGGAGGCCACGCATGCCCCACAGCATTCCCGCACAGAGCCAGCCCCACCAGCCCGGTATCGAACGCCTGCTTGACCCACCGGCGGAACATATCCGTGCCGATTATATGGGCAGCGGCAAGCTGAAGGGACGCAGGGCGCTGGTCAGCGGTGGTGACAGTGGCATAGGACGCGCCGCCGCCTTGTATTTCGCACGTGAAGGGGCCGATGTCGCCATCGTGTACCTGGAAGAGGACGAGGACGCCAACGAAACGGTGCGCCTGATCGAAGCCGAAGGGGGCCGCGCGCTGGCCATACGCGGCGATGTATCGTGCAGCAGGGTATGCGATGACGCGGTGGCCCGCACGGTGGAGGCTCTTGGCGGGCTGGATATCGTGGTCAATAACGCCTCCGTCCAGTACGTCAGCAGCGACCTGACCGATATTACGGACGAGACCTGGCAACGTCACATGGACGTGAACATAAATGGCTATTTCTACCTGGCCCGTGCGGCCCTGCCACATCTGGGCCGGGGCAGCGTGATCATCAACACGTCTTCGGTCAACGCGTTTGCGGGCAACGCCTCGCTGGTCGCCTATACCACGACCAAGGGGGCGGAAATGGGCTTTACCCGGGCACTTGCGCTGCAGCTTGCGCCAAAAGGCATACGGGTCAACGCGGTTGCCCCCGGCCCGGTCTGGACACCCCTGCAACCCGCAAGCTGGGGGCCGGTCGATCCACAGGCCGTGGCCAACCTTGGCAAGGATACGCCCATGGGCCGCATCGGTCAGCCCAGTGAACTTGGTCCGGCCTATGTCTATCTTGCAGCACAGGATTCATCATACGTGACCGGACAGACGCTGCACGTAAACGGGGGCATGATCATCAATGGGTGAAGCCCTGCCTGCGCTGATGGTGCCGTTGTCTTCATGGTTGCGCCGCTTGCCCCACCGTCGCTGGCTGGACGTGCAGGGACAGCGGCTGCTGGATTTTTCCAGATCATCCCGCGTGGCCTGCGGCTTCGCGGCACTGGACGACCGGGGCAACCTGCCGCCCGGTGCCACCGCCGACGCCACGCTGGGCGCGCGTATGACCCATGTCTATGCCGTGGCGATGGAACGTGGGCTGCCAGGTTGCGGGCCACTGGCCGCGCATGGGGTCAACTGCCTGCTGGGTCCACTGGCGGACCATGAAAATGGCGGCTGGTTCCTTGCCCCGTCCACCGACGGGCAGCCGCCGGATGCCGGGCGTAAGCAGGCCTACCTGCATGCCTTTGTCGTGCTGGCCGCATCCTCGGCCACGGTTGCGGGGGTGGCGGGCGCGCGCAGACTGCTGGACAAGGCGCTTGCGGTCTGGGAACGGCATTTCTGGAGCGAGGAAGAAGGCATTTTTCGCGAAAGTTTCGCCGCCGACTGGTCGGATGAGGAAGACTACCGCGGCGCCAACGCCAACATGCATTCGCTTGAAGCCTGCATGGCCGTGGCCGATGTGACGGGCGACCCGATCTGGCGCAACCGGGGCCTGCGCGTGGCCGAACGCTTCATCCATACACTGGCGCGCGATGCGGGTTACAGCCTGCCCGAGCATTACGATCGCAACTGGCGGCGGCTGGATGATTACAACCGTGACCGGCCTGCTGATCCGCTGCGTCCCTATGGCATGACGCCGGGCCATTTCACGGAATGGGCGCACCTGCTGCTGAAGCTGGAAGCCGCGTTGCTGCGCGCCGATGGCCGTGCGCCCGCGTGGCTGCTGGAAGATGCCACCGAGATGTTTCACAACGGTATGACGGCGGGATGGGCGCGCGATGGCGCGCCGGGGCTGGTTTACACGATTGACTGGAACCATGAACCCATGGTCCATAACCGCCCCCACTGGTGCCAGGCGGAGGCCATGACAGCCGCCGCCGCCCTGCTTAAACGCACGGGACACCGGCAGTATGAACACTGGTACCGCACGCTGTGGGATTATATTGACACCTTCATGATCGACCGCAGGCATGGCGGGTGGATACAGGAACTGGACCGCGACAACCGGCCATCCGCCGTGGTGTATGAAGGCAAGGCCGACCTGTACCATGCATGGCAGGCGACCATGACCCCGCTCCTGCCGCTTGCCCCCAGCTTTGCCACCGCTGTCGCCCATATGGAAAACCATGACGATGCGGCCGCTACCCGGAACTGACCGGCCTATTGTTTCAATAGTAACTTATTGATAATGAATGGAAAGATTCAGAGGCCACCTTTGTTCAAAAAGACGGCGTTTTCTGAAGCTTTTTATAATCTGCGGTCCGGGCCTGCTTATACCCGAAACGGTCAGACCCGCATGCAGCAATCATGGGAATTGTGGCGACTGTTCCGGACGCACGTTGGCCTGGTCCATCATGGAAGACGGTTCCCGCGCATATCAGGCCCGACCGGTCGGTAAAACCGGATAAAACATGGTCCGGGTCATGACAGCCCCTTCGCAAGCGGGGGATATGGTGCCACCCTGCGTGAATGTCCTGATCCCACGTTTCCGAGTGCCATACCATCATGTCCGCCCCGACCCAGTCCACATCCACCGGCCCATGGCGGCAGGCCGCGCGCAATCTCGCGCGCACCCCGTCGGCCATGGTGGCGCTGGGTGTGCTTGCTGCCGTGACGATGGCGTGCCTGCTGGCCCCGTTCTATGCACACACCATTGCCCGGACCAACCCGTTCCAGTCCACTGTGGCGGGCACCATCGTGCTGGACGGGCACGAAGTGGACATCATGCAGCCCAATGACAACCCGCTGCACCTTGGCCTAAGCCCCATCGGGCCGACATGGCGCACCACGTACATGCTGGGCGCCGACAACCAGGGGCGCGACGTGATGGCGCGCCTGCTGTATGGTGGGCGCAATTCGCTGCTGATTTCGGCCGGGGCGGCCATCATGTGCCTGCTGCTGGCGGCGGGTGTGGGGATTGTCGCGGGTTTTTGGGGCGGGTTTGTCGATACCGTCCTGTCGCGGATCATGGACATCATGTGGGCGGTGCCGGTCTATCTGTTCGCCATATCGCTTTCCATTGTCATGGTCAGCCAGCAGGTGCGCCTTGGCCCGTTCGTGCTGCGGGCGGACAGCCTGTTCATCCCCGTCATGATCATCGCGCTGGTTTACGTACCCTATGCCGCGCGTCCCATACGCGGGCGGGTCATGGCGTTGCGGCAGGCGGAATTCGTGACCGCCGCACGCTGTCTGGGCGTGCCGGGATGGCGGATCATGCTGCGCGATATCGTGCCCAATGTCATGACCACGCTGGTCACGCTCGGCCCGCTGCTGATGGCGCTGGCGCTGCTGGCGGAAAGTGCCCTGTCCTTCCTCTCGCTGGGGGTACAGGCGCCACAGCCTTCGTGGGGAACAATCATTCAGGATGGCGAGGGCCTGATCTATACCCGCCCCATGGTGGCCGTCGCACCCGGACTTGCGATCGTAATCGTGGTGCTGGCGCTCAATATCCTTGGTGACGGGCTGCGGGATGCGCTGGACGTGCGTGATGGGGGACGGCGTTCATGACCGCCCTGCTGCGCCGCATGGGCCAGACGCTGCTGGTGCTGTTTGGCGTGTCGGTACTGGTGTTTGGAATCTTTTTCGCAACACCCGGCGCGGACCCCACCGCGCGTATTGCCGGGCGGAACGCATCGCCACAGACCATGGAAAAGGTGCGTCGCGATTACGGTTTCGACCGCCCGCTGCCGGTGCAGTACGCGATCATGATGAAAAAGCTGTTCATCACGCGCGACCTTGCCTCCTATGCCAACCGTGGCGAACGGGTGGTGCCCAAGATCATGCAGGCCGCCCCGGTTACGGCGTGCCTGGTCTGCGGGGCGGCATTCATCTGGGTGACAGTATCCATTGCCATGGGCACGGTGGCCGCCGCCATGAGGGATACATGGATGGACCGGGGGCTGATGATGCTGGGGCTGGTGGGAATTTCCATTCCCGTGTTCTGGTTGGGGGAAGTCGCCAACCTGATCACCCAGAACCGCTATCACGATACATGGCTGTTTTCATGGGTGCCGGGGCTGGGTTACGTGCCCTTCAGCCAAAGCCCGCTGGGATGGTTCCGCGCACTGATCATTCCGTGGTTCGTGCTGGCGGTCATGTTCATTGGCATATACAGCCGGGTGCTACGCACCGACCTTGTCACCCTGGCGGGCGAGGACTTCATGCGCACGGCACGCGCCAAGGGGCTGTCCCCTGCGCGCGTGCTGCTGTGGCATGGGCTGCGGACATCCATGGTCACCTTCGTATCGCTGTTCGGGATGGATTTCGCGCAACTGGTGGGCGGTGGCGCGCTGCTGACGGAAGTGGTGTTTGGCCTGCCCGGTGTCGGTCGCCTGACCTATCGCGCGCTGACCACGCTGGATCTGCCGGTCATCATGGCCACCGTCATGTATTCCGCCGTTTTCGTGGTGCTGGCCAATGCGGCGGTGGACGTGATCTACCTGTTCCTTGACCCGAGGGTGCGTGATGCCCGCTGACCGCTCCGCCCCGCTTCTGGATGTGCGTGACCTGTGTGTCGGCTTCCCCGCGCACGGGCGCATGGTGCCGATTGTCGAACATGTCTCCTTCAGCCTGCCAGAGGCCGGGATACTGGGGCTGGTGGGGGAATCAGGGTCCGGCAAGTCCGTCACCGCCATGGCGATCATGGGCCTGATTGATACGCCGGGGGTGCGGATCAGCGGGTCGGTGCGCTTTCGCGGGCGCGAACTGGTCGGGCTGCCGCCACGGCAGATGCGCCGCCTGCGCGGGCGGGACATCGCCATGATCTTTCAGGACCCGATGACGGCGTTCACCCCCGTCTATACCATCGGCTGGCAGATTGATGAACAGATCCGCGCCCATGAACGCGTCTCCCGCACGCAGGCGCGGGCACGCACGGTGCGGATACTGGGTGAAATGGGCGTGCCCGACCCCGAACGCATGGCACGACGCTATCCCCACCAGTTATCGGGTGGCCTTCGCCAGCGCGCGATGATCGCCATGGCGCTGTCATGCAACCCCACGCTGCTGATTGCCGATGAACCGACAACCGCGCTGGACGTGACGGTACAGGCGCAGATCCTTGAACTGATCCGTTCACTACGCACGACGCATGGGTCGTCCGTGCTGCTGATTACACATGACATGGGGGTCGTGGCCCAGACCTGTGACAGCACGCTGGTACTGTATTCCGGCCGGGTGGCCGAAACGGGACCATCGGGCCGGGTCCTTGACCATCCCGGCCATCCCTATACCGCCGCCCTGCTGGACTCCATCCCGCCGCTTTATGGTCCGCGGCCCGACCGCCTGCCCGCCATTGCCGGTGCGCCGCCCGTGCCCATGGATCGCCCGCCCGGCTGCGCCTTCGGTCCGCGCTGCGCCCATGTCCACGCCGCCTGCACCACGGTCCCGCCGGTTCTGGTCCCGCTGGGTCCCGGCCATGCGGCCGCCTGCGTGCTGCCAGCCGAGGGCACGCCCCTGCCGCCGCGCACGGTTACATGGGGGGACGCATGCCCGTGAACGATACACCGGCCCCCGCCGCGCTGATGGCGGTGCGCAACCTGTCCAAGACCTACCATGTGGGCCATGGGCAGCATCTGGTGGCTGTGGATGGCATATCCCTGTCAGTGATGCCGGGCGAGATGCTGGGACTGGTGGGGGAGTCCGGCTGCGGCAAATCAACGCTGGGGCGGTGCATGCTGCGGCTGACGGACATATCAGCGGGACAGGTCGTGTTTGAAGGCCACGACATCACCACCCTGCCCGAACGCCGCCTGCGCCCGCTGCGTCCCCGCATGCAGATGGTGTTTCAGGATTCCAGCGCCTGCCTGAACCCGCGCCGCCGCATCGGGGACCTGCTGGCCGAACCCCTGCGTGTCCATCGTGGCCCGGATGGGCGCAGGCGGTCGGCTGTGGACATTGAACGGCGCGTGCGTGACCTCATGGAACTCGTCAGCCTGCCTGTCGCGGCGCTGGCACGGTATCCGCATGAATTTTCCGGCGGGCAGCGCCAGCGCATCAATATTGCCCGCGCGCTTGCGCTGTCCCCCCGCCTGGTGGTGGCAGATGAGCCGGTTTCCGCGCTGGATGTGTCAGTGCAGGCCCAGATCGTCAACCTGTTTGCCGACCTGCAGGCACGGCTTGGCCTGACCTATGTATTCGTGGCGCATGACCTTGCGGTGGTGCGTCAGGTTTCCACCCGTGTGGCCGTCATGTATCTGGGCGCGATTGTCGAAATCGGGGCGACGGATGATGTGCTGCACTATCCCGCCCATCCCTATACTGCCGCCCTGACCGCCGCCGTGCCCCGCCCGGTGGCAGGTGCCATGCCCCCGCCGCCGCTTGGGGGTGACATACCCAGTCCCGTCAACCGCCCCGCCGGGTGCCGCTTCCATACTCGCTGCCCATATGTGCAGGACCGCTGCCGGGTGGAGGCACCCGCCCTGCGGCCCATCGGCCCCGGCCATGAAGTGGCGTGTCATTTTCCCCTTGCGCCATCGTGACAGACCCGTTGATGAATAATCAAAGTTTTTGGGTGTCGCCTTTTTTCAGAAAGGCGGCGTCTTTCGAAGCTTTTTGAAAAAAGCCTCACCAAAAACTTTTGACGGTTCCGGGCGGCGTCCTGTCGGCCCCACGGGGCAAGTCTCCGGTCGTGGCATGGCGTGCGCAGGTGTAATGTGCCATCGTGCCGGGGCCATGACCGTATCGGGAGACACACTTTCCATGCCTGCAACCACCAGCCTGCCTGAACTGCTCCTTGCCATACGGTGCGGCCGGTTGTCCCCGCCCGCCAGCGTGGACGAAACCTTGGTACCGGCCACGGAGGCGGAAGCTTACGCCGTGCAGGACACGGTGGGACGGTCACTTGGCCCGGTTGGCGGCTGGAAGGTAGGCGCGTCCGACCCGGACGCCGAACCCGCCTGCGCACCCATCCATACCGCAACCATTTTCAATGATGGCGCGACCGTCCCGGCGGATACCTGCCGCCATCTGGGGGTCGAGGCCGAAATCGGCTACCGTTTCGCCCGCGCTCTGCCCCCAAGGTCCACGCCATGGACACGTGATGAGGTGCTGGACGCCATCGGCACGGCCCATCCGGTCATCGAGATCCTCGATACCCGCTTCGCCCGGCCCGGCTCCCTGCATAAACTGCTGCATGCCGCCGACCAGCAGAGCCATGGCGCCATGATCGTAGGTCCCGGCACCCCCACGTGGCGCACGCTTGACCCGGTACGTGAACGCGTGGTGCTGCGGATTGATGGCAAGGTCGCGATGGATCATATCGGTGGCAATGCGGCGGGCGACCCGCTGCGCATGCTGGTCTGGCTGGCCAATCATGCCGCCCGGCGCGGCATGGGCATTGATGCTGGCTGCGTGGTGACAACCGGTTCCACCACCGGCACCATTTTTGTCGCACATGGCACGGATGTCGAAGCCAGTTTCCCCGCATTGGGGTCGGTACGTGCCCACCTGGCCTGACCCCCTCGCCGTCCCGCCCGCAAGAAAGATCTGACATGAAACCCGATATCCTGCTGCTTGAACCCATGATGCCTGAAATCGAGAAACAGCTTGATGCGGCCTATAACGTCCATCGCCCGACAGCGGGTGAACCGTTGGACAAAATCGCCGGATCGATACGCGGCATTGCAACCGGTGGCGGCACGGGCGTGCCCCGCGCTGTCATGGACACCCTGCCCCATCTTGAGATCATCGCCATCAACGGCATTGGTACGGACGCCGTTGACCTGAATGAAGCAAAGCGACGCGGCATCCATGTCACCATCACGCCGGGCGTGCTGACCGATGACGTGGCGGACATGGCCATGGGCCTGCTGCTGTCGCTGCTGCGTGGCCTGCCGGCGGCGGACCGTTACGTACGTGATGGCGGATGGGGCAGCAGGCCCATGCCACCGCTGGGCCACAGGGTATCGGGGCGCAGGCTGGGCATACTGGGCATGGGCCATGTGGGACAGGCCGTGGCGACACGCGCCAGTGCATTCGGCATGCCGGTTTCCTATACCGACCGCCGTGACAAGAACCTGCCCGGTTATACGTTCGTCCCGGAACTGCTGACCCTTGCACGCCACAGCGATGTGCTGGTGGTGGCGGCCTCCGGCGGGGCGGGGTCACGGCATCTGGTCAACCAGCAGGTCCTTGATGCGCTGGGTCCGGATGGTGTGCTGATCAACGTGGCGCGCGGGTCGGTAGTGGATGAAGCTGCCCTTGTCACGGCCCTTGCGGATGGAACACTGGGTGGCGCGGGACTGGATGTGTTCGAACATGAACCCGACGTGCCCGAGGCGCTGCGTACCTCATCCCATACCGTCCTGCAGCCCCACCGCGCCAGTGCCACGGTGGAAACCCGTCTGGCAATGGGAAAGCTGGTCGTGGAAAATCTTGCTGCCCATTTTACGGGCAGGCCATTGCTGACGCCAGTGATCTGAACAGGCTTTTAAAACCAGATGGCTGTTTGAAAAGAACTTGAAAATAAAAGTTTTTGGATGCTGCCTTTTTTAAAAAAGGCAGCATCTTTCAAAGCTTTTTGAAATAATACTTACCAAAAACTTCTTTTAAACCTAAAGGATGCTTCAAGGGCTGACGTGTAAATGCGACGATAGCGTGGCCTGCATGGCGGCGGTCAGTTCAAGGGCATGCCGCCGCAGCCCATGGTCATGAATGGGCAGCGCAACCAGAAGTTCATCGGGTTCATGCCGGGCAATGAAATCGCGTAGCCGTGGCGTAATGGACCGGACTGAACCCGCAAACGTACATGACAGGGTCTGGTCCACCATCTCCTGTTCCGCTGGCGACCACAGGCCGGTGGTATCCGCAACCGGCGGGGGAAAGGCAATGGGCCGTCCCCGGCGCAGGGCAATGAAATACTGTTGCAGGGAGGTCGCCAGCAACGCGCCTTCTTCTTCCCTGTCCGCTGCGATGATGTTCACGCCCAGCATGACGTGGGGCCTGGGGCAACGGTCCGAGGGTTCAAACCGGGCACGGTAAAGACTGATCGCCTCCGCCATCTGTCCCGGTGCGAAATGGGATGCAAAGGCATAGGGCAGGCCAAGCCGTGCGGCCAGCACCGCTGAAAACAGCGATGACCCCAGCAGCCATACCGGCACCCGCAGGCCCATGCCGGGTATGGCGTGGACCATATGGGTGTCCATGGGATCGGCCGGTTCAAAATAATGCAGCAGTTCGACCACATCGGACGCAAAGCGTTCGGGCGCGTGCGGGTCACGACGCAGGGCGCGGGCCGTGCGCTGGTCCGCCCCTGGCGCACGGCCAAGGCCAAGGTCAATCCGGCCGGGAAACAGGGTTTCCAGCGTGCCGAACTGTTCGACGATTACCAGCGGGGAATGATTGGGCAGCATGACGCCACCTGCGCCAACACGGATGCGCGTTGTCGCCGCCGCCACCTGCCCGATCAGGATACCCGTGGCAGCAGACGCAATGCCGGGCATGGCATGGTGTTCAGCCAGCCAGTAGCGCGCGAACCCGAGGTCATCGGCCCGTTGCGCCAGATCCAGTGTATTGCGGAAGGCATCGCCCGCGCTCCCACCGCGCGTAATAAGGGACAGGTCAAGGACGGAAAACGGGATCACACCATTACCTCAGCACGAATAATACAGGCCAGTCAGGAAGATATGGGGCGAAACCACATGAAATCCAGTTCAGGGATAGTGGGCAGACCATTGTGAAATAATTCATCAATAAAAAACAATAAAAGCTTTTGGATGCTGCTTTTCCAAGGCCGCGGTCTTTGACGCTTTTTGCAAAAAACTTCTTATGACCTGAAACTGGTAAAAAAACTGCGGAAATCAAGGAATCTGGCATCCGGATATCGGGACGCGCAACCGCCATATCCAGTAACATGATAATCTCCGGACCGCCCTGACCGGCTTTATTTAATGATCTTTCGCGCCCCGCACATGCGCCCCCGCATACAGGAACCATCCCCGTGATGGCCCGTTGGATCAGCAGGCATCTAGCGGAGTATATCCCATGCTGACCCTTCTTATCATTGCCCTCATCATCTTCGCCATTGGCGGAGGTGGCTATGGTTACCGCTCAGGCTGGTACGGCGGGCCGCGGGGAACCGGCTTCAACGGCCTTGGCCTGCTACCGATCATCCTGCTGGTCGTCGCGCTTTTTTTGTTGCTACACACGCCTGGTAATGCACCGCCGCCGTGATGGTAACGGTGCATGGGGTCACGGGCGGTCGTCGCGTGGGGGCCGCCCCGCCCACAGCGCGGCAAGGACTGACCCCGATATGTTGTGCCATACGGAAAATACCGCCCCCGGCAGCGCCGCCAGCGGGGAGAAATACAGCCGCCCCAATGTCGCGGCCAGACCGGAATTCTGCATGCCGACCTCCAGCGCCAGCGTGCGGCATACGCTTTCGTCAAAGCCCAGCAGGCGGCCACCCCAGTACCCACCCAGCAGCCCGACCGCATTGTGCAGCACCACCCCCACCAGCACCAGCGGCCCCACTGCTGCAAGCGACGGGCGCGCGCCCGCCACGATGCTGCCGATGATCGTCATGATCGACACCATGGCCACCAGCGGCAGCACCGGCTCAACCCGCCGGACCAGACGGGGACAGGCGGTGTTGACCACCACCCCGCCCATGACCGGCAGGGCCACGATTTCGACAATGCTGCGGAACAGCCCCCAGCTATCGACACTGACACCGGCCGAGACATAAAACCGTGTCAGCACCGGGGTCGCCACGATCCCGACCAGCGTGGACAGCGTGCTGATGCTGACAGACAGTGCTACATCCCCGCGTGACAGGTAGATCATGACATTGGACGCCGTACCGCTGGAAACACAGCCCACCAGTACCATGCCGGTGGTGATCATGGGCGGCATGCCCAGCATGTGCACAATCCCCCATGCGGCCAATGGCATGACAAGATAGTGCAGCACGACACCGGCGATGACAGGCTGCGGCCTGCGCGCGATGCGCACGAAATCCCCCGCCGTCAGCGTCACCCCCATGGTGAACATGATGAAGGCGAGCAACGGCGTGATGGCAGGCGTCAATGCCACGAACGGCGCGGGCGCCATAATCGCCATGGTCGAGACAAGGATCGCCCATAGCGGAAACAGCCGTGTCAGGGGCGCCATGTCATGTTCCGTATATGCGGCATAGGTTCACCCTGCGCTTCCTGCCTGTCCGTGCGGGATGCCTGAATACGCATTGACCGGCGATATGACCAGAGCACACGACAGGTGGTGGATGATTTTGTGCCGCTTCCCGCACAGTAACACGCAACCTTTCCCCCTGCCCGGCTGTTATCGTGACTGTGCGGGACGCCACCCGTGGCCCGCCATGGCATGGGTCCTGCCGTGCCCACATTCCGACATGGGGAGACATGCGTGCCCGACACCGTTTACCGCAACGCGCTTTTTTTTGACGGCACGGGCAGCCATCCTGTCATTTCCGACGTTGCCGTATCTGATGGCCGGGTCGCGGCAATCGGCCCATCGCTGGAGTGGGATGAAAACGCGACACAGGTGGATTGCACCGGCCAGTGGCTGATGCCGGGGCTGCTGGATATCCATACCCATCTGGACCTTGAACTGGAACTGGCCCCCGAGCTGCCCGAAGTGGTGCGCCATGGCACCACCACGGTGGTGATCGGCAACTGTTCCATCGGGGTGACCTATGGCCATCAGCGCAGCGCGGGGGAAGATCCCGTCGTGGACTGCTTCGCCCGCGTGGAAAACATGCCAAAACCCGTGCTGGCCCGCGTGGCGGATGCCTGCACATGGACGGATTCACAGGGATATCTGGACCATCTTTCCGGCCTGAAGCTTGGCGCCAATGTCGTCCCGCTCATTCCCCATTCCATGCTGCGCATTGCGGTCATGGGACTGCAGCAGTCCATTACCCGGCCCCCCACCAAACGCGAACGTGCGCAGATGGAACGTCTGGTGGATGCAGGCATGGCGCAGGGTTATGCAGGGTTTTCCACCGATGCCCTGCCCTTTCATTTCCTGGCCAACAACCCGCACAAGAAACGCAAGATCCCCACCCAGTACGCCAGCTACCGCGAACTGGCGCAACTGACCAATGTCGTACGCCGCTACGGGCGCGTATGGCAGGCAACCCCGCCCAAGGATGATATCATCGAGGCGGTACGCACCTTCCTGCTGACCAGCGGGCGGCTGTTCGGTCGTCCGCTGCGCACCACGGTGCTGGCGGCAATCGACCTGCGGACCAATCGCGCCGCGGTCACGATGTGCCTTATGCTGTCCGCCATCCTCAATTCCCGGCTGCTGGAGGGGATCTTCCGTTTTCAGGTGCTGTCGGGCACGTTCCGGATATGGAGCGACGGGGCCATCAACCCCATAGCGGACGAAATACCCGAACTGCGCGCCCTGAATGAACTGGAACTGGATGACCGGGCGGGACGCCTGCGTATTCTGGATGACCCGCAATGGATCGCGTCCTTCCGCGCAATGTGGCTGAAGGGCAGGACGGGATGGTCGATTGCAAGGCTGCGGCGCCTGCTGCGGCTGGAGGACACGGTGCTGACCCGGCGTCTGGCGGATATGAAGGTGGCCGAATGTCCCCTGCCCCTGTGGCAGGGCGAAACACTGCAATATCCCTATCACCGCCTGCGGCAGTGGCAGGCGACAGGGGGACGCCATGGGGCGGTCAATGCGGAAGAAGCCGCGTTTTTCGCAACCTTTCCCAATCCCATCGAGGATGACGCCGCTTTCTTGATCCACCTGCTGCGGCAATGGGATACGGACCTGCGATGGGAGACGACTTTTGCCAACCGCAATCCGGTCACGCTGAAAAAACTGCTGTTCAACCCCCATACACTGCCGGGGTTCAATGACAGTGGCGCGCATCTGGCCAATATCGCCTTTTATGACGGCAACCTGCGGACCCTGAAAATCGCCCAGCCTGACGGGCCGCAGCAGGTGGCGACTGCCGTCCACCGCCTGACCGGCCTGCCCGCTGGCTTTTTCAACCTCAATGCAGGTGTGCTGAAGGTGGGCGCGCAGGCGGATCTGTGCGTGATCGACCCCGATGCCCTGCGTCAGTGGGATCCGGAAAAAACCTATGAATTCGTCTATCGCAGCGCATTCGGCTGCCGTCAGGTCATCAACCGGCCACCCGGCGTCGTGCGCCATGTCATGGTCGCGGGCCGGACGGCATGGACCGATGGCGCGTACACCCGTGACTTTGGCCAGACGGCCTTTGGCCGCGTCATGCGCGCGAAAGACCACCCGGATGAACGCCGCTCCCGCCCACATGCCCCACGGACGACATCAACCGGGCAATCATAACGGCCCACCTGCCTGTCCCCACGCGCCTGTTTCACGATGGGCAACACCCACCCGCACATATTTGATCGCCTCCCCTCCCGCATGTTCATGCTATGGGGCTGCGGATCCGCCCCGATGCGTTGCGTGGAGAATGTCGTCCCTTTGTCATGCCGATTGCAAGCCGGGTCCGCGTTATGTGCCTTCGTGCTGCTATACGCTGGCCCTACCCACGCGCAGAGCGTACCCACCATTGACCTGCATGGCGTGACCATAAAGCCCTATGCAACGGACCAGCTTGATGTAGGCGGGTTTGCCGATGCGTCCCCCGCCCATCCGGGCACGGGGGCACGGGGCGCGCGCATGCGCAATGGTGTGCGGCTGAATATCCACAAACAGGTTGAAATCGGGGCCATATGGGATTTCGGTCCCGCGCCCGGTGGGCCAATGCGCCTGTTTGAAGGTCAGGTTTCCTATGTCGGGCTGCAGCATTTCGTATTCACGGCAGGGATTTTCAAGCCCAGCTTCGGCCTTGAATCCATGCAGGCGCAGGGCGATACCGTCTTTATCGAACGTTCCAGCATCTCCACCCTGACGCGCAACCTGGCCACGGGTATCGAACGGCAGGCGGTGCAGGCGGAAGCATACGGGAAACGCTACCATTTCGCCCTGTCTGCCACCGCAGGCACTGCGGGGCCGGGCGAAAACGGCAACCAGCGCGCCATGGCCTTCCGCCTTGTCGGCCTGCCGGTGCGCACGCGCTCCGTGCTGTTCCATCTGGGATTTTCGGGGGAATGGGTCTTCCGCCCGGCTTCCGCACGCAACGCCGCCCCCGCGCTGTCATTGTCCGACAACCCGGAAATCAATCCGGGGACGGTTTCAAAATACCTCGATACAGGAAAGATCCTGTCTGACAGCGGGGGGGCCTTCGGGGTGGAGGCAGCCGTGTCATGGAAAAGACTGCTGTTTCAGGGCGAGGCCTATGACATCCTGCTGAACAGCCACATCCATAACGATAGCGAGCAGTTACGCTTTCACGGGTGGTACGGACAGCTTGGCTACACCATCAATGGAAAGCAGAGGGAATGGAAGGGACGCACGGCGGCGTTTTCCGCGCCGTCATGCGACAGGAAACAGAGCGTGCTGTGTAACGGCTATGGCGTGCTGGAAATCGCGGCCCGCTATTCACAGGTCGATCTTGAATCCGGCCCCATACATGGCGGCGACCAGCAGACCGGGTCACTGGCCGTGAACTGGTGGCCCACGGGTATCATCCGCACGACCGTGCAGTATGAATACGGGCAGGTCACGCGCACGCCGTCTGCCGAACATTTTCATGCGGTCATGTCCATGTTCCAGATAAAATTCTGAAAGACCGTTTTAAAAAATAAGACGCTTTCTGAAAAAAGCTTCACCAGAAACTTTCTTATGATTGCAGGATGTTTTCAGATCTGATTTTCCAAAAAGACGGTGTTTCGGGAAATATCCAAAAATGTCCTTCCGGACAGCCCGGCAGTCCCCTCCGCCGGTCACGCAACAGCTGGCACACCCACACCTATTTCCCGTAACGTACCCGCCAGCAAGGCGTTGATTCCGATACGGTAGGAATGAACAGATCATAAGGAAGTTTGTGACGGGCTTTTTTCGGAACGCTTCGAAACACGCCGCCTTTTTGAAAAAAGATGGCGTCCGAAAACTTTTATAGTTTTTAACAATTCATTGTTTTCAAACAGCTTCTCATGACCACGACAGGGAAATAACCGGCATGGAACAGCAACCCGGCCCCCAGACTGATACGGCACGGCCACGGCAGCCGGTCCTGTTCCTACCCCATGGCGGGGGGCCATGCTTCTTCATGGACTGGCCAGATACATGGGACCATATGGCAGCCTACCTGCGTGGGGTGGCTGCCACCCTGCCCCGGCGTCCTGACGGGATCGTGGTCATGTCCAGCCATTGGGAAACGGGAATGCCCACGGTGACATCCGGCGCGCACCCACCACTGATCTATGATTATTCCGGCTTTCCGCCCCATACATACCAGCTACGTTATCCCGCGCCGGGTTCCCCCCGGCTTGCGGCACAGGTGTGCGCCCTGCTGGACAGGGCGGGCATCACCAGCGCGCAGGATCCGGAACGGGGATTTGACCATGGCGTGTTCATACCGTTCATGCTGGCATTTCCGCAGGCGGATATCCCGATTGTCGAACTGTCGCTGCAACGCAACCTGAACGCCGCGATGGAAATACGGACCGGGGCGGCATTGCAGACGCTGCGCGCACAGAACGTACTGATCGTGGGTACGGGCATGACGTATCATAACCTGCATCACCTTATGGCACAGAACCCGCAATCAAACACCGTATCGCAGGAGTTCGACACATGGCTGACCCATGCGGTGGAATCCCCGCCGGACATACGGACCGAAGCCCTGACGCAATGGACCCACGCACCGGGCGCACGGATCTGCCACCCCCGGCCCGAACACCTGCTGCCGCTCATGTTCGCCGCGGGTGCGGCCGGGACGGACCGGGGCGTGCGTGATTACAGCGATACCGTCATGGGCAAGGCGCTGTCAGGTTTCCGGTTTGGCTGATGGGGTGACTTTTTCCCCTGCTGCATCTGGGTTCACGCCCTGTTCCGGCATGTTTCAGGCGTCAGCGGCACATTACAGCTTGATCCTGCCGGGCCGGATGCGCTGTATCCGGCCCCTCAATCTGCCACCCCGCGCAGGAACATGGACCATGCCGCCTCCAGAAACGCGGCGCGTGCCGCCATGTCGTGCAGGGGGTAAAGCCCCAGCAGGCGCTGCTGGATCGGCCATCCGGTCATGATCCCGGTCAGCAGGCGGGATGTGTTTTCGTTATCGGTGCCACTGCGGATCTGCCCTGCCGCCACGGCGGCGGTCAGCAGTGTCGTGATCCGACCGTGAAAAGGGGCGACGATTTCATCCATGGCATGGTCGATCAGGCCGGGATAGCGATAGCCATCCGCGATCATCATGCGGTACGTGGCGATCACGTTGTCCCGCATGATGAAATCAAGCAGCATCCGGCAGACTTCCTTCAGCGCCTGCAACGGATCAAGCAGGGAGGCTTCCGTATCCGTTTCCAGCAATGAGGCGCTGAGATGCGTGATGACCGCCTTGAACAGGGCTTCCTTGGAGGCATAGCGGTGATAGATCGTCTGCTTGCTGGCCCCCGCCGCACGCGCGATCTGCCCCATTGATGTCCCGGCGTAACCATTGGCGATGAACAGCCTGCCCGCCACGTCCAGCAGGTAGCGGTCCAGCCGGGCAGAATCCTCGGGCGTCGGGCGGCCTGAACGGCGCGGCTTGCCCAGCATGGTCGACATTACAGCTTTCCCGTTTCCAACATGTTTTGCCGCAACTGTGCGGCCATATGTGGCTTGACCACGCGGAATTGTCCACCTAACAAAACCGTACCGAACCGTTCCATATATGGTGGCGCATGCCTGATACTTCACCGACCGACCCGTCCCCCTCAGGCCAGCCTGCCTCGTCCGGCGCGCCACAACCCGATACGAAAAAACCGGCTGACCCGCGCAAGGCTGCGATACGCAAGCTGGTTGTGGCATGCATTGCCGGTGTTGCCGTGGTCGCATTCGTGGCGTGGCTGGTCCAGTGGTGGCTGCATGGGCGCTTCATCCAGTCCACCAATGATGCGTACCTGCAGGCCGATCAGGTCACGGTGTCCACCCGCGTGGCGGGCTTTGTCGATCAGGTGCTGGTGGCCGAAAACCAGCCGGTGACGAAGGGACAGGTGCTGGTACGCATGGATGAACGCGACCCCCGCGCCCGTTTTGAACAGGCCCGCGCGCTGGCCGATCAGGGCAATGCCGCGATCATCCAGACCAAGGCCCAGATCGATGCGCAGGATGCCGAAATCGCACAGGCGCAGGCCCGGCGCGATGCAGCGCAGGCCCAGGTCGATTTTGCCGACCGGCAGGTTGCCCGCTACCGTACGCTGGCCGCCACGGGGGCGGAAACGAACGAACATTACGACCAGCTGCGCAACAGCAGCGCACAGGCCCATGCCCAGCTGGCGCAGGCCACCGCCGCCCTGAAATCGGCCCAGTTGCAGATCGCCACCTTCCGCGCGGAAATCCTGCAGGCACAAGCCCGTATTGAACAGGCCATTGCCCAGCAGCGTTCCGCGCAGGTGGATCTGGACGCCACCACCATCCGCGCCGCAGTGGACGGGCGCGTGGGCGACCGCAGTGCGCGCGTGGGGCAGTATGCCGCCGTTGGCACGCACATGATGACCATCGTGCCGGTGCAGGACATCTATCTGGTGGCCAATTTCAAGGAAACGCAGATCCGCCGCATGCGCGCAGGCCAGCCGGTCCGGGTATCGGTCGATGCGCTGGGCGGTGAGACAATACACGGCACGGTCGAAAGCTTCGCGCCGGGCACGGGCGCGCAGTTCGCCCTGCTGCCGCCTGACAACGCGACCGGCAATTTCACCAAGGTGGTGCAGCGCGTGCCAGTGCGCATCCATATCCAGCCCGATGCGGCACAACGCGTGGTGCTGATCCCCGGCCTGTCGGTCACGGCGGCGGTTGATACATCCGTAGCCGTCAATGACCCCGCCCCCACCGGTAACGGGTCGTGAGCATTCAGCCACCAGATGATGGCAGCCCCGCCGCCGTCCCGCAGAAAGCGGACGCGGCGGCATGGCTGGCGGTAGCGGCGGGCACCATTGGTGCGCTGATGGCGACGCTGGATACCTCCATCGTCAATTCGGCCCTGCCCACCATCCAGGGCGAAATCGGGGCGTCGAGCAGCGAGGGCACATGGGTCACCACGGCCTACCTTGTGGCTGAAATCGTCATGATCCCGCTGGCCGGATGGTTCGAACGCATATTCAAGCTGCGCAATTTCCTGCTGATCGCAGCCGTGCTGTTCACCATCTTTTCCATGTGGTGCGGGCTGTCGCCCAACCTCATGCATATGATCATTGGCCGCGTGGGACAGGGCTTTACCGGCGGGGCCATGATCCCCACCGCCATGACCATCGTGGCGACACGCCTGCCGCCAGCCCAGCGCCCGGTGGGCATTGCCCTGTTTGGCATGACCGCCGTCCTTGGGCCGGTGATCGGGCCGGTCATTGGCGGGTGGCTGACGGAAAACCTCAGCTGGCATTATGCCTTCTTCCTCAACCTGCCCATCAGTATCGGGCTGGGCATCCTGCTGTTTGTCGGCCTGCCTGCGGGTAAAATTGACTGGGGCGAATTCCGCAATACCGATTATTACGGACTGGCGGGGCTGGTACTGGGGCTGGGCGGTCTTACGGTGGTGCTGGAGGAAGGGCAGCGTGAACGCTGGTTTGAATCCGACATGATCCGTGAACTCAGCATCATGTCCGCCATTGGCATGATCCTGCTGGTCATCGGGCAGTTCCGTTCACGCCAGCCGGTCATTCACCTGAAAATCCTGTTGCAGAAAAGCTTTTTCGGGGTGTTTGTCCTCAGCCTCGGGGTGGGTGGCGCGCTGTATGGCATCCTGTACCTGATCCCGCAGTTCCTTGCCGGCGTCCCCGACTACAATTCCGAACAGTCGGGCGTCGTGGCGGCCATAAGCGGCATTCCCACCCTGCTTATGCTGGCGGTATTTCCCATTCTGGTGCGCAAGCTGGATATCCGGCTGGCCATCGCGTTTGGCATGTTCCTGTATGTCGTCAGCTGTTTCATGAACGCGCATCTGTCACCGGACAGCGCGGGGCCGCATTTTTTCTGGTCACAGGTGGTGCGTGGCTTTGCGCAGTTCTTCTCGCTGCTGTTCCTCAATCAGGCGGCGACCAGCGCTGTGCCCATACAGTATGCTGAAGATGCATCCGGCCTGTTCAATGCAGCGCGTAACCTTGGCGGTTCGTTCGGGCTGGCGGCGGTGGCTACCCTGCATGACCGCAGGATGGACCTGCATACCGCCCGTATCGAGGAAACGGTCACCGCCAATTCCGCGCTGGGGCAGGAATTCGTGCAGCATTACGGGCTGGCGCGCCTCAGCGCGCTGATTACCCGGCAGGCGACCGTCATGACCTATGGCGACCTGTTCTGGATATTCGGCATCGCCCTGCTGGTGATGATGCCGCTTGTTTTCCTTATCAAGCCAATGCCCAAAGACACCGGCATGACGGTGGGATGACAGACATGACCCCTTTCCTTCCGCTTCGTCACGCCCGCCATCTTGTGGCCGGCGCTGCCCTGGTCACGGTGCTTGCGGCGTGTTCCGTAGGCCCCGATTACAAGGGACCGCCGCATGTGGCCCCCGTGGCGGAACACGCAGCCACCTTCCACCGCGCCGATCCCGCGCTGACTACCGCGCAGGCCCCGCTGTCGCACTGGTGGGAAGGATTGAACGACCCGGTGCTGACGGATCTGGTCACCACCGCGCTGCGCAACAGCCCCGACATGAAACAGGCGGCGGCACGGCTGCATACCGCGCGTGCGACCCAGCGTGAACGCTTTGCCGGGTTCTTCCCCGGTGGCGGCATGGCCGCGTTCTGGGATCGTACGCGCCTGCCGACGGGGGATATCACATCCGTCCTTGGCGGCAGCGGGCAACCGGATGCCATGTCGCTGCCGCCTGCCATCAAGTCGGATTCCTATGGCGCAGGTTTTGACGCCAGCTGGGAAATCGACCCCTTTGGCGGCAACCGGCGCGGGTATGAGGGCGCACGCGCGCAAAGCGAGGCCCAGATGGCGCAGATGGCCGATACCCGGGTCCGGCTGGCGGCGGATGTGGGACGTAATTACGTCAGCCTGCGCGGTGTGCAGCACCGGCTTGCGCTCATGCAGCGGACCATTGAAATCGAGCAGAACATGCTGGACCTGACCCGCCAGCGCCGCATGCAGGGCACGGCGTCACAGGAAGATGTGGAACGCTTTTCAGGCCAGCTGTCACAGGTTCAGGCCGCCATTGCCCCGATGCAGGCCCAGCAGGCCGGGTATATGGACGCGCTGGCCACCCTGACTGGGCGCGAGGCGGGACAGCTTGATGCACAATTGTCCACACCCGTCCCCATTCCCCTGCCCCCTGCGGTGGTTCCCGTGGGCAATCCCGCCGACCTGTTGCGCAGACGTCCCGACATACGCGTGGCCGAACGTGACATTGCCGCCAACAATGCCCAGATCGGTCAGGCCATCGGGCAATATTTTCCCAAGATCAGCCTGTTCGGCACGGTTGGCTTCACCGCCGCCAACGGGCAGCGTTTCTTTTCGGGCGACAGCTTTTCCTACATGGGCGGGCCGACACTGGAATGGAGCATCCTGAACTTCGCCCGCACCAATTCGCGCGTTGGTGAGGCAAAAGGCGGTCGTGACGCGGCCCTTGCGCATTACCAGGGGGTTGTCCTGTCGGCGCTGCAGGATGCGGAAGGCGCGCTGTCGCGCTATGGCCACCAGCGCCAGTATGTACTGAAACTGCAGGATGCGCGCGGGGCGTCGGACCGGTCATGGACATTGGCACGGCAACGCCAGCGCGCGGGCACCCTGTCGGTCATTGACGCGCTGGATGTGGAACGCCAGCGCGTCCAGATCGAACAGGAACAGGCACAGGCGCAGGCCAGCATGACCAATGACTACATTGCCGTGCAGAAGGCGCTTGGCCTTGGCTGGGAATCCCCTGCCCCGCCGCCCGCGGCAGCCCGCACGGCGGGGCGTTAAGAAACGCATCGCGCCGGTCTTAAGAGGATATTTGAAACAGGCAGATCAGGAACGCCCTGCAATCATAAGAAAGTTTTTCGTGAAGCTTTTTTCAAAACGCGTTAGGAAACGCCGCCTTTTGGGGAAAAAGGCGGCACCAAAAAACTTTTATTTTTATTTATCAATGATTTATTTTTAAACAGTCTTTTTTACATAGGCAGAAGTTACACTTCGCAATGAAACTTCCCCCTGTTTGCGCCTGCGTGGATATTGCCACCGTCCTGATCTGAATTCATAAGGGCTGAACGGCCACGGGCGGGAGACTGAGTCTTGCATTCTGGACCAAGGGGAAGACACGCACGTGCCTTCCTGTCAGCCCTGATACTTGCCGTATCTTCTCCCGGCCTGTCCGCATATGCTGTCGATAATGGTGCAGGCCACGCGGCAGCAAGCCCGTCCGTTCCCCATGTATCCCCCGGTGAGGCGGATAGTGCCCTTGTGGATGATCTGGAACGCCGGACCTTCCGCTGGTTCTGGGATGCGGGGGATGCAAAAACGGGGCTGGTGCCTGACCGTTATCCGTCACCGCAGACATTGAGCAGCGTGGCCTCCATCGGCTTCGGGCTGACGGCCTATGGTATCGGGGCCAGCCGGGGCTATATCACCCGCACGCAGGCCATAACGCGGACGCTGGCCACCCTGCACGACCTTCTGGATGGACCGCAGAATGATACGGCAGACGGGGCGATGGGTTATCAGGGGTTTTACTACCACTTCCTCAACAAGGGGACGGGCCTGCGGTTCAATCACGATATCGAACTGTCCAGCATTGACACCGCACTTCTGATGCAGGGCGTGCTGTTCGCCCAGTCCTACTACGATCGCTCCACACCACGCGAAACCGAGATCCGCAACCTGGCGGACCAGCTGTACAAACGCGTCAACTGGCAGTGGATGACCCGCCCCGACAACCGGCTGAGCATGGGATGGAGTCCCGAACACGGCTTCATCCCCAGCTACTGGGAAGGCTATAGCGAGGGGATGATGGCCTATATCCTGGGCCTTGGTTCCCCCACCCATGCGCTGGCGCCCGTATCGTGGCAGGCGTGGCTGGCCACCAACAACCAGCGCTGGGGCGATTATTATGGCCAGACCTTCCTGAATTTCGCGCCGCTGTTCGGCCACCAGTACACCCATGCGTGGATCGATTTCCGCGGCATGCAGGACGCATGGGCGCGGGAAAAGCAGATCGATTACTTTGAAAACAGCCGGCGTGCCGTCTATGCCCAGCGGGCCTATGCCATTGCCAATCCCGGCAAGTGGCAGGATTACAGTGCAACGATGTGGGGCCTGACCGCCTGTGACGGTCCCGGTGACGTGACCCGTCAGATTGATGGGCAGTCACGGCATTTCCTGTCCTATTCCGCCCGTGGCGCGGGCCGCGACTATACGCAGGATGATGGCACCATAGCCCCCACCGCCGCTGCCGGATCCATTGCATTCGCACCTGAAATCGTGCTGCCGACGCTGCGGAACATGAAAAACCGGTACGGACAGAATATTTATGGACGTTACGGTTTCGTGGACGCGTTCAACCCCAGTTTCCGCAACGGGCAGACCTTCTGGACCGATCGGGAATATCTGGGCATCGATCAGGGTCCGATCCTGCTCATGATCGAAAACTGGCGCAGCGGTCTGGTGTGGAACGTGATGAAGCGCAACCCCTATATCCGCGCCGGGCTGGAACGCGCCGGGTTTGAAGGGGGATGGCTGCCCGCCCGGACCGCCATTGCAAAAATGGACCGGCCCGATACACGGACTTCGCAACTTGCCCCGCAATCCCCCACGACGGCGCCGACCAGTGATACCGCACGCGAACCGGCGGCCCCGGCCAACCCGTCGTAGTGTGTTTTTGACTGCATAAAAGACCGTTCGAAAATAAAAAGTCCTTGGGTGCCGCCTTTTTCCAAAAAGGCGGCGTTACCTGAAGCTTTTTGAAAAAAGCCTGACCAAAAACTTCTTTCAACCGGTTTACGGACCAGCATCAATCGGCACGACGTCAATCAGTTTCTTATTGACGAATTCCTGTATGCCCATGGAGGACAGTTCACGCCCGAACCCCGACCGCTTGACCCCGCCAAAGGGCAGGTCGGATGTCGTCCATGTGGGATGGTTGACATAGACCATGCCCGTCTCGATCTGTTCCGCCACCCGGATACCACGCGCCGTATCCGACGTAAAAACCGAACCGCCCAGCCCGTACGGGTTGTCATTGGCCAGGGCTATGGCCTCATCTTCATCGCGCACACGGAAGAACATGGCGACCGGCCCGAACAGTTCCTGATGGAAAACCGGGTTATCGGGCGTAATATCGGTCAGGATGCTGGTCTGTACGAACGCGCCCCGGTTGGGGGGCGTGGGGCCGACGCGCATGACCTTGGCACCGTTCTTGACCGCCAGTTCCACCTGTTCATTCAACTGATCGGCCGCCCCCTGCGATGACAGGGGCGGGACACCGCTTTTTTCATCCATCGGGTCCCCGGGGACGAGTTTGCCCAGTTCGGTCGCAAACCGGTCCAGAAAGGCATCGGCAATCGGGTCGGCCACAATAATGCGCTTGGCCGCAACACAGCACTGGCCACCGTTGTTCATGCGCCCCCAGACCGCCCATTTCACGGATTTTTCAAGGTCAGCATCTTCCAGCACGATGAAGGCGTCACTACCGCCCAGTTCCATGGTGGTCTTTTTCAGCGCCTTGCCTGCCTGTGACGCCACGATGGCCCCTGCCCCCTCGCTACCGGTCAGGGCGACGCCAATCACGCGGTCATCGGCAATGATCCTGCCCAACTGGTCGCGGGTGGCGTACAGGTTGGTATAAAGCCCTTCGGGGGCACCGGCATCACGGAACAACTGTTCAAACGCGGCCGCCGCCTGCGGCACGTTGGACGCATGCTTCACCACCACCACATTGCCCGCCATGAACTGTGGTCCCACCACGCGGGCCAGCTGGTAATAGGGGAAGTTCCATGGCTCGATGGCGAACAGGATGCCCAGTGGCTGGCTGACCACCATGGCCTGATCCCCGCGCCCGCTTTTTTCCTTCAGCTTCTGCGGGGCAAGGAAGGTTTCGGCATTATCGGCATAATATTGCAGGATATCGGCGGACAGTTCGACTTCCGCCAGACTTTCACGGTACAGCTTGCCCATTTCCAGCGTCAGCAGGCGGGCATACCTGTCTTTCTGCGTGCGCAGCAGATCGGCGGCCTTGCCTACAATGGCCGCGCGTCTGGCAAAGGGCAGTTTTGACCATTCCCTGTACGTTGCCTGGGCGCGGTCCAGCTTCTGCGCCAGTTCCGTGTCCGTCAGGTCGGGGAATGTTGCAATGGTCTCATTGGTAAACGGATTGACTGTCTTGTACGCCATTGGCCTGTCTCCATCCGGATCTTGAGGCAACAGGCGTGGTCCATGCGGGGCGTTGCACCCTAACCGGCCAACGCCGCCTTCATGCCGCCTGTGCGTGCAGAACGGCATGAAGGCGTCCGGGTTGCGTGGCATCTGCACATGTCAATACCTGACAAACCATAAAGAAGTTTCTGGTGAAGCGTTTTTCAAAGAGCTTCGAAGAACGCCGCCTTTTTTCAAAAAGGCGGCGCCCAAAAACTTTCATTACCCTGCAGATGGGCCAGATGTCAGGCCGTAACCAGCTTTTCCGGTGCAGGCGCGGGTACACGGATCAGGTAATCAAAGGCAGATAGCGCAGCCTTCGCGCCTTCGCCTATGGCAATGACGATCTGCTTGTAAGGTGTGGTTGTTGCATCGCCCGCCGCAAATACACCGGGGATCGAGGTGGCGCCATGGTCATTGACCATGATTTCCCCAAAGTCGTTCAGTTTCAGCGTGCCCTTCAGCCAGCCCGTGTTGGGCAGCAGGCCGATCTGCACGAACACGCCCTCCAGATCAATATGGTGGTCCGCACCATCGCCACCGCGATAGGTCAGGCCGGTCACATTATGATCATTGCCTTCGATCCGTGTGGTCAGGGCCTCGGTCAGGACCGTGACATTGGACAGCGTATGCAGCTTGTCCTGCAATACCTTGTCCGCCTTCAGGTGTGATCCGCGCTGCAGCAACGTCACGTGAGCCACGATACCGGCCAGATCGATGGCCGCTTCCACCCCGCTATTGCCACCGCCCGCCACGGCCACGCGCTTGCCCTTGTAGAAGGGGCCATCGCAATGCGGGCAGTAGGCGACGCCCCTGTTGCGGTATTCCTCCTCACCCGGTACGCCCAGATGCCGCCAGTGTGCGCCAGTAGCCAGTATGACCGTGCGGGAATGCAGGATCGCGCCACTTTCCAGCACCACGCCATGCAGGCCGCCGGGCTGGGTGGCGGGGAACAGTTCCTTGGCACGCTGGCCGGGAATGATGTCCACATCATACTGCCGGACATGCGCCTCCAGCGCCGCCGCCAGCTTCGGGCCATCGGTTTCGGGAATGGAGATGAAATTCTCGATCCCGGCGGTATCCATGACCTGCCCGCCAAAGCGGTCGCCCAGCAATCCCGTACGCAACCCC
Organism: Komagataeibacter ossonobensis; assembly: GCF_057359305.1. Classification (NCBI taxonomy): domain Bacteria; kingdom Pseudomonadati; phylum Pseudomonadota; class Alphaproteobacteria; order Acetobacterales; family Acetobacteraceae; genus Komagataeibacter; species Komagataeibacter ossonobensis. The sequence continues at coordinate 81,770 of NZ_JBXAYQ010000004.1, read as the reverse complement.
TTGCGCGCGGCATAGACCGCAGCCGATGCGCCAGCGGGGCCTTCCCCGATAATCAGGACATCAAACGGCGCGACATCCTTCAGCTTTTCCGCGGCCCGGCGCGGGGCGTCAGCATCCAGTTTCGCCAGGATCTGTTCGATTTCCATGCGTCCCGTCTCGAACAGTTCACCATTCAGGTAAACCTGCGGCACGGACATGATGTTGCGCGCCGCGACTTCATCAGGGAACAGCGCCCCGTCGATCGTGACGTTATGGATGTTGGGGTTCAGCACGCACATCGCATTGAGTGCCTGCACCACATCGGGGCAGTTCTGGCACGACAGGGCGACATAGGTTTCGAAATTGTATGGTCCCGGCAGGGCGCGGATCTGGGCGGCCACATCATCGGGGATCTTTGGCGCGTGACCACCGACCTGCAGCATCGCCAGCACGAAGGAGGTGAATTCATGCCCCAGCGGAATGGCGGCGAACGTCACCCCCGTTTTCGCGCCATCACGGCGGATGACGAAACTGGGCCGCCGGGTGGCCTGCCCTGTCTCGGACACCTGCACCTTGTCCGAAAGGGCGGCGACCTCATGCAGGAGTTCATGCATCTCACGCGATTTGGGGGTGTCATCCAGACTGGCCTCCAGCACGATCGGGTGCGCAAGGCTGGCCAGATAACCCTTGAGCTGCGTCTTGATGGGATCTTGCAACATGGGAATGGACTCCGCTCTTTGGGAAAAGGTGGCGTGGGTGGCCCGGCCCCGCAGGGTCGGGCCACGGCCATGGGCGTCAGATCTTGCCGACGAGGTCCAGCGACGGGGTCAGCGTGGCGCCGCCTTCCTTCCACTTCGCGGGGCAAACTTCACCGGGGTGGGACGCGACATACTGCGCGGCCTCGATCTTGGCGATCAGTTCGGCGGCACTGCGGCCGACGCTGCCAGCGGTGATTTCGATGTACTGGATGCGGCCTTCCGGATCGATCAGGAAGGTGCCGCGGTCGGCCACGCCCGCTTCCTCGATATAGACATCAAAATTACGTGCGATGTGGGCCGTCGGATCGCCCAGCATGACAAACTTGATCTTGCTGATGGCCGGTGACGTGTCGTGCCATGCCTTGTGGGTGAAATGCTTGTCGGTCGAAACCGAGTAGATTTCCACGCCCAGCTTCTGGAACGTCTCGTAATTTTCAGCCAGATCTTCCAGTTCCGTCGGGCAGACGAAGGTGAAATCCGCCGGATAGAAGAAAAAGACGGACCATTTGCCCTTCACGTCGGCATCGCTCACCTTGATGAACTTTCCGTTGTGGAAGGCGTCTGTCTCGAACGGCTTCAGAGACGAATTGATGCGTGCCATGCGGAATGCTCCTTGCTTTGGCTTGTCAGTTATTGACCGGGTATCTGTCCCATAAATACGAAATGGGGTGAAACCGTTTCTGTCAATGGGTCTGATCGGAAAAACCTTTTTACAAATGCCACGAAATCGGTCCTATCTATAGATATGAATTATATTCCTCTTTCGGGCCTGTCGCTGCGCGACATCGAATATGTGGTGGCGGTGGATGACCTGCGCAACTTCTCCCGTGCGGCGGAACGCTGTGGCGTAAGCCAGGGCGGCCTGTCGGAACAGGTGCGCAAGCTGGAATCGCTGCTGGGCGTGGTCCTGTTCGAACGCACGCGTCGCCATGTAACGGTCACACCCGATGGCGCGCGCCTGATCGCGATGGGGCGCGACGTGCTGGCCGCCGCCCGCGCCATGATCGAGGCCGCGCGTGCGCGCACCGGCCCGCTGGAAGGCGTGGTGCGCATGGGGATCATTGCGACCCTTGGCCCCTATTACGTGCCTGACCTGCTGCCCCTGCTGCGACGGGCCTATCCACAACTGAAGCTGCAGCTGACCGACAGCCTGACGGATACGATGCTGCGGATGCTGCGGCATGATGAACTGGATGTGGTGTTCGCGGCCCTGCCAGTCAGCGATGAAGGATTCCAGTGTGCGCCCCTGTTCCGCGAACCGTTTCTGGCCGCCTTTCCCGCCAGCCACCTGCTGGCCCGGCGCAGGGCGCTGACGATGCCGGACCTGAAGGGGCCGGATCTGCTTTTGCTAGAAGACGGGCACTGCCTGCGCGATCAGGCGCTGGCGCTGTGTGGCATGTCGCCACAGCGTGACCCGTCGCGCCTGGCCACCAGCCTTGAAATGCTGTGGCACATGATTGGCGCGGGTGAGGGATATTCCCTGATCCCCCGCCTTGCGCTGCGCCACCGGGGCGAATGGGACGGGTTGATAACCGTAACCCCCCTGCCCGGCGCGGGTCGCACGATCGGGCTTGTCTGGCGCACGTCCGACCCACGCGGCCCGGCATTTGACGAATTTGCCCGCTTCCTGCGCGAAAACCCGCCCGAAGGGTGCATGCCGGTCGATGCTCCGCCCCCACCGCAGGACGGGACGCACACCCGACCCGCATGACCATGGCGGGTCCGGCTGGTATTTTTCAGGGACGTCGGACCATAATGGCGCGTAAAGTCTCTTTATCGTGCTTTTCATCCATGGGTATAGTCAGGTAATGAGCCGCAATCATCGCATGCATGAATCCCGGACCCGAAATACAGTCCTGAAAATAACCTGTAACGAACCGGGAACCGCGGAATTCATCAGCCATTCCCTGGATCTGGGTGCCTGTGCCCCCGTCCCGGCGGAAACAGGCAGCCGGCGGTCACTGGCCCAGATCCTGTATCCCGGCAACAGCCATGACATCCCATTCCAGGGGCATGGGGAACAGCTGGATGCGCTGCGCCAGTGGATGGCGGACACGACGCGGGACGTGTCGGTCCAGATCATTACCGGCAGGCCGGGACAGGGCAAGACGCGCCTGGGCACCGAACTGGCTGCCCGCGCGCGCGAAGATGGCTGGATGGCGGGTTTCCTGCCACCCGGCAATACGGGAATTTTCACCGACACGCCCTTCACCACGGTCTGGCAGCAGCCCACGCTGGTCATTATCGACAACGCGGCCAGCCGGGTCGCACAGGTCAGGGCATGGCTGCGCGCGCTGGTCCGCCAGCCCCATCCTGCCACACATCCGCTGCGTCTGGTCCTGCTGGAACGCGCGGGACTGGACTCCCTGTGGGTGGAGGACATTTTCAGCCCGGACAATGCGGCTGATTCCGCCCTGGCCGCGCTGCTGTCCCCCGCACAGTGGCCTGACCTGCCCCCCTTGAACGGGGCCGATGCCCGATACGCGGTTTTTGCCGCCGCCTATCGCGCCACCAGCGGCAATGCGCCCCCTGTCGATACCGCCATGATGCTGCGCCACAAGCTGGATGAACTGGCACGGGAGGGTTCGACGCTGTTCCTGATCGCGATGGGGTTTGTCGCGGCGCGTGAGGGGCTGCTTGCTGCCCGTACGCTGAGCGTCCCGTCCCTCCTGTCGCGGATGGTGAAAGAAGAAATTCGCCGCATCGAAGCCCTGTGGCAGGCGGATGGCGGCATACCGGCAGACCTGCGGCCGCAGATCTGGCACCTGACCGGTATCAGCGCATTATGTGGTGGCATGACCCCGGCCACACAGCAACAGGTTGCCAGGGCCGAAGCCCCGGCCAGCCAGCAGGATGCGTCCGCCCCGATGGAGGCCTGCCTACATGCCGTGCGCATGGCCCAGCCGGGTTGCGACGGCGGCACGGCCGTGTCCCTGCCGGGCATGGTGGCCGGTGCGCTTGGCATGCATCTGGCCATGTCGCAGGGGACGGACATACTGGACCGGCTGCCTGCCACCCCATCCCTGCGCCTGCCACTGATTGCCGGAACGGTCCGCGCCTGCCAGGCCGCATGGGAAATCGGGGATAACCAGCCCCTGGCATGGCTCGAGCATCTGATCGGCCTGTGCGGCGCGGATCGTGATGCATTGCAGGCACTGGCCCGGTACCTACCCCGGCAGGGATCACAAATACAGGTCATTGCACTGGATGTGGTTGAAAGGCTGACAGCCACCCTGCGCACGGACACAGCATCGGGTCCCACCGCCCCGCTGGGCCGGGCGCTGACCGCCCTGTTCCACCGCCATGCCGATCTGTGGCACCTGGAACAGGCACGACATGCAGCGCGCGAAGCCGTGGCGGTCCAGACCGGCCTTGCCGCGCGAGATCGTGCCTGCCGCCCGGCTGCCGCCGCCAGCCTGTATGACATCGCACGGTACGACAACGGGCTGGATGCCCCGGCCGCGGCCCAGCCCATGGCACAGCAGGCGGTGGCGGCCTATACCGCACTGGCGGAAGGGGATCGGGCCACTTTCCGCCCTTACCGTGCCCGCAGCCTGTATCAGGTGGCACGCGCCCAGCATGGCCTCGATCAGTTCATGGCGGCGCGACAGACGCTACGCCGCGCCATGGCCATCCAGACCCAGCTGGCTGACACCAGTCCGGTGACGTTCAGGCCAGACCTGGCTGCAAGCCTGCTGCTGCTGTCATCATGCCAGGCCGGCCTGCACGCGTATGAGGAGGCGCACGAAACCGCGCTGGAGGCGGTGATCCTGTACACGGGACTGGCGCATGATTACCCCGATACGTTCCAGCCCGCGCTGGCCGACAGCCTGCACCAGCTTGCCAACCGCCAGATGGCGCTGGCCCGGCACGAAACCGCGCTGAAATCCCTGGAGGAAGCGGTCTCGCTCCAATCCGCGTTTACCGAGCGGCGGCAGGGGACAGGCATGCCCAAACTGGCGGCATACCTTGATACCCTTGCCCTGTGCCACGGCGGGCTGAGGCGGGTGAACGACGGTCAAAATACCCTACGTGAAGCCATCCGGCTGTACCGGATACTGGCGGAAAAAGCACCGGAGGCCTTCAGCGCGCCGCTGGCGCGGGTGCTTGAACGGTTCAGCGCGGACACATCCCCCATCGATCCGGCGATGGGGGCAGAAAACATACGGGTCATGCAGGAAGTCGTCAGCGTGTATGGCACACTGGCCCGGACGGACCCGGAGCGCTTCATGCCCCGGCAGGCCCATATCCTGAGCGAACTGTCACAGCGTCAGGAAAGGTGGGACCGGCACGACGAGGCCATTGTCAGCAGTATCGCCGCCGTCAGGCTGTACATGGACCTGACCCGGAAGAATCCTGATAAATTTCAGGAAGCCCTGCTGGATGCATTCAGGGATGCCGCGAGCCTGCTGATGGATGACCGGGCAGAGGAATGCCTTGTCCTGTTGCATGACGTGATGGCCCTGCACCGCGACATCTCGGCCCGGAACCCGAACAACCTGCAGATACGCATGAATCTGGCCACCCTCCTGTTGTGGCAGGCAGTGATAACGCTGGAAATGGGGCAGTTCGAACAGATGCACGCGCCATGGCACGAAGGCCTGCGCATGATGATGGAACTCGCCGCCCTGCGTCCCGAGACATTTGCCGACGAACTGAAGCGGATCCTTTCCGAACTGGAAGACATGCCATGCGAGGACAGCGCGGCAAAGGATGCGTTTTTTGCCCTGTGGCATGAAACTGCCGAGGACCTTACCGCACTTGTCCACCAGCATCCCGCCATTTTCACACCGGTTCTGATCGGCAACCTGGAAAAACTGTCGCAGCGGCTGCTGGACAACGGACAGCCCGGGCAGGCATTGCAGGCCATCCAACGCGCCATATCCGTCCATCACGGCCGCATGGACAAACAGATCATTAACAACAGCCAGCGCCATGTCGCCCTGGCGCACAGCATGGACATGCTGGCCTATATCTACAAAACCCTGGACCAGTATGACGACATGCGGCGGGTTGCCGAAGCCATAATCGCCATTTACGAACAGTTGATTGACAAGGGCGAAGCGGGTTTTGAATGGGAACTGGCCAAAAAATACAGCGTGCTGGGCATGTGCCAGAAGCATCTGGGCCAGACCGAAAGTTCGCTGGCATCCACAACGCAGGCCATATCCCGGTTCCGCACGCTTATTGAACAGGATTCGCCCATATCACTGCCCGGACTGGAGGCGCTTGAACCGGCGCTGGCGGCAAACCTGGCCCGTGCGTCCAGCCTGTATGACACGCTGGGGCAGCATGCCGCCGCGTTGCAGGCCGTCACAGAAGCAATCGACCTGTATTCCAGACTGGCCAGACAGGAACCGGTCAATTTATCAGCCCCGCTTGCTGAATGCCTGCGCGCCCTGCCCCGCCTGCGGCAGGCGGCGACAGGCAGGGATGAATCCTTGGCCGATACCCTTGACGCCGTGGCACTGTACCGCACACTGGCCGAAACATGCCCCGAACAGTTCCTGCCCGATCTGGCCAGTTTCCTTGTCCGGTTATGCATGTGCCAGTGGCAGGGCGGCGGCCCTGCATGGGCGGACGCACTGGAATCCGCACAGGAAGCGGTTACCCTTTACGCCGGGCTGTATGCCAGTGATCCCGACCGTCACCGCGCCGGTTACGCGGACAGCCTGTACAGGGTCTTTTTATGCCATAACGGACTGGAACAGCTGGATCAGGCGCTGGTGGCGCTGAAGGAAGCCCTGTCGCTGTACCGCATCCTTGCCGCCGGTTACCCGCAGGAATTCCGCCCGCAACTGGCGCAGTGCCTGCTCGATCTGGCGCAGTACCTGATTACCTACAAGGATTATGACGTGGCACTGCATACGGTACATGAAGCCACGTCCCTGCTGACCGACCTGGCGCAGACGGATCGCGCGACTTTCCAGCCCATATTAAAAAAAGCCCGTGCCATGCATGGGCTGATTGTACGCAAACGCCGCCGCTAGTATGTATTCGGGCCGCATGACCCAAACCTTCGCACCGCCATGGCGTTGTCATGGCAGGTAATGGAGGTTTTCCCATGACACGTCCCATCAGGTTATTCATCGCCCTGGCCATCGGCCTGTCCGTCGCGGGATGCCATGATGGCCGCTATCACCATCACCACCACCGTGGTGGGTATGACGGCTATAACCGTGGCGGTTACGGAAACGGGTATGGCGGGCCCGGGCGCGGATATGGTGGTCCCTATATGGGCGGCGGGGGGGGCATGGGCAGGCCGTAATCCCTGTGGGTTACGGCCCGGTCAGCCGGGTGACCAGCAATTGGTTGATGCGGAAACCTTCCACATCAACCACCTCGAAACGGAAACCCAGCGTATCGACCCGGTCGGCCTTGCGTGCCATGCGGCGCAGGCGGTGCATGACAAAGCCGCCAATGGTGTCGAATGGTCCGGCTTCATCCAGATCGGCGGCCTCCAGTTCGCGGCGCACGTCACCGATGGAGGCAGCGCCGTCGATCAGCCATGAATTGGCATCACGGCGCACGATCAGCTGTTCCTCGAACGGGTTGGCAAGCCCACCCATCAGGGCGCCCATGATGTCCTTGAAGGTAATCAGCCCCACCACCAGCCCGTATTCGTTCACGACCAGCGCAAAGCCCGCGCCATGGGTATCGAACTGCGACAGCGTATCCCACAGGTTGATCGTCTCGGGCACGGACAGGACATCGCGCCGCACCTGAAAGATCGCGTTGCCGCTGGACAGCGCACCCTGCGGCCCCTTGGCGGGCGGCTGGGTCGGGTCACGATCCACCACGGCCGCCAGCACGTCTTCCGCGCGGATGGAACCGATGACATTGTCCAGCCCGCCATTGCACAGGGGATAGCGCGAATAGGGCTTGGCGCGGACCTTGGTTTTCTGTTCCTCGATCGTTTCCTGCAGGTCGAGGAACACGATTTCATCACGCGGGGTCATGGCGGACGTGATCGAACGGTCCTGCAGGCCCAGCACGTTCTGGATCATCTGGTGTTCCTGTTCCAAAAGCACGCCCGATGCCGTGCCAGCGGCCAGGATCGCGCGCAGGTCCTCTGGCGTGACCGGTTCGACCGCCGATGCCGCCGGGATCTTCAGGGCGCGCAGGATGGCGTCCGACATCTTGGAAAACACCCAGACGATGGGATAGAGCAGCTTCAGCGCGGTAGCGGGAAACCAGCCGACAGCCAGTGCGATCTTGTCTGGCGCGTTCATGGCGACACGTTTGGGCAGCAGGTCGGCAAACAGCACGAACAGTCCCGTCACCAGCACGAACCCGAAGACCGAGGCCAGCGTTTCCGCGGTCGGGGACGGCAGGCCCCACCCCATCAGCCCATGGGTGACGGAAGGCGCGATCATTTCCGAACTGATCATGCCGCCCAGAACACCCACGCCATTGAGGCATATCTGCAGCACGGTCATGACCTGCCCGCTGTTGCGCCGCAGTTTCAGGAACGCGGTGGCCCGTTCATCGCCCGCTTCCGCACGCGAACGCAGGCGTGCGTCACGTGCTGCGGCAAATGATATTTCAGACAGTGAAATGAAGATATTAAGTGCAACCAGAAGGACAAGCGCGATCAGGCCAGAAAAAAACAAAATCACCGGGACACCCATAAAATGACGGCCATGCAATATAGCATGTAACCTTATAAATCCGCACAGATATGTTTAATCAGGTGAAATCGTTTTTTACTTATATTACATTACGGATCGTTGATAAAAATGCAGGCCGCCCGTCCCGGCATGGGGAACAACCATGGCGACACGGCCCCACACCGCACGCCATGGCCCGCCGGGTCAGGGCGCGGGGTTGGAATGGACCTGGTGGATGGCGTTGATCCGCTGCAGCAGTTCGGGGGTAATGGTGACGTTTTCCGCCCCCAGAATGGTCTCAAGCTGGGCCGTGCTGGTGGCGCCGATGATGTTGGATGTCACGAATGGACGCGACGTGACAAAGGCGATGGCCAGTTGCACCGGATCGATCCCGTATTCATGTGCAAGCTGGATATAGGCACGAACGGCATCATCCACGCCGGGTTTTTCATATCGCTGCCCACGGTTGAACAGGGTCGTGCGCGCACCGGCGGGCCGCGCGCCATCAAGGTATTTGCCCGTCAGGTATCCCTGCGCCAGCGGTGAATAGGCCAGCAGCCCCACCCCTTCGCGCAGCGCCATTTCCGCCAGCCCGATTTCGAACGTGCGGTTGATCAGGTTATAGGCATTCTGGATCGACACAACGCGCGGCGCACCATTGCGGGTTTCCGCCAGGTATTGCGACAGGCCCCATGCGGTTTCGTTCGACAGGCCGACATGGCGGATCTTGCCTTCCTTCACCAGTTCACCCAGCACGTCCAGCGTTTCGGCAATCGGCACCTCATCGGCATCGGGCACGGTGGTGAACGTATTGCCCCCGGCCCCGAACAGGCCCACCTTCCGGTCCGGCCAGTGCAGTTGGTACAGGTCGATGTAATCCGTGCCCAGTCGGCGCAGCGACCCATCCAGCGCGTAACGGATCTGTTTCGGGGTCAGGCGCGTTTCCTCGCCCCCGGGGCGGAACCATGGCGAAGTGCCACGCCCCACCACCTTGCTGGCGATAACCAGACGCTCACGTCCGCCGCGGGCCTTGAGCCAGCTGCCGATGATCCGCTCCGTCGCACCATGGGTTTCGGCGCGTGGGGGGATGGAATACAGCTCGGCCGTATCAATGAAATTGATGCCATGCGCCACGGCCATATCAAGCTGGGCATGCCCCTCGGCTTCCGTATTCTGCTGGCCGAATGTCATTGTGCCAAGGCAGATCTCGCTGACCTTGATACCGGTACGCCCAAGTTCACGTTGCTTCATCTGAAACCCTGCTGGTTGTAAAAAAAACCGGCACGCCTGCACTGCGCAACCGGGATAGGGACGGCCATGACGACCATCATGCCCCTGCGGACACATGTCTTCCCCCCATCCATGACAGGACGGTAACATGATGGCCGATCATTTCAACCGGACAGCATGATATTTCCGTAAATGTACATTATTTATCGTTTTATACGGGCCGCTGCCTGATATCTGCGCGGCCGGATGCGGCATGGGTTGCGTGCATCGATCCATCATGATGAAGTCCATAAGGCCTGATTCGTCATGGATAACCGCAGCAAGGATATCTGAACCATGGGTTCCCCCCCTACCCCAACCGTTCCGGAAGCCCAACAGACACTGGACGAACTGGCGACACGTTTCGCCACCCGTGCGGCCGCCCATGACCGGTCTGGTGAAATTGCCACTGAAAACCTTGACGAATGCCGTGCGGCAGGCCTGCTGGGCCTGACCATTGCGTGCGCGGATGGGGGACAGGGGGGCGGCCTGCGGCAGGTGATTGATGTGGTCGGCACCCTTGCCACCGGCGATCCCACCACCGCACTGATCATGGCCATGCATTTCCTGCAGCATATGCTGATTGCGCAGTCCGACCGCTGGCCCGAAGCCGCGCGACGGCAGGTAACCGAAACCGCCCTGCATGATGGTGCGCTGATCAACGCGCTGCGGGTTGAGCCTGAACTGGGCAGCCCGTCACGTGGCGGCCTGCCCGCAACACGCATTACGTCTGGCGCTGGCGGGATGGTGCTGAACGGACGGAAAATCTATTCCACCGGGTCAACTGCCCTGCGCTGGGGTACGGTATGGGTCGCAACGGATGAGGCCCAGCCACGGGTGGGGCAGGTTCTGGTTGACCTGCACGCGCCGGGCGTTCGCATTGAACGCAGTTGGCACCAGATGGGCATGCGCGCAACGGGCAGCCATACCTTCATATTTGAAAATGTGGAACTGCCCGAAACGGCACTGGTTGACCTGCGCCTGCCCGAACAGTGGCAAAGCAATAACGGGGCAGAAATTACCGGCCACGCGCTAGCCATTGCAGCACTGTATGATGGCGTGGCCCGCACGGCGCGTGACTGGCTGATTTCATTCCTGCATGCGCGCGTGCCGACGGCGCTGGGCAGGCCACTTGCCACCCTGCCCCGGTTCCATACGCTGCTGGGACAGATTGACGCGTTGCTGATGACCAACCGGAGCATAATGGACGTTGCCCTCGACCGGGCTGAAAAGGGGACTTATCCCGGTACCGAAGCCAATCTGACCAAATACGTCATGACGGAAAACGCCATCAAAGCCGTGGAACTGGGCGTTGCCGCGATCGGCAACCCGGCATTGAGTGAGGATAACCCGCTGGAGCGCCATTTTCGCAACGTGCTCTGTGCACGTATTCACGCCCCACAGGAGGATGTCGTGCTGGCGGCGGCAGGCAGGGTGGCCCTGACGGAACCGGCACGGCATTCATGACCATCACTATGCCGCTACCTTTATTCTGGAGGCCGTTCAAAAAACCGGATCAGTAATATCCTGCAATCATAAGAAAGTTTTTAGTGAAGTTTTTTTTCAACAAGCGCCACGGGATGCCGCCTTTAAAAAAAGGCGGCACCTAAAACTTTTATTATTCTTCTGGAAATATTTTATTTTTTAAACATTTTTCAAAATCACGGATTTTCCTGAATATTTATTTAGGGATGCCTCACCAGAACTTTTCCATTATTTTATACTTCATACATTATGCCTGCATGTCATGGCATATGCTGATAAGATTTCCTTATGCCATGCAATATAGCATATTGCATATTTATGGGGGATACGATTGAGTATGCCCATGACGCCAGCAAGACCGCCTGCCTCGCCCCCTGCCCCCACCGCAGCATGGCGTTTCGCCCGACCGGGGGAGCCTGAAACCAACAGCTTGCCCGAAGCCTTCGCCAGCGTGCGGGTACCGGATGCGGGGGCATCATGGCTGCGCCGGTTCATGGCGTTCGTGGGGCCGGGCTATATGGTTTCGGTCGGGTACATGGACCCCGGCAACTGGGCAACCGACCTGCAGGGTGGTGCGCAGTTCGGTTATACGCTGCTGTCTGTCATCGGGCTGTCGAACTTCATGGCGATCATATTGCAATCGCTGTCGGCACGGCTGGGCATCGCCACCGGGCGTGACCTGGCGCAGGCCTGTCGCGATCATTTTCCGCCGGTTGTGAACATTATCCTGTGGCTTGCCTGTGAACTGGCCATCATCGCCTGCGATCTGGCGGAAGTCATCGGCACGGCAGTCGCGCTGCAACTGCTGTTCGGCATGCCCCTGCTGGTGGGCGCCCTGATTTCCGTGCTGGACGCCTTTCTTGTGCTGTTCCTGATGAACCGGGGTTTCCGTTACCTTGAAGCCTTCATTATCGGGCTGCTCAGCATCATTGCCCTGTGCTTTGCCGTGCAGGTCGTGGCGGCGCAGCCCCCCATCATGGCCTTACTGAAGGGATTTGTGCCTTCCCCCCAGATCGTGGCCAACAGCCAGATGCTGTATATCGCCATTGGCATTATCGGCGCGACGGTCATGCCGCATAACCTGTACCTGCATTCTTCCATCGTGCAGACACGCGCTTTTCCCCGCACCGTGCCGGGACGGCGGGATGCCATACGCTGGGCCACATGGGACAGCACCCTTGCGTTGATGCTGGCGCTGTTCATCAATGCCGCCATCTTGATTGTCGCGGCAGCCGCCTTCCATACCACCGGTCACCAGGATGTCGCGGAACTGGAGGATGCGTACCGCCTGCTGTCCCCCATACTGGGGCTTGGCATTGCCTCCACCCTGTTTGCGGTTGCCCTGCTGGCGGCGGGCACCAATTCAACCATTACCGGCACGCTGGCTGGACAGATCATCATGGAGGGGTTCCTGCGGCTGCGCATTCCCCATTGGGCGCGACGGCTGCTGACACGTGGGCTGGCCATCGTCCCGGTTGTGATTGTCACGGCCCTGTATGGTAACAGGGGCGTGGGGCAACTGCTGCTGGCCAGTCAGGTGATCCTGTCGCTGCAATTGCCCTTTGCCGTGATCCCGCTGGTGATGTTTGTATCCGACCGGCAGAAAATGGGGGAATTCGTTATTTCCCGCCCGTTCGCCCTGTTGTCGTGGCTGGTAGCGGCCATCATTCTGGCACTGAATTTCAAGCTGCTGTACGATACGGTTTTCCCGGCGTAATAACTCATTGATAAAATTCACAAAGGTTTTGGGGTGCCGCCCTTTCCCAAAAAAGGCGGCGTTCTTTCGACGCTTTTAAAAAAAGCTTCACCAAAAACTTTCTTATAGGGGATCAGGCCTGTGGCGCGTGCGTCCCTGTCGTGGGGGGAACGGCTGCCGTTACCTTCAGGCCATCCGCCCCCGGGCCATTGTCCAGCAGGTTGAGGAAGCTGGGAACCGGGAACTTGATGCCTTCATTATTCATGCGCACGGCCAGACGGGCGTAATATTCGCGATAGACCGTCCATTTTGACCCAGGCGTGGTGCGGACCGAGCCAAGGAAACGCGCGCCATTGCCATCTGCCTGTTCAATACCAAGGAACGCGAATTCGGACATGATGAGGTGCCCGTAACGGGGCGTCTTGCGCATCAGTTCCAGTTCCTCGTGCAGGATGGCGCAAAGCTGTTTCGTATCCTGGCTGAGGTCGATCATGAAATCAACCACGACAAGGTTATAGTCACGCGATGTATTGGCGATGGACGACACTTCCGAAAACGGGATGATATGCAGGTCGCCATTGACCGAACGCAGCCGCAGGGTCCGGATCGACAGGTGTTCGACGGTGCCGGATACGCCACCGGCGGTCACCCAGTCACCCACCTGAATGGCGTTTTCTACCAGCATGAAGAAGCCGGTGATGAAATCCTTGACCAGACTCTGCGCGCCAAAGGCGATGGCCGCACCCATGATCCCCGCACCGGTCAGCAGGGGGGCCACATTGATCCCGATCTGCGACAGTGTGGTAACCGCCACGATAATGATGATCAGCGCCAGCAGCACGGTCTTGATAATGGGCAGGACCGTGCGCAGTCGGCTGGCCCGCCCGGTCTGGGATGAATTCTCGAAGCGGGTAATCTGCCCCTGCAGGGCGGCGTTGGCAGCTTCCCATATGAAAATGGCGACCGTATAGGCAACCAGAACGGACAGCATCGCGCCAATGATCTTCGGCCCCAGCCTGCCATGGAACAGGAAGTGGATGGCGGGCAGCCCAAGCGCCTGCAGGAACAGCATGGCGGAGGCAAAGAACATGAGGAAGGACAGGATTTTGCGCGAGACCGGGTAATAATAGTTCACCCGTGCCTGCAGGCCGGGATAACGCGCTTCCATCGCGGGAGAGACATGGAACAGCCGGTTCTGCAGGTTGAAGATCAGGACCGATAGCACCCGCGACAGGATCACGACAGCCGTCGTCAGGATGACGGTACGGATGATCCATGCATAACCGCCCTGGATATGGGTTGCCCAGATCAGCCACAACGCGAAGTTGAAGAACATGGCCGGCACCCACCACAGGTAGACCAGTCGCCCCAGAAACATCCAGAATGGCTGCGTGCGCAGGCGTGCGGGTGGCTGCAGGGCCAGCGCGACATGCATGCGCACGCGCCACGTGAAAATGGCGACCAGCACGTGCTCGATCAGCACGACGGAACGGATGATCGCCTCTGTCCCGCGTGCGGGCATGTCAAACACGCCACCCAGCGTGGACAGGCAGACCACGACCGACGGTGCGGCGACAAGGAAGTTGAGCCAGTGCGTAACCATGAAGGCCGTCTGGTCACTGGCGCTGCACAGCCGGATGGCGGGCGAATGCGGCACGAACAGCGTTTCCATCAGCAGATAGACCACGCGGGCGACCACATAGGCATTCGTAAGCGTAAGCGTGACCAGCATGGCCTGATGCGTGGTGGTCAGCAGATAGGCGAAACAGGTGCCAAGTGCGAAAAACAGCCCCACCGGCAGCAGCTTGATCAACAGGTGCATGAGTGAATACGGCACACGGGTCAGCAGGCGCAGTGTCGCGTGCTGGGCCTGTATGTCGCCCTGCCGGGCCTGCGCGTCATCCTTGTCCTGCGCTATCGCCCCGGCCGGGGGGGGTGCCGGGGTGGCCGTGGCGTCAGGCAGGTTCAGGCGGCGTTCGGTCGCGACCGCCCGTTCGGTAACCTTGAGCAGCGGCTTGCGCAGCAACAGGGAAAAACCATGTTCCGCCGCCAGCGCCAGCAGCAGGATCAGGGTCGCCCGCCCCATGGCGTCAAACAGGATCATCCGCGATTGCGGATCGGCAAAAATGGTATGGGTCCAGTGCGCCACAAACACCAGGTCGCCAAACAGGGCGACAAAATGCTGGGCCTGCACGATCAGGCGGCCACGCAGGCTTCCCATGTCCTGCACCAGGTCACTGCCCAGCGTATCGGGTTCGACCGACAGGGCATCCGTGGCGGCGGGTTTGGAGGCAGCGGCAGGCACGGCGGGGGCGGAAGGAAGCCGGGATGCGATAGCCGACAGGGTGTTGGTGAACTCGGCCCGTTTTGCGGGGTCGTTCATGACGGCCAGCACTTGCTGCGCCTGCTCACGGCTCATGCCCTGCGCCGCATCCGTATCGGCGGCATGGCCCTGTCCCGGCATGGCCAGCAGGCACATTGCGACAAACCCCAGAACGGCAACCCGCCAGAACCCCGGCAGGGAATGGCCTTTGCCGCCCCGTTGGCAAGTATAGGTTAAGTGCCGCATTGTTCCCCTTCCGTCCCGGCTGCCTGATCATGAATATCTGCCATGTAAAAATGGCACGATAATTTCCCATTTCAGGCAATCACCCTGCGTTATTGCAGAGATGGCTGTAAAAGCGCAGAGACAGGGAAGCCGATCTGATATGCAAGAAACCGTCTACCTTTTTACAATTTACTTGCGGCAACGGATTTTTATTTGCCATAATTAATTTTTATTGAAATAAGACTTATTTTTTAATTTTATATACATTTTTTCTTATATTTGTTTTTGGAATGAATAATATCATATGCGGGCCGGCATGCACGGCGACCGGACTTACGGCTTATCCCTGGGGGCCGTGTGTTGTTTCAATAGGGATACCGTATCCGACCCGTGTGATACTGCGCGTTCCAGCAGTTCCTGACCGAAGGCTTTCAGCGTCAGCGGGTGCATGTCATCAAGTGAGCGGGCAAGGTCGTGGCGTTCCGTGTCCGACAGGTCGGGATCGCCAGCAATACGTTGATGCAGGGCCTTTACGGTATCAGGACCATCCAGCACCACATGCATGTCATCCGGACGGTCCAGATATGCACGCCCTGCATTGGTAAGGGTGCTCTCCCCCGTAATCCTCAATCCGTCAGGGGTAATGCTGACGCCCCCCTTGCTCAGCCCCTGCAATTCCAGATCAAGCAGGTTTCGGGCCCAGCGTTCGGCATCCGCATCGTGCTCGGGCGCCAGACTGGCCGCCCCGCCATTGGCGGCCATGCGATGCAGCATCATCCCCTGCAGGTCACGGTCGATCACGTCAAATCCTCTTTTCCATCATGATTACAATGTCAAACTGGGCCAGTTGCGGCCCGCAGACAATCAGCAACAAGGAAAAGACGCTTATGCACGATCAGTCACAATCAGGGACATCCCGACACCACACGGGCACACGCAATGGGGGGACAAGGTTTTCCGTCTCCCCCATTGCCTGCCGGACCAGATTCAGGGCATGATCGCGCGCGGCGGGGGTATTGACGCGGCTGGGTGTATCCTTGCCCTGCTCTATTGTCTGCCCCAGCTGTTCCAGCCGGGCCAGCAGGGTCCTGCGCTGCGCCGTGTCCATATCCAGCAGGGCGGCGCAAAAGGCATTATGCCAGATATGAACGCCCAGTTGCGCCCGTTCGGCAGGGGACAGTGCATCATCATACGATGGGGGCATGGTCAATCCTTCGCAAAAACTATGGATGCCATTGCCGCCTGGTCATCCCGTGCGGATTGCCATAAAGGGAATTCATCAAAACGACCAGTATTGACTGGCAATGCAGGGGGTACGCCCCCTTACACCATGACGTCATATGTCAGGCATCCGTTACCGATATGACGGAGTATTTCCGTATCACGGAACAGGTCAAGCCGGTCAGGCTGCAATGACCGGCGCGCCAGAAAGGTGCGGGCCTCGGCCATGGCTTCCGTTACGGGATAATCCTGCCCGGCGGGCTTGAGATGTTCAATGGCCGTATAATCGACAATACCGACATTATGACGGTTGCGGTGGGCCTCATCACAGAATGCGATATCAGTCGCCCATGCCCAGCGCAATTCGGGAAAAGGAAACAGGTAAGCCATGGCGTCCCGGTGGAATGCCGTAACGGGGCCATCTTCCACATACCGTGTTACACGACCAATACTGTTCCATTTCCTGTAATTGAAAGTAAAGGATGTATAGGAATGATACCGGTGCGCGGGCTGTGATATCTTCAGGTTCATGATTTCACACAATGGAATGAACATGTCCAGAAACCGGTGGGGCAGGTTCACATCATCATCCGTTACCACGATCCAGTCATAATCAGGCAGGTTTATCTTTGACAGGGCAGTATTGATATTACCGAACTTGCCCCGGCCATGCACCATGCGGACCGGGGCAAAGTCAACGATATGTCGTGTATTCCGGAACCGGTTGAATACCTTGTCAAGTTTCCTGTTACGTCTGGGAACCTGTACGGATGTAACAAGCACCTTGCGTATCGGGTGGCGTGTCGCAATACGCCTGACCTGCACGGCGAATTTCGTGTTATGAATATCAAACAGCATGTCAGTCAGGACGGAAACCTTACGTTTCTGCCAGAAATTCTTATGCTGACAGAAATCCGAATTAAAAAAGTCCGCCTGGACAGAGTTTCTCTTCGGCATGTGCGCACTCCTTTTCATTGCATGCGTCATGACCGCACAAACATGCACACTTCTGTCATGTGCATTTCATGTACGCTCTGGCGTTTACGTGATCGGCCCGGCATCGCAGCTGGACCCTGGCAATTCGGGTTATAACATTCTACCTTTATTGAAGTTTCAGATTATTTCTGCACAGAACGGAATGACGCAAATACGTTGTCAGTAAAAATGAAAATAAAACACTCAGTGGTCTGAAACTGTTCATATGCCTGCACGCTATGGACAGGAAAGCAGATGAGAATGGCGGTTTTTTCGCCCTTCCCTCCAGATATCTTCAGGGACATGACGCGATGCGATATTTTCCTGCAATACTCGTACTGTACCTGCCTCTGGCCATCACCCCGACCGCCATGGCGCAGCAGCACCCACAGGACAGGAACGTAAGCCAGCCAGGTGGCAATTCTCCATCCTCGATCGAACGGGCACAGCCTTATTCCCGCAAGACGGAACCATTGCCGGAACAGGTTGACCCGGCCCGGCAGCAACAGCCCCCCGATCAACCCCTGACAAAACAGCCTGCGGGCAACAAAAGCCCGGACCACCCCGGCATGTCCAGCAATCACCAGACCCTGCGCAGTCCATCCGCCCTGCACTGAGCATATGAAAACGGGTGGGTGCATGACTGCCCCCACCCCATATCGTCACGATCCACGATGGCCGGACAGGTACATATAGATATGCCCCCTGCCCGCCATGGGGTTACATGCAGTCCCTGTCCTGTGAAAGACCCATGCCGTGCGATGCAAGAAACCGGAACTGCGCCTGTTCTTCAGGAAAGGCCGGGATGCCCTGCAGCGCATGCGTGGCCCGGCGATAGCGGTGCAGGTTACTTAACCGCCGCCATGGGCGGTCGGGATGCTGCTTGTTCCACAGGCTGATCGCCCGCGTCTCAAGTTCCTGATTATTCACGGCATAATCTGACTTCGTCATGTCCATCTCCCTGCATCTGCATGGTGGGTACTGGAACTGTCACGAGGTATGTGGGAACGCTGTAGCAGCCTGCTACATGTATCCAACGCCAGATATTAACATAAGTTCGGGAAGATTACATTTTCTCCCCACACTGTGATCCGGAGCACGAAGACCGCCGCAAAAGATGGACGTTTCTGGTGACGCTGTTTTCAAACAGGTGCCAGGAGTGACCCATGCGTTCCGCCATCTTCCTGCAATGGCGCTCCCTCCTGCCCCACGATATGACCACCGCGTTCATACCCGCATGTCCGCAATCCCTATTGCAGCAGGCGTCATCGTCTGGCTCAAGGCCATGAGTCCTGCGCTTACCGGATTACCCGGCCGATCCTCTGCCGCTGCACCGCGCATTCATGTGCCAGAAAATCGAGCAGTGCCCGGAGAGCCGGAACAATACCCCGTCTTGATGGAAAGACCGCGTGAACGACCCCGGCCTGGGGGTGCCAGTTGGGCAGGAGGGAAATCAGGCGCCCGGCCCTGATGTCCTTCCACACCATCGTGGTGGGGAGTTGCACGATACCATTGCCGATCAGCGCGGCCTCGCGCAGTACTGCCATATCATCCGTGACGAACCTGGGCTCATGGAAAACGGTGGCGGTCTGCCCGTCCCGGCTTTCCAGTATCCAGGAATGGGTACCGGGTGCGGTATGGAAATCCATGCTGGCAAATGCACCCAGGTCGGCGGGCGATGTCAGGGGTGTCCTGACAAGTTCCGGGGCCGCGACAAGACATTGGGTGCTTGTATCGAAAACGCGCATGACAAGGTCCGAGGTCTCGAGTGGCGGAAACCGCACACGAATGGCGAGATCAAACCCTTCCTTAAGCACGTCCACGTGCCGATTGGTACTCTCAAGATGCAACGTAACCGCCGGGTATCGCTGCATGAACCGGGCCAGCAGTGCTCCGAACTGGAAATTGAGCAGCGCCACAGGGCAACTCAGGCGGATCACACCACAGGGTTCGCTTTGCAGTTCCGCGACCGAGCGTTCAGCAAGGTCGGCTTCCTCAAGCAGGGCCATGCAATGTTCATAAAACCTGTTTCCGGTCTCCGTAACCTTGAAATGGCGTGAGGACCGCTGGATCAGCCGCGTATGCAGATGGTCCTCCAGTCCCTGGATCCGTCGGCTCAGCAGGGATTTCTGCAGCCCCGTTGCCCTGGCGGCTGCGGAAAAGCCACCGTGACGCACAACCTGCACGAAATAGTAGAAATCATTAAGATCCCGCATTGTTCTATCAGTAGAACGTATCGTTCGATCTGACAATCTTCATGAGACGGCCGGACCATTGCATATTCAGGGTCACGTTATGGAGGAATGCAGCCATGCAGAAACAGATTCTCGGTCGCTACGGAAATGATCGCGGCCACTGGGTTGGAGACGGCTTTCCCGTCCGTTCCCTGTTTTCATACAGTGATTTCGGTAAGCATCTTAGTCCGTTCCTGCTGCTGGATTATGCAGGACCGCACCGGTTCCAGCCGACACAATCCCGCCGTGGCGTGGGCGAACATCCGCACAAGGGCTTTGAAACGGTCACGATCGTTTATGATGGCGAGGTCGAGCATCGTGATTCTTCAGGCGGTGGCGGCGTGATCGGACCGGGCGACGTGCAGTGGATGACTGCCGGGCGCGGCATCCAGCATGCGGAATACCACTCCCCTGCATACGCGAAGTCCGGCGGGGCGTTCCGCATGGTCCAGTTGTGGGTCAATCTTCCGGCAAGGGACAAGGGCGTGCCGGCCGCGTACCAGACCCTGCTTGCGGCGGACATTCCAACCGTGGCCCTGCCTGATGGCGCGGGGCACCTGCGGGTTATCGCCGGAGACCATGACGGTACACATGGACCGGCCCGAATCTTCTCGCCGCTGAACGTGTGGGATGCGGTCCTGCATCAGGGACGCCAGGTCACACTTGACCTGCCGGAAGGGCACAACTGCGCCGTCGTCTCGCTCGAAGGAAAACTGATCGTAAATGGCGCGGAGGAACTGGGCAGCGCGCAGTTCGCCCTGCTGGGAACGGCGGGCACCCGGGTAAGCGTACAGGCCGCCGTGGACTCCAGCTTCCTTGTGCTGACCGGCCAGCCGCTGAATGAACCGATTGCGGGATATGGGTCGTTCGTCATGAACACCCAGGAAGAAATCCAGCAGGCGATCAACGATGTCCGGGCCGGCCGGTTCGGCGTTATTGCCTGAAATGGACGGGTCGGGATGTGCCCTGCCCTGCCCTGCCCTGAAACCTGCGAGGCACATCCCTTCATGCAAGAATGGAAGATCCGATATGAACAGACCATACGTGCGCCTCGACCGAGACAATGTGACCGTCCTCCTGGTCGATCATCAGACCGGGCTGCTGTCGCTCGTTCGCGATATCGAACCGGACAGGTTCCACAACAACGTTCTGGCGCTGGCGGACATGGCACGGTATTTCAGATTACCGACCATTCTCACCACCAGTTTTGAAGACGGGCCAAACGGGCCGATCGTGCCGGAACTCAGGGCACAGTTTCCTGATGCTCCCTTCATTGCCCGGCCTGGCCAGATCAATGCCTGGGACAACCCGGATTTCGTCGCGGCAATCAAGGCAACCGGCAGGAGACAGCTGCTCATTGCCGGCGTGGTAACCGAAGTCTGCGTGGCGTTTCCAGTCCTGTCCGCCCTTGCCGAAGGTTATGAGGTTTTTGTCGTGACGGATGCTTCGGGTACCTTCAATGCCATGACACGCGATGCGGCCTGGGCGCGCATGGAGGCCGCCGGGGCGCAGTTGATGACATGGTTCGGGGCCGCATGCGAACTGCACAGGGACTGGCGCAACGACGTCGATGGGCTCGGCACGCTGCTGTCGAACCATATTCCCGACTATCGTAATCTCATCACATCCTACAGGACCAGCAGGTCGTGACACACGCCCCGGGCAGCGTGATTACCCGGGAAAGCACGGATGATGCATCTTGATCCGGATTTGCAGGAAACATTTTTCATGTCGCAGAAACTAAATTTCGTCGTCCTCCTTGGCAGCCTTCGCAAGGCATCCCTGAATCGCATGCTGGCTGAAACCCTGCCCCGGATAGCGCCAGAGGGGATTCAGATCTCTCTGCTCGGCTCCGTGGGGGCGTTTCCACTTTATGATCAGGACCTGCAGGATCAGGAAATGCCGCCCCCCGTTCTTGAAATGGCCGACCAGATCAGATCGGCCGATGGCGTCATCATCGTTACGCCGGAATATAACTATTCGGTGCCCGGCGTCCTGAAAAACGCCCTGGACTGGCTGTCACGCGTGACACCACAGCCGCTGGCGCGAAAGCCGCTCGCCATCCAGACGGTTTCACCCGGAATGATCGGCGGCGCCCGTGCGCAATATCATCTCCGGCAGATACTGGTGTTTCTGGATGCCTGCGTGCTGAACAGGCCGGAAGTCATGATCGGGCAGGCCGCAACCAAATTCGACACCGAACGCCGCGAACTGACGGATCAGGGCACGCGTGACTTTCTGGTTCGCCAGATCAATGCTCTCGCGGAACTCGCGCGCATCATGTCGTAAAGAGCCACCGGGCCATGTCGGCTTTCCTGTGCCCATTCATAAAAGACCGAATGCAAGGCTGCCCAACCCGTCCCCACCCGGCAGACAGGCGGTTGTCGCGAACGAGCAACCGGACAGTTTTCTGCGGAAAATAGTGAAAGGCCGACATGGCGACCACGCCGCCAGCGCAGCTTCGTCTGGCTTAAATGTGCCTGCAGTAATAATTTCAAAGCATGGCATGACGACCGCATACATCGGGGAACTCTCGTCACGTACCGGGCTTGATTAGCAAGGAGGCAACTATGCCTGATCCGGGAACCCCGCATCTTCCGGCGGCAGTGAACCGTTAGCACCGATGCCGACCGGCAACCGGCACCCCGGCAAAATAATCGCAGGAACAGAACTGGAGCCTTAAATCAGATGAGCAAGACACCTGACCAATATCCACCCGAAAAGCCCGCCCCCAAGCCGAAACCGGGCGAAGCGCCCCCAATGCCGGATAGTCCCGGAAACCCGACAAACTGAGCATGATGCCCAGCAGATGCACCGGGTTCCGGTTTTAAAGACTGCTTGAAAACAGCGCATTGATAAAAAACGATAAAATTTTTTGGGTGCTGTCTTTTTTCAAAAAGGTAGCGTTTTCCAAATCCGCCTGAAAAAAGCTTTATGATTGCAGGATGTTTTCCGGACGGACTTTTCAGGCAGCCTCTTAACATTCAATGAGGGTACGGCTTATCCAGACGCTGCCATGGTCTCGTCAGGGATTACGAGTATCATGCTTCAACACGCGCAGATCTCCATGCCGTCTCTTTCACATGTTTTATGCCCGGAAACGCCGCCATACTTCCTCAAATTACATAACACCCTCCCAGACGTGGGAGGGTGCCTACATTATTTTACCCTGTCAGCGGAAATGGCGGGAAACGTCATCGTTTTCAGCGCGGCATCCGTCGCAGGCAGGTCAACCTTACCCGCAGGCACGCCGTTTTCACGCAGAATGAACGCAATCAGGTCAGCATTCTGCGCCGGTGTCAGCGCCCCTGGGGAAAACAGCGGCATGGCCTTGGAAACATAGTCAAACAGCCGATCCAGCGTGCTACCGGACCAGTTGGTAACGAACCGGCCCTTCAGCGGCGGCACATCAAACGCACCCGCAAGGCTGGCGCCATGGCAGACGGCACAGAACTGCTGGTATGCACTCTCCCCCCGCTGGGCCTGTTCCATGGTGTAATAGGATACGGTCCGCGCCTGCGCCGCACTGGCCATAGGTACGTTCCCATGCACCAGCGCCAGCAAAAGCCCGGCCCCAAGGCCCGCGCGACAGGCATAATCCCGCCCGCGCATCAGCCACGCCCCGCGGGAAAGCGTGCAAACAGGTTTTCAAACACCGCAATCGCCTTTTCAGCTTCGGCGCGGTCAGCATGCTCGAAGCTGTTGCCGACCCCTTCCATTTCGCCAACATTATTCAGGTCAACGGCCTGGATCATCAGCCCGTCACTTTTGGACAGGGCAGCCGCCCCCCTGTATTCCACCCCATACGTGACATCAGGCTGCGGTGGCAGCCACGCCGTCTGCCCGCGCACGGGAATAAGGGTCCTGTCCCCCCACAGATCCCGCGCGGCATAGCCGGGACAGTTGATGATGACGGGTTCCGCAATGGATTTCATGTCAGCGGGAGTATGGAATTCACGGATCACGACCTTGCCGCCCGCCTGATAGAATTCCGACAGCAGCAGATGCCCGTACGCGCCGAAATTGAACATCATCATCGGCGCACGCTGCGCGTATGCTACGGGAAAGGGATTATCCTGACTGGCCAGCAGTTCGGGTGCGGGAATGATATCCTTGATCCGGTCGCCATATGCCGCGAATTCGCTGGTCGCGCGCGGCATCCCGGTTGATGCATAATCCCCCGGTCCGGTGCGGCCCTCGGGTTCGGGGGCTTCGTCAAACGGCGTATCTGACAACTGGTAGTTGTCACGGAAATCAATCGGGTTGCCCGGCAGGCCAAGATAGTCGCGATAGGCTTTCCACGAATACCGGGCCATCTGTTCCCACACTTCGGCAAACTGCGGCCCGGCGGGGGCGGTCAGCGCGATGCGTGAATCCGGCGTCCAACTGCCATTGGCCCGGACAGAACGGGTATGGGGCAGCATGTCGCGGGTATAGATAGTGACATCAAAGCCCGCGCGCTGTGCGCTCAGTGCCGATGTCAGGCCGATCACGCCACAGCCCACCACCGCAATCCGCCGGGGCGACAGTGACGCCGCCTTGCCCACCGCGATATCGGCCGATCCCCATGACAGGGACCACCCGCTGCCACCATGGCCATAATTATGGATGACTACCTTGTCCCCCACGCGTTCGACATCCAACCGGGGACCGGCGGGGCGGAACGGGCGCAGGCAGACCTTGATATCGGTAATCTGGTCGGCATGGACGCGCATGGGCACCAGCCGGGGCACGGTGCCACCGACAGCGGTGCGCTGCAGGGCAGCGGCAGCGGCCGGCACGGAATTCCACATACCGCGCGCCCCAAGGGTGCCAAAAGCCAGGGAGCCGGCAAACAGGTCCCTGCGTTTCAGGCCAGAACGCCTGTGTTTCTGGTTGTCGTCAAAACCGGTCAAGTTCCAGCCTTTTGTATCTGTCCGTGCCCGTGCCATCGCACAAGCACCTGAAACATAACAGGATACAAAATTCCCGCCCGGACGCAAGCGCCGCCCAGAAACAGGACAGGCAGGCCGCTGCGTTATTCCCCCACCGCATGGTGCACAAGACAGGCCAGCGGCACCTGCCCGCGCGTGAACGGATGCGTCACCTGCCGTGGCACATCCCCCAGCAGGCTGTGCCACGGCCCATGCAGGTGCGGCAGTTCAAGCCCAAGGTCAACATCGTGCCCCACCGACAGGTCAGCGGCCTGCACACCCAATGCCGATGGCAGGCGGGGTGCGACGACCAGCAGGCTGATGCCCCCATGCCGCCGCAGGAAGGCAATGGCGTGAATGCGGTCCCGCCCCCTGATCTCCACCGGTTCATAGGTTCCATATGTGAACAGGTCGGGATAATTCTGCCGGAACGCCAGGATACGGCGGATCATGTCCTGCTTGACCCGTCCCGTGCGCCATTCGGCCGCGGCGGCAGCAAAACTGGTGGAATGTTCCAGCAGGCCGGCACGGTAGTCGAAATTGACCGGGGCACGGTTATCGGGATCGACAAGGCTGAAATCCCACAGGTCACACCCCTGATACAGGTCCGGCACCCCCGGTACGGTCAGGCGCAGCAGCGTCTGCGCAAGACCGTTTACCGCACCCGCCGGGGCGATGCGGCCCACAAATCCCGCCATCTGCCGCAGGAACGCTACACTGGCAACGGGATCAAGCAGGCGGTCGACAAAACCGGTGCAGGCATCCTCATACGCCGTATCGGGACTGATCCAACCGGTGTGGCGCTTGGCTTCACGCAGGGCCTTGGTCTGCCATTGCTGGATGCGCCTGCGGAAATGCAGCCGTTCGGCCTCATTCGCAAACGGCTCCAGCGGCCACGTCCCGACCAGCGTCTGGTACAGCATCAGTTCATCAATACGGTCGGGGCCGCCCCGGCCGACAGCCCCGTTATGGGCGAACCAGTCATGTACCTGCCGTTCCCATTCGACAGGCATGGCGCTCAGTACCGCAAGGCGGGCGCGGGCATCCTCCCCGCGCTTGTGGTCGTGGGTCGCGGTCGCCAGCATTGCATGGGGAAACTGTTCCTGACGGGACTTACAACAGGCGTGGAAAGCCGCGACCGGCAGCCCCAGTATCGCGGGGTCCGATCCCACTTCGTTGCGCGACAGCAGGCGAGCGTAACGGTAGAAGGCCGTATCCTCCAGCGATTTGGCGGCCAGTGGTGCGGTCAGGTGTTCAAAGGCCAGTTGCGCCCGGCGCATGACAGGGGGCGGCGCCTGTTCGGGACAGGCCGACAGCAGGCGCATGATATCCTCCACCACCATGGCCTGCTCCCCGGTCATGGTCTGGCGCGCCGCCATCTTTGCCGCATCCAGCATCAGGCGGTCCGCTGCATGGTCCTGCACCGCCTCATCACCGAAATAGGTGCGGTAGGGGCGAAAATGCAGCAGCAGGCATGCCAGCACGAGCCGCATATCCTGTGCCGCCCATGATCCGTCCTCATCGGGCAGGCAATGGCGCAGCAGGGTAGCCAGATGGCCGAATTCCGCGCAAAAGACATGCTCAAGCAGATAGGTGCGCGCTGCCTGCACGATCGGGCCAAGGGGCTGGGCATCGGGACCACATCCGGCCCATAGCCTGTCCAGCACCGTGGCCCCGTCCGGGTCATGCAGCACGGCCGATACCTGATCCATGAAGTCATAGCCCGTCGTGCCGTCAACCGGCCATGCGGCGGGAATCTTTTCCCCCGCAATCAGGATTTTTTCAACATAGACCGCCCCGCCGGGCAGTACATCCCGGGGCCGGTCGGGTGTCAGGGCATCCAGCCGGGCGCGCAGGCGCTGGCAGTAGATGGCGGGCGCGCCCAATCCATCGATATGATCCACCCGCAGGCCATCAACCAGTCCGCGCCGGTACAGGGACAAAACATAATCATGCACGGCGTCGAACACCTCTTCACGTTCGATGCTCAGGCTGACAAGGCCGGTAATATCAAAAAACCGCCGCCAGTTCAGGCGCAGCGCCCCATCGCGCCACCCTGCCAGTTGCCATGCCTGCCCCGTCAGCACGCCCACAAGGTGCGCGCGGCCCGACAGCCCGGTGCCGTCATGAAGCATGGCGATACGCGCCATGGCCACCCTTCCTGCGCCAGTCGCCGCCCATTGCCGCAGCCTGTCCAGCGCCGCATCGGCCTCCCGCCCCGGACCCGCGCGCATGGCCACGGTGGTAAAGGCCGCAAGCAGTTCCCCCGGCGCATCGACCACTGCCAGAAGGGCTGCATACCCGGTGGGACAGAGCGGAAAGCGATGGTCATGGTGATGGATGAAAAACAGCCCGCTTTCCCCATCATGCCGCAATGCCAGCATGCCCGCCGCCAGCGCGTCATCAAACGGACGGTCAAGGAAAGGCAGCACGACACGCCCGCGCAGATCGGGGTCGGGCACGTCCCATTCGATATCGAACCAGTTGGCGTGCAGTGATGCCCGCCCCCATGTCAGCACGTCCATCCACCATGGGTTGTGCGCATCCGCCGCCATGTGGTTGGGCACGATATCCATGACCAGCCCCATGCCATGGGCGTGCAGTCGCGCGGCCAGCCGTGCCAGTGCCGCTTCGTCCCCCAGCGCTGGATCGATCCGGTCATGGCGGATCGTGTCATAACCATGCGTGGAACCGGGCATGGCGGCAAACACTGGCGAGGCATAGAGATGGCTTATGCCCAGCCGCGCAAGCTGCGGCACGAGCGCGGTTGCGCCATCCAGCGTCATCCCGCCCCGGAACTGAAGCCGGTACGTCGCCCGTACCGACGGCGCGCCGTGGCGGCTGTTCATGACGACCGTCCCGCCCGCAGCCGACCGAAACGCCGGCGCGCCGCCACGCCGGACAGCAGGGTCGCGGTCATGCCCGGATACCGCCTGCACCAGTTGGGGTGGCCGGTAGTGGTACCGGGCAGATTGGGCTGTTCGTTCAGGCCCAGCAGGTCCTCCACCGGAATGACCGCCAGCGGGCATGACGCGCGGGCAACGAACCCGATGGCTTCATCAACTACCTTTACCGCACCGTCGGCTGTGGCGGGGGGTTTTTCCACAGATGGCTTCCTGCTTACGGCCGGGTCGGATGGCGGCGTGTCGCGTTGCGCCATCATCGCCGCCCACAGCGCGGTGCGGTCGTTCTCTCGCTCGTCATTCAGGGTGACGCTATCCATGCCCGGCGCCATCTGCCCAAGTTTCACGCGCCAGTCGATATCGGTCCCCTGCCACCAGCCCGCCACGGTGGGCAGATCGTGCGTGGTGGTCATGGCGGTCGCGTTGGCTGACCACGTCCCCGGCGCCCTGAACGCGCCCTGTGGCGTGCGTTCGAAAAACAGCACGTTCATGCCCATGATCCCGTGTTTCTGCGCCGCTGTCCTAAAGGCGGTGGTGACTGTGCCCAGATCCTCGCCAATCACGATGGCATTGGCGCGCGCCGCTTCCAGCGCGACGAGCCGCATGAGGTCACGCACGGGAAAGGACAGGTACGCCCCTTCGGCCGATGTACCACCCTGCGGTATGACCCATAACCGTTCCAGCGCCATGACATGGTCAATGCGCAACCCGCCCCCGTGGGCCAGCCCCGCGCGCACTGTGTCGATAAAGGCACCATAGCCCCCCGCCTGCAGCCCGGCGGGGGAAAAGGTGGTCAGCCCCCAGTCCTGCCCCACCGGGCTTAGCGCATCTGGCGGCGCGCCAATGGACGCCCCCACCAGGAATTCCTGCTGCCGCGCCCAGCATTCGCTGCCGGTCGGGTCAACGCCCACCGCCATGTCAGCCACCAGACCAATGCGCATGCCCGCCGCGCGCGCGGCACCACATGCCTGTTCCATGCTTTTTGCGGCCAGCCACTGCAAGAACACATGAAAGCTGACATCATGGGCGAATTCATGGGCAAAACGCGCCACCTCCGGGCTGTCGGGGCGGCGCATTGCCAGTGGCCACTGCCGCCAGTCCCCGCCACGGCCGCCCCGGGTGGTGAAATAGGCATGCAGGGTTTCAAACACGGCGTGCTGTTCCAGTGGCGTGCCACGTATCTTACGGAACTGTGCAAGTTCGGCAGGCGGATTGGGCACGATCCGTTCATCATACAACCGCCGCAGCAGTTCGTAACGCCGGGTGGCAGCCTGTGGCCAGTCGATCAGCGGCGCATCTTCCAGCGTCCTGACCGTATCGACATAAGTCCTGCCGTTGCGCAGCCCCGCCGCCTGCACCGTCGCGGTATCGAATACCGCCAGCGGGTCTGCCAGCAGCACATTGAGAAACAGGCGCGTGGACGGCGAATACGGACTATACTGCCCCACACGCGCGGCAAACATGGCATGGACCGGGCTTATGGCCAGCGCATCCGCCCCCCGTGCCGCCGCAAGGCGCGCCAGCGTGGCCACCGCGCCCAGATGGCCCATGCCCCCGTCACCGGGCGTGCGCAGGCTATAGACCTGCGCTCCCAGCCCCCATGGCCGGCCGGATCCCGCCCCATCCATCCGCGTGCCAACAGTCGGGCAGGCCTGCGGGGCCACCGCAAGGGTTGTGACGTGCGGACCGATGGACACGCGGTGATACCCACACACCCGAACAGGCGGCAATGCGGGCCGCCCCCGTATGCGGCGCAGTGGCCCTTCCATCACTTCCCCGGTTTCCATCTCGATGCGGAAATCGGCGGCCTGTGTATTTTCAGGCAGGACCAGCGGGGTGACCTGCCCCACCATCGTCACCACCATGGGCGGCAGTCCGGCGGTGGCTGGACCGCCATGCCCCTCCAGCACCGTCAGCAGGCGGCGCACGCTTTCGTTGGACACACGGTGGATCTGCCCCGCCGCATCACGCCAGCGCATGCTCAGCCCGGCATGGCGGGCGCGATCGACAAGGTCGCGGTTATTCATCGGGCACCTCGGCAAGGCAGACCATGACGGAACAGGCAGGCAGAACGCCTGAAAGCCCGCAGGTTTCCGGCTCGGGCAGGATATACAGGCGCTGTCCCCGCGGCGCATCGGGTATGGGAACGGACACGTCCCCCAAATTGAGCGCGATGCCCAGCACCGCCCCATCCCCCATGCGCCACCGCGCCACCACCGCCCCTGGCCCGATCACCCGTGCCCCGATGGCATGGGCACCGGCCAGGCGGGGCATGATCCAGCGATGACGCAGCGCCAGCAGGTGATGGATGAAGGCAGTCCACGCCACATGCTCCGGTGCCGTGCGTTCCGCATCGTCCAGACAGGACGTGGTGAAGGTTTCCGGCGCATTGGGGTCCGGAATGGTGTCACGCATCTTCT
Organism: Komagataeibacter ossonobensis; assembly: GCF_057359305.1. Taxonomy (NCBI): domain Bacteria; kingdom Pseudomonadati; phylum Pseudomonadota; class Alphaproteobacteria; order Acetobacterales; family Acetobacteraceae; genus Komagataeibacter; species Komagataeibacter ossonobensis. Next base: position 51,759 of record NZ_JBXAYQ010000004.1, on the reverse strand, counting down.
CGGACGTAAAATGTGAAAACGCCGCGAATTCCCTACGCCGCCCGTCACGCACGATCCGGCCCAGACCGGGCGTATGGCTGGTGAAGAACAGGAAGGGCTGGCGTGATCCCCATTCCTCCCCCATGAACAGCATGGGAATCTGCGGACACAGCAGCACAAGCCCGTAGGCCGCGCGCAACGCCGGTTCCGGGGCGAGCACGCTCAACCGTTCGCCCAGCGCCCGGTTGCCGATCTGGTCATGGTTCTGCAGGAAGATAATGAACCGGTCGGACGGCAGGTCGCCACTCGGGCTGCCACGCGGCCTGTCGGTAACGGGCGAGATTTCCCCCTGAAAGGCAAAGCCTTCCGCCAGCACGCGCGCCAGGGCGGCTGTGGGATCAGGGGTAAAGTTGGCGTAATATCCCTCATCCTCGCCCGTCAGCATCACATGCAGGGCGTTATGGGCGTCATCATTCCACTGGGCACGATAGCCCGCGCGCAGCAGGCCCGCGTCATTATTCTCGTTTTCCACGATCAGGTGGACATGGCGCCCCGGTTCGGTACGGGTGCGGATGCGTGTGGGCAGTTCACGCAGCCAGTCCCGTTCGGCAATGGCCTGCACCGCATCCAGCCGCAATCCGTCAAAACGGAATTCCATCAGCCAGTAAAGCGCGTTATCCTCAAAAAACGTGCGTACGGCGGCCTGCCGGAAATCAATGGCCGCCCCCCATGGCGTAGGCAGGTCGGCACGGAAAAAAGGTGCGGCATAACCCGTCAGGTAATTCCCGTCCGGCCCGAAGTGGTTGTACACCACGTCAAGGAACACCATAAGTCCAAGCCCATGCGCCGCGTCGACCAGCGCCTTGAGAGCATCGGGATGGCCATAGGCGGATTCCGGTGCATAGGGAAACACGCCGTCATATCCCCAGTTGCGGCCGCCCGGTATTTCCGACAGGGGCATGAGTTCGATGGCTGTGACCCCAAGGGCGGCGATGCGGGGCAGTTCGCGCGCGACACCTTCGTACCCGCCCATCAGCCCCACATGCAGTTCATATATCACCACATCATGCCATGGCCGCCCGGACCAGCGTGGATACTGCCAGTCATAGGCACCGGGATCGACCACCATGCTCGGTCCATGCACGTCATCGGGCTGGTAGCACGATGCGGGGTCGGGCACCGCAAGGTCGGGGGCGACACGGTAGCGGTAGCGCGCGCCGGGACTGCAGGGAAAGACGCATTCGTACCATCCCCCCTTCCGCCGTGCCATCGGCGCCGGGGTATGACCTTCCACCTCCAGCGCCACCGTATCGCATGACGGCGCCCACAGGCGGAAACGCGTATGCCCCCCGTCCACAACCGTGGCCCCGGCATGGCGGGGATACTGGAAATACCGGTTCATGGCGCGTCCTCCGCCGCGGGCGTGACTGACAGCAGCACCAGACCATGCGCGGGAACGACAACATCATCGGCGGCCTCATCCAGCGCCGTTTCCGGCTGTTCTGGTCGGGTGGTGTCCAGCAGCAGCGTCCACCGTCCCGCAGGCCCCGGCAGGGTGGCGTGAATGTCATCGCCGCCGGGGTTGAGCAGCATGTAGGTAATGTCCACGCAGCCCGCCTCCGTGCTGGCGCGGCGCACGCCCAGCAGGTGGAAGGCTTCCTCGCCCCACTGTTCCTGTCCCATGGGGGAACCGTCGCGGCGGAACCAGCCTATATCGGGCAGGTCGGGCAATGGATGATGCCGCCCATGCATGTAACGCGCGGCCCGGAGCGAGGGATGCGCCCGGCGCAGTGTCGCCAGCCGTGCCACGAACCCGGTCATCATCTTTCCTGCGGGCGTTTCCGCACGGCTCCAGTCCAGCCAGCTTATGTCATTGTCCTGACAATAGGCATTGTTGTTGCCGTTCTGCGTCTGGTTGAACTCGTCACCCGCCAGCAGCATGGGCGTGCCATGGGACAGCATGAGGGTCGCCATCATCGCGCGCTGCACGCGGCCACGCAGGTCCAGTATGGCGGGATCATCGCTTGGCCCTTCCACGCCCCAGTTGGCGCTGTAGTTTTCAGCGCTGCCGTCCTGCCCGTTTTCCTTGTTGGCCTCGTTATGCCGCCCGGCATAGCTGACCACGTCTTCCAGCGTGAACCCGTCATGCGTGGTCAGGATGTTGATCGAACTCCATGGCCTGCGTCCCCGCTTGTCCAGCAGGTCGCCCGACCCTGCGATACGGGCCGCCATTTCGCCCTGCTGCATCGCATCCCCCCGCCAGAAGCGGCGCGTCGTATCGCGGAAACGGTCATTCCATTCGGCAAAGCCGGGTGGAAAATTGCCAAACTGGTACCCGCCCGGCCCCGGATCCCACGGTTCGGCAATCAACTTGCGGCTGGACAGGACGGGATCCTGTATGATCGCATCGAAAAAACCCGATCCGGGGTCAAAGCCATACGGTTCACGCCCCAGCACGGGGGCAAGGTCGAAGCGGAAGCCATCGATATGGAAATCGCTCGCCCAGTAGCGCAGGGAATCCAGTACCATCTGCAACACGCGCGGGTGTGACAGGTTGAGCGTATTGCCACACCCGGTATCGTTTATCAGGTGGCGTTCATTCCCCGGCACAAGACGGTAATAGGTGGCATTGTCCAGCCCCCGGTAACACAGGGTCGGCCCCAGTTCGCTGCCTTCGCAGGTGTGGTTGTAGACTACGTCCATCACCACCTCGATCCCCGCCTTGTGCAGCCTGCGGACCGCCGCGCGCAGTTCGTGCGGCGACCCGCTGGCAAGATAACCCGCATGCGGCACGAAAAACGCCAGCGTGTTGTAGCCCCAGTAATTGGTCAGCCTACGTTCCAGCAGGTAACGTTCGGGCGCAAAGCACTGGATGGGCAGCAGTTCGACGGTGGTGACACCCAGACGGTGCAGGTGGGCGATCATTTCCGGTGCGCCCAGTGCCTGGAATGTGCCGGGCTGGGGATTGCGATCCATTTCCCGGCGCATGGTCAACCCCTTTACGTGGGCTTCCATGATGACGGTACGGTCCCATGGCACGCGGGGCAGGACATCGTCTTCCCATTCATAGGCATCGTTCTCCACCACGCAGCGCGGCATGTAGGGCGCGCTGTCGCGCCGGTCGAACGACAGGTCGGCGCGGGGTGAGTGCAGCCGGTAGCCAAACTGCATGTCCGACCATGAAATCGGGCCGGTCAGGCGACGGGCGTACGGGTCGATCAGCAGCTTGTGGGGATTGAACCGGTGCCCGTTGACCGGGTCATACGGCCCGAAGGCACGAAAGCCGTACAGCAGCCCCGGTTCCGCATCCGGCAGGTAGCCATGCCAGACTTCGTCGGTGTATTCGGGCAGGTGGAACCGTGCGATCTCGCGCCGGTCGCGCGGGTCAAACAGACACAGGTCAATCTGCTGCGCATTGGCGGAAAAGACCGCGAAATTGACGCCCATGCCGTCCCAGTGCGCACCAAGGCGCGTGGGCGTTCCGGGCAGGAGCGAAGACGGAAAGCGCATCATGATCCATCTCCTGCCGGATGAAGGTAAAGCGCGGCCAGCGGCGGCAGCGTCAGGACGCACGAACACGGGTGGCCGTGGGCGGCATGGTCCGTCGCCATGGCATATCCCCCGTTGCCCACCCCGCTACCGCCATATTCTGTGGCATCGGAATTGAAGCATTCACGCCACGCCCCCCCAACCGGCACGCCCACGCGGTAGTCATGACGCGCCACCGGCGTCATGTTGAGCACGACAAGAACCGGCGCATGACCGGGGGCAAGGCGCAGCCATGCAAGGACCGTATTGACGGTGTCATCGCCAATGACCCACGCAAAGCCTGCGGGGTCGCAGTCTTGCGCATGCAATGCCGGCAACGTGCGGTACATATGGTTGAGATCGGTCACAAGCCGCAGCATGCCGGATTTGAACGGATCGGGCAGGATGTGCCATTCGGGCTGGCCATCATGCGACCACTCGCCTTCCTGTGCGAATTCCATGCCCATGAAAACCAGCTTCTTGCCCGGATGCGCCCACATGAAGGCCAGGAACAGCCGCATGCTGGCATGGCGCTGCCAGTTGTCACCGGGCATGCGTGACAGCAGCGATCCCTTGCCGTGCGTGACCTCGTCATGTGAAAGGCACAGGATGAACCGCTCACTGAAAGCATAATGCAGCCCGAACAGGATTTCCGGCAGGTGATAGCCCCGCCATAACGGGTCACGGCCAAAGAACCGCAGGCTGTCATGCATCCAGCCCATGTTCCATTTGTATGAAAACCCCAGCCCCCCCTGTTCCACCGGACGGGTGACACCGGGCCACGCGGTTGATTCCTCCGCCACCGTAATGGTGTCGGGCATGGCGTCGTGCACGACCTGGTTCAGTTGCCGCAGGAAGGCCACGGCCTCCAGATTTTCACGGCCGCCATGTATGTTGGGTATCCACTCCCCATCCCGGCGGCTGTAGTCACGGTACAGCATGGACGCCACTGCATCGACCCGCAGGCCGTCGATATGGAAGCGTTCCAGCCACATCAGCGCGCTGGCGATCAGGAAACCGCGCACCTCATGCCGCCCAAGATTGTAGATGTGGGTGTTCCAGTCGCGGTGCACCCCTTCGCGCGGGTCCTGGTGTTCATACAGCGCGCAGCCGTCAAAATTGACCAGCCCATGAACATCATTGGGGAAATGGGCAGGTACCCAGTCCAGTATCACACCCAGGCCCGCACCGTGGCAGGCATCGACAAAGGCCGCGAAATCCGCTGGCGTCCCGTGCCGTGCGGACGGGGCGAACAGGCCCAGCGGCTGGTATCCCCATGACCCGCCAAACGGGTATTCCATCACGGGCATGAGTTCGACATGCGTAAAGCCCGCCTCCACTACATACGGGATCAGTTCCGCCGCCAGTTCACCCCATGTCATGATGCGGTCGGGATCGCCCTGCGGCCTGCGCCATGAGGGAACATGCAGTTCGTATATGGCAACGGGCGCATCCTCGCGCTGCCTGCCCGCGCGCTGTTCCATCCACTCATGGTCCTGCCACGCAAAGGGCGCGGGAGAGGCAATGACGGACGCAGTGGCGGGAGGACGTTCGGCAAAGCGGGCGAAGGGATCAGCCTTCTGTGGCAGGATATGGCCTTCGCGCGTCATGATCTCGAATTTGTACCGCTCCCCGGGGCCAAGGCCGGGAATGAACAGTTCCCATACCCCTGCCCCGTGGCGCAGGCGCATGGGATGACGCCTGCCGTCCCAGAAATTGAAATCCCCGATAACCGAAACCCGCCGCGCATTGGGGGCCCATACGGCAAAGCGCACGCCCGCCGTCCCCTCCACCACCATGGGCTGCGCCCCCATGACGCGGTCGAGGTGTGGATGCCGTCCTTCGGAAAACAGGCGCAGGTCCGCCTCCGGCACCAGCAGGCCGAAGGCGTAGGGATCATCCGTTTCCTCCGCCGCATCGGCCCACTGGATTTTCAGGTGATAGCGTGCGCCTGCGGGGATCGTGCCGACATGCAGTCCGGTATCCCCCATGCGCCGCATGGGGCGTTCAATCGCGCCCGCGCGCGGGCGTTCGACCACCAGCCGTACACGGGCCGCGTCGTGGTACATGACACGGATGACATCGACCTTGCCCATATTATGGCGGCCAAGGATGGAAAACGGGTCGGGGCTGCGTCCATGCACCAGGTCATCAACGCCTTCGGGAAGGGAATAGTGGGCTGCATCGTGCCTGATCCTCATGCCGTGGCCTTTATTATTGTCTTTAAATGTAATGACGCCGTTGAACAGGTATCGCCGCGCGCGGGCTACGGCGCGGCAAGCGGGCGGGACAGGCGCGGGGGCCGCCGGGCAATGGTGCGCCTGCGCCCTTCACGCAGGCGCATGCCCATATCCGCCCCACCGGACAGGGAGATCACGTTCGACACCGCAGGCGCTGACAGGTCGACCCCCAGCACTTCAGCAAACAGCATGACGTAATGCGCGGCCTTGTCATTCCATGATACGTCATACGCCGCGCCATTGTGCTGCAGCTGACGCCAGGCTAACCGGTTGCGGCGATACAGCGTGCGTGCGCGGTTGACACACGCGACAAGCGTTTCGCCATCCACGGGCGCGAACAGGAACCCCGTCGCCCCACCACGCGCCAGTGCGGCGGGGTTGGCGTCCACAATGGTATCCGCAAGCCCTCCCACGCGTGATGCGATCGGCACGGCCCCGTAACGCAGCGCGCCAAGCTGCGTCAGCCCGCAGGGCTCGAAACGCGAGGGAACAAGCAGCGCGTCCACAGCCGCGGGCACGCGGTGGCCCAGTACTTCGCTATACCCGATACGGCACGCAAACCGTCCGGGGAACTGCCGTTGCAGAGCGACAAGGCCACGTTCAATATCCCGGTCTCCTTCCCCCACCACAATGATCTGGGTATTGCCCACCAGCAGCCGGTCCATGACATCGGCCAGCAGGTCAATGCCCTTCTGCGCGGTCAGGCGGCTGACAATACCGATCACGAAGGCACTGGGGTCCGCCCACAGGCCGAATTCCGACTGCAGGTCGCGCTTGTTGAACGCGCGCCCGGTCATGTCCCCCACCACGTAGGGAAAGTGTACTGCCGGATCACTGGCAGGGTTCCATATGTCGGTGTTGATCCCGTTCAGGATCCCTTCCAGCCTGTCGCTGCGATGGCGCAGCAGGCCATCCAGCCCCATGCCGCCCTCGGGTGTCTGGATTTCCTGCGCATAGCTGGGGGAAACGGTGGTGATGCGGTCGGAATAGTACAGCCCGGCCTTGAGAAAGCTGATCGCGCCATAGCATTCGCATCCTTCGATCGAGAACGCTTCAGGCGGCAGGCCGAACCGTGCCAGGCAGGCGGCGGGAAACCGTCCCTGGAATGCAAGGTTGTGGATGGTCTGGACCACCGGCGTGCGGGGCGTTCCCATCGCAATGGCGTCATGATGCAGGTAGGCTGCCACAAGCCCCGCCTGCCAGTCATGCGCCTGTACGATATCGGGGCGGTACTGGTCGATGCGACCCTGCGCGATATCGGCGGCCATGCGCGACAGGGCCGCGAAACGGATGCCGTTATCAGGCCAGTCCTGCCCGTCGGGGCACATATAGGGATTGCCCGGGCGGTCAAACAGTTCAGGCACGTCAAGGATCAGCAGGTCCAGCCCCGCGACGGTTGCGGACCATAATGTGGCCGCGTGCCCCAGCAGGTTGTCCATATGGGCGACCACCCGACGTTCACGCGCAGCCGCCATGACGGCGGGATAGCCCGGCAGCAGCGTCGTGACCATGACACCATAGGGGGTCAGGGCGGCAGGCAGCGAACCCGCCACGTCACCCAGCCCCCCGGTCTTGACGAAGGGAAACATCTCCGCCGTGACAGACAGCAGCCGGATCGGGGAAAAGAAAGTGGTAACCGCACGGACCATCGGCCTGTTTCCTTGCAGGGGGAAAAACCGGTCATATTTTCTGGTTCTAGGCAGTTAACGGGCCATGGACTGCATGGTCTCACCAACACGGTTATGTGATCTTATGATGACGAACCATTACTTCTGAATATTGTTCAGAAATTCCGGATATAATAAAAATGGCAATTGTGTGACAAAACAACCAAATATAGCCCTGACGTTATTATTTCTCCGCACAGGGGCCGCGCCTATTTCTGCCATGTGATGAAGGCGGCTTCCAGCGGGATGGCGGCATCGGGATGAAAGCCCACAACCCGTGGCGTATAATCGGTCGCAGCACGCGTGGCATTCACTTCCGCGCTGTAGGTCAGTTGCCCATCCGCCCCGCCCGGTGCCGGTGCCATCGGCACGATGACCGGGGTTCCGGCCGCCACATCGGCATAAAGCTGTACCTGCACCATGTCCGCCGTAATCGCCCCCAGATGCACGTCGATACCGATACGCCAGCGGTCCGCCACGCGCGTGACCCGTAGCGCGCCAAAGCGTATGTCATGCCACCCCGCCGCCAGCGCCTGCCGCCAGCGACCGATTGCGGCCGCTTTTGCCCCGCTATCGGCCAGACGCGCGCGACAGGCGGCGGCGGCAGGCAGGTAAAACCGCTGTGTATAGTCACGTACGGCCCGGTTGGCCGAAAAACGTGGGGTCAGACGGGCCATGCTTTCACGCATCACCGCAACCCATCCCTGCGGTATGCCCGCCCCGTCACGCTGATGAAACAGGGGAACGATTTCGTTTTCCAGCAGGGTATAAAGGCTGTCCGCATCATAAGCGTCACGCGCGGAGCCTTCGCCATGATCCATGCCATCCCCAATGACCCAGCCGACATCCGGCGCGCCCGCTTCGGCCCACCACCCGTCCGGTTCCGACACGTTCAGGCCACCATTGACGAGTACTTTCATACCGCTGGTGCCACAGGCTTCCCACGGGCGCAGGGGCGTATTGACCCACAGATCCACCCCTTCCACCAGCCGCCGGGCAATGGACATGTCATAATCTACCAGAAAGGTTGCCCGGCCGCGCAGATCAGGCCGCCGGATGAAATCCATCCACCGTGTAATCAGCGCCTGCCCCGCCATGTCGCGCGGATGCGCCTTGCCCGCGATCACCAGTTGCACCGGGCGGTCCGTACTGGTCAGGATACGGGCCAGCCTGTCAGGATCATGCAAAAGCAGGTCGGGACGTTTGTAGGCGGCAAAGCGACGGGCGAAACCGATGGTCAGGGCAGCGGGATCGAATTGTGGTGATGGCATGCCGCAATCATGCTGTCCGCCCGCAAGGCATGAACGCGCGCCGTGCTGGTCCGCAATGAACCCGACCAGCGCCGCACGGGCCTGCATGCGGCTGTGCCACAGGTCATGGGCGGGCAGGGCGCGGATACCATGTTCCACGTCCTCCAGCGTGCCAAGCCAGCGGTCCTTGCCCGCAGCGCTGGTCCACAACGCATCGGCGGCGGCACTGTCCCATGTCGGCACATGCACGCCATTGGTGACATGGGATACCGGCACCTGAACCTGTGGCCAGCGGGGAAACAGTGGATTGAACAGGCTGCGGCTGACCTGTTCATGCAGGCGGCTGACGGCATTGACCGCGCCACTGACACGCAGCGCCAGCCAGGCCATGTTGAAGGGGGTATCGGGGGATGCGCCCTCCCCCTGTCCCAGCGCAAGGATCTCGGCAATATCGGTGCGGAGGTCATGGCGGGCGTAAAAATCCAGATGCCGCCGCACCATTTCCGGGGCAAAGCGGTCAAATCCCGCGGGGACCGCGGTATGGGTGGTGAAGATCGTGCCCGCGCGGGCAATGGTCAGGGCATGGGCAAAGGAAATGCCCAGATCCTCCATCAGGCCGCATGCACGTTCAAGAGCGGCAAAGGCGGCATGGCCTTCGTTCAGGTGACAGACATCGGGCCGCAGCCCCAGCACACGCAGCAGTCGCCACCCCCCTATGCCCAGCACCAGTTCCTGACGCAGGCGCAGCGTATCATCCCCGCCATAAAGCTGCGTTGTGATACAGCGGATATTCGGGGGGTTGTCGGGGTCATTGGTATCCAGCAGGTAAAGCACCGTACGCCCCACCCGCGCCCGCCACGCACGCAGCCAGACCTGCCCCGTGGCAATGCGGAAGGGCACCCGCAGCCGGTCGCCATTGCCATCGCATACCGGCGTAAGCGGCAATTGGGCGGGATCGTTAATGGGATACAGGGCTTCCTGCTGCCCGGTTGGGGAAAAACCCTGCCGGAAATACCCCTGCGCGTACAGCAGCCCCACCGCCACCACCGGCACGCCAAGGTCGCTGGCGGCCTTCAGCTGGTCCCCTGCCACATTGCCCAAGCCCCCGGAATAGATGGGCAGGGCCTCATCAAGCATGTATTCCATGCTGAAATAGGCGATGGTCGGTGACGGGGTCATGGTGCTGACGGGCGTGAACCATGACGGTTTTTTCTGGCTGTCGGCATGGGCCTGCACCAGTTGCGCCAGCATGTCACGAAAATCAGACGTTGCCAGCAGGCTGCGCAGGTGGCTGCGCGGCGTGTTCAGCAATACGGTCCACGCATTATGCGTGTGGTCCCATATATCCGGCGCAAGCTGGCGCCACAGCCGGTCGGTGGCGTGATTCCATGTCCAGTGCAGATCCAGCGCCAGATCGGTCACTGCCTGTTCATCATCGGTATTGCATGGTGGCGTCATATCGCTCATGGCGCTACATTCTTGCTGGGACCGGTGCGCTGGCGACAGGCACCCGTCATGACGTGGCCTGCCGCCAACGCCCCCTGAACGGGGCGGTTGCATGAAGCATGTCCCCCGCTCGACCGGCTGGCACATTTACACTTCCGCCCTGTGGCGGAACAGGCGCCCATATCCAGCACATGCACACGACCGCAACAGCAGCGCACATCCCCTGCCCATCTGGCAGAAGGAAGAAACACCGTGACATGGGTTCCTGACGCACAGCGATATACACAGACCCGGTTCCACCGCTGCGGCCATTCGGGCCTTGTCCTGCCCCCATATCGCTGGGGCTGTGGTGTGCGGTCAGTACATTGTATGTAGGGCAGGCTTATTGAAAAATTGACGTTTCCGGGTACCGTCTTTTTTCAAAAAGACGGAATTTCTTGGCGCTTTTTGAAAAAAGCTTCACCAAAACTTCTTTTTAATCTGCATGATGTTTAAAAAAGCAGATTTTTTCAAACAGTCCCCAAAACAAATGCCGGCCCATATCGGACCGGCATTCGGGTCATGTGTGTTTTTGTGTTCATGGTGGCATGTCAGAATCTGGGAAGCGGGATCTGCGGGAAAAACCAGCAGACCATCGCAATCAGCGTGACAAAGAAGACGACCATGCAGCCGACAATAAAACCATGCCGTTTCTGCTCAGGTGTCGTGAATGGCGGGGCATGAGTGGGATTGACAGGGGCACGTCCGTCCCGCGGATTTCCATTTGATGAATACTTCATTGGAACCATCCTTTACCGGATATCCGGCTTCAACAGCATGCATTGTGGAAAGTTGCACCCGACAGGGCGGAACGGGATAATCATTTCACAAAAAAAACAGCATGACGGGAACACGGCATACCGTCACCTATTGCGGCAGTGATCTTGCCGCCTGCAGGTGGTTTTCAAGTGTTGGCAGGGTATTGGCTGCCCATGTTTTCAGGCTGGCATTCTCGCCATTTTCAGCATAGCGCCGGAACAGGGACACCGCATCTTCATGCGCGGATACCTGGTCACTTCTATATTGCAGGGCGAAATCACGTCCATGCAGGGTCTTGAGCTTGTCCAGTTCGTCCTGATGGGTTTCATCCAGCGCGGTAGGCTGCTGTATCTGCACGCTGCCGCTATGAAGAAGATCCTGCAGGGCGGCAGATGTCTTCTTGTGGTCCGCGATCATCCTTGTCGCGAATTCCGTCAGGGCGGTATCCTTGCTGTGCAATGCCAGTTCACTAGACTGGATTTCAAACATGTCACTGATCGTCGCGATCTTGACAAAATCTTCCGTACGCGGGGCAACGCCCATAAGGGAATTGATCCCTGCCTTTTCCGGTATGGACTGCGCCATGGCGGGTGCGGACAGGCATACTGCCATCCCCAGCATCAGTATTGTGCTTTTCTTCATTTGGCTTACTCCAGATATTTTGGAACAGATGTGTTCCATGCAGTCAGGCCATCATCACGGTGGACAGGAACATGACCTCTGCCCTGTTCCCTCATGGCCCGGACCGGATATTCATGGCAGGCACGGAAAATGGTAGCCGACCGTATCAGCAGGTCCGGTCAGCCTGACTGTCCGCATGCAAAAAAACGGAACCCATGAAAGTACACCCGTCATATTCAGGTTTTTTTCCATGTGACCGTGCATGGCCATGCCGGCCGCCTTCATGCCGTGCCGCTACAATCTTTTCGGAATTGTTAGCGAAATTGCCCGGACCGTGCGCGGTTCATCCACCGCCATGGCTGTTGGCAGGGATCATTGTGATGATACTGAGGCGTTCATGCGGATCGATGCGACAAACCATGACCGTTCACCTTTCCCGGTTTTGCTGATTACAGCGATATATGGGGATCCTTGTTTTTCCCCTGCCGCCGTCGGGCCTGTCATAGGGAAGCAATCCTGAAACTACACGCTGTGAACAGATCAACGGGACAGGATGCAGGCGGTTCCGGCCCCGCCAGGCAGAATAAAAAATAATATTTTCTTATGAATTCATGAATTATGTATCGAATTCATAATATAAAAATCACAGGCGGCTGCCTGCCCGTACTTGAAACCATTGCATGCCTGCCGCATGTAAAAAAAGGTCATGCCTGTGCGGTCGCTGCTGCGCGCAGGGTAGACCTGGTTTCATACAATCACTGCCGGACCGTGAACTGCCACCCCCTTACAGGAATGACGGAACCCGTCCATGCAACATCTGTCACGCTTCGCCTTTGCCTGCGCCAGTGTCATGCTCATGCTGCTTGCACTGCTGCTTCTGACATTCGGAATGGTCAACCTTCTGTCCGCACTGGGCCATTCATGGCATGCGGGCCGGAACGCGATATTACAGGCCATAAGCTATGTCGTTATTGCCGTCGCGGTCTTTGACGTGGCCAAGTATTTTGTCGAGGAGGAGGTGATCCAGACAAGTGGCAAGAAAAGCCTGGGCGAAGCCCGCGCCAGCCTGACCAAGTTCATTACCACCATCATCATTGCGGTGTTCATAGAAGGGCTGGTGGGTGTATTTGAAACCAATACCAGCGAACCGGGTGATATCCTGTACCCTGCCAGCCTGCTGGTGGTGGCGACATTGATTGTCGTATCGCTTGGCGTGTTCCAGCGCATGAGCGTGGATGCCGAACGTGAAAAGAAAAAGGTGGGTGGGGATGAATGATCCCCACCCTGCCGGGTGCCCCGTACATGGCGCGGCATCCGGTGGTCTGGCTGTTATTTCCTGGCCGGGGCGGATTTCTGCCCCTGATCGGGAATGGCAGTTTCAGCAAAATCTTCGGAAACGAAAACCAGATTGTCAATAATCTGCTGCAGGGCCGCCGAAGCCTCCTTCGGGTGACGGGCTTCGGTAAAGACGGTGGCGCGGTTTACCGCACCCAGCGTCTGGTCCAGCGGTGTGATTGCCATGATGAAGTCGGCATCTTCCGCCACGACCTGCAGCGTCTGTGCCGCCTGCTGGGTCTTCCCGGCCTTCAGCTGGGTATTGGCGGTGGAAATGGCCGTCTTCTTTTCCGGTGCCAGCGTCTCGCTGCCGATGATTTCACCACCAACCGGCACCCACGCAACCGGCGTCGTGCCCGCGACATGCCCGTTGGGTGCGGGATGCTGAGGAGCGGGCTGCAGGCTGTTTTCAGCGGCCATGAACTTGCTGTTCGCCTTGCCTGCCGCGGTCAGGCGCTTTGTCGCGTCATACAGCGCGGGAATGGCGGCGTCTGTCTGGCCGCCGTCAAGGATCTGCTTTGCATTCAGGATATCAGCCATCGCGCGCTGGCCATCAGCGGACAGATGATTGAACGCACGGGTTACCTTGTATTTTTCCCAGTCGGTATGCAGCGATGCCGCATGCGCGCCAAGTGGTGCTGCAACCAGTCCGGTCACGACGGCCAGTGAGGCAATAAGACGCATGGTTTTCCTTTTCAGCAAACGTATCAGGTCACTGGTCAGCCCTATCGCTGACCCCATCCGGTATTGTTACAAAAAATTGCTCCCCGGTCCACGCTTATTCCCCGCCGTGACGTGGTTGCCGCCCTGTCGCGGCCTATGCCATGATCGCGTCCGGACAGAACAGAGGAAACTTTCATGTTTACCCATATCGTAATCGGTTCGAACGATATTGAAGCCTCGAAGAAATTCTATGACCGTACCTTTGAAGCCCTTGATGTGCCGCCGTCGGAAATCAATGCCAAGGGCCGGCTGGTTTATGCCGACCGCACCGGTCGTCTGGTCGTGACCCGGCCCATCAATGGCCAGCCCGCAACGGCTGCCAATGGCGGGACAATCGGCCTGCATGCCCGTTCGGAAGATGCCGTGCGCAAATGGCACGCGACGGGCATGGCCAATGGCGGCACGACATGCGAAGACCCGCCAGGCATCCGTCACCATGAATCCGGTGACCTGTTCCTTGCCTACCTGCGAGACCCGACCGGCAACAAGCTGTGTGCCATGTATCGCGTCCCGCCGGCGTAAGAACAACACGCGCGGCAATTGCGCTATCAGGGGAACATTCACCGCCACGCGGCGTATTGATCCCTGTATACCCTTTTGCCGTGACGGTACGCGTCCCTGCTTCCGCCCGGCACCGGAATGCAGGAGACGCGCCATGCAGCAGGCGACCACACTTCCCGCCATCCGCACCCCGTCATCCCCTGATCTGGACGGCCCCTGGCATGATGTCATGCCGCTGGCGGATCTGGCAGATGCCACCCCACGCCGCATGCAGGTGGGGGACCGGTCCTTTCTGGTCGTGCGGCAGGGGGAGCAGGTGCGGGTCTTTGCCGCAACCTGTCCACACAAGGGCGCACCGCTGGAACAGGGCACGTTATGCGCGGGCAAACTGGTCTGTCCATGGCACAAGGCTGTTTTTGACCTGAATGACGGCAGCCTGATCGAACCACTGGCGCTTGACCCCCTGCCCCGCTACCCCACGCGTCTGGTGGACGGACGGATCCAGATCCAGTCTGTCGCCCTGCCCCTGCCCGCCCCCGTTCCAACCAACGCCGATCAGGGCGTGGTGATTGTCGGCGCGGGTGCAGCCGGTGTCACGGCGGCCGTATCCCTGCGCGAATTCGGTTTTGCTGGCCGGATCACCATGATTGGCGAGGAAGCAACATCCCCCTATGACCGCACGGCCCTGACCAAGACGGTTCTGGCGGAAAAGGAAGAGGGCAACCTCGCGCCCGCCCTGCGTCCGGACGGTTTTTACGAAACCCATGGCATAGACCGCGTGGTAGCGCGGGTCACGGCGTTCGATCCCGCCAGCCGCACGGTGGAACTGTCGGATGGACGGAAACTGACTGGCGATCATGTCGTACTGGCGCCCGGCGCCGCACCGCGCGCGCTTGATATACCGGGACATGACCTGCCCGACGTTTTCACGCTGCGCAGCCAGGCGAACGCGCAGGCCATACTGGCGACACGCAACATCACGGGCCAGCATGTGGTAATATGCGGCGGTAGCTTTATCGGGATGGAGGCTGCGGCATCACTGTGTCAGGCCGGTGCGCAGGTTACGGTCGTCTCCGCCACTGCCGTTCCGTTTGAAAAGGCGCTGGGCCATGAAATCGGCCTGCGCCTGCGCAGACTGCATCAGGAAAAGGGGGTCACCTACATCGGCGGCCACCGTGTCACCGCCATTGCCGAACGGGGTGGCAAACGACAGGTTACACTGGATAATGGCAGTATCCTGATGGCCGATATGGTGGTCGCCGGTCTGGGAGTGCGTCCGGCCACCGGGTTCGCGCCAGCACTGGCCACAGGTTCCGATGGCGGCATTGACGTGGATGGCACAATGCAGGCTGCCCCGCATGTCTATGCCGCGGGTGATATTGCGCGTTTTGTACATCAGGGTCAGCGCATACGGATCGAACACTGGCGCACGGCACAGATACACGGCCGCGTCGTGGCACGATCCATTATGAAACAGCCCGGCCGATTTGAGGAAATTCCGTGGTTCTGGACCCTGCAGTTTGGCAGGAAGCTGGAATATGTCGGGTATCAGGAACCCTTTGACCGCGTCACCATCGAAGGGGATCTGGACGCTTTCAATTTTCTGGCCACCCAGTGGCATGGCGCACGCCGTGTGGGCGTGATTACCGCTGGCAGGCCACGGGAAACGGGGGAACTGGTGTTGCGCCGCACGCTGTAACGCGCCATCTCCCGCTCTGGCTGGATGGTGCAGGACAAAATATGCTGCCCCGCAGCCTACATGCGGGAAAATGAATAATGACGGCATCCATCACGCTGCAACGGCGATATCAGCGTATCATTCCAGCCCTGATGACGATATTGGGCATAATTGGATGGGTTCATCCCGACATGGCACGCGACCTGCCTGCCCCGACCGTTACCACCGATGCAACAGCGTCAACCTGCACGGCGTTGCATGCGCAGCCGGATGTGCGGATATCGCTCCTGTTCGGCCTGCGCCGCCCCCATGGTGGTCGCATTACCAGACGGGAATGGGATAGTTTCATGCGCGATACCGTAACCCCGCGCTTTCCTGCCGGGCTGTCGATATTGCGGGCGGAAGGACAGTGGCAGGATCGCGAAAGCGGGCAGATCGGGCGTGAACCCAGCCGGATCGTATGGATTGTAACCCCACCCGCCCCCGATCTGGCCGATCGGCTTGACGCCATCCGCCAGGCCTATCGCACCCGCTTCCAGCAGCAGGCCGTGGGCGTGGTCATGACGGCAGGCTGTGATGCCTTCTGACAGCCTGCCGGGAAAACGCTTTAGATACCGCCGGAAATGGGCAGGTTGACCCCGGTCATGTAGCTGGAATCATCACTGAGCAGGAATGCCACCACACCGGGAATTTCGTTGATATTGCCATAACGGCGCATGGGAATGCTGCCGATCATCTGCTGTGCCACTTCCTTGGGGTCGGTGGAAAAATACTGGCTTCCTGCCTTTGCCTGCAGTTCCACCTGCCGGTCCCACATGAACCCCGGCCCCATGAAGGCGGGGCTTATGGCATTGACGCGGATGTTGTAGGGGGCAAGATCCTTCGCCGCGACCTCGGTCAGGCCGATAATGGCGAATTTGGATGCGCCATAGGCCGCCATGTTGGGCGGTCCCTGCACGCCCGCCATGCTGGCCGTATTGACGATGCGACCGAATTTGCGTGCAACCATGTGCGTTGACACATGCCTGAGCACATGGAACGCGCCCACCACGTTGATCTGCATGACGCGGGCAAAATCCGCCTCGGGATAATCCTGAATCGGCGCGAAGGCCCCCTGGTAGCCCGCATTGTTGAACAGGAAGTCGATCTGGCCCAGTTCCGCCACAACGGTTTCGACCGTCTTGCGGACCTGTTCGTTATCCGTCACGTCGCAGGTATAGATGTTGATACGCACTTCATGTTCAAGCAGCTTGGCACGTGCCTGTTCCAGCTTGGCGGCATCGACATCCAGCAGCGCCAGATCGGCGCCCTGACTGGCCAGACGGCCTGCGGTCGCAAGGCCGATATTACCCGCCGCACCTGTTACGACGGCCACTTTTCCTGCAAATGGAAGGGGAACACCAGACATATATGTTTCCTTGATCACAATGGGTCCGGATTGAAAATAAAAGACAGCACGCCCGTCCTGCCCTGCCGGCACCGGACGTTGCAACGTCTTTGTAACCCAGCCGGTTCAATATGTTCCGACTACAGGAAAATGTGAATGGGATCTGATCATGAAACCCCGGATTCAGGGTTGCGACTGGATCTGGCAGGTATGGTCCTGCAGTTCTTCCCCCGATGCATGGTCGCCATGCACAAGATCGACATGGTCATCAAGAATGACGAAACCTGTCCGTCCATCGGCCTGCCTGATCTCCGCAATCACCAGCGTATGCCGTCCCATTTCCCGTGCGGGATCGGCCATGTCGTGCGCCAGCAGCGCAAATGGCCGCACGCCTGACAGGTCGGGCGTATCAACCAGACGGGCACGATAGGGATGGCCATACAGCGGCAGGGTAGTCCATCCCGCCCCCAGACGCGGCAGCGCGCGCTGCAACGCCGCCCGGATATCGGGACGGATACAGTCAACATGAATATGAAGCTGGTTCTGGCTGCGCCCATAGACCGAGTTTATGGCCAGGGACATGTCCTCCGCCGGTAGGGCATGGGGTAACCTGCGGTTGACGCGCGCCGTCTGCCGCCAGGCATAGGCAATGTAATCCGGCGCATCCCCACGCGTAATGGCGGGATCTTCCATACCTGTAATGCGCCGTGTCGGGATCAGCAGGTACTGTCCCGTTCCGACACGGTCCTTCAGCACGGCATAACCGGCATGCGTGTCGGTTTCCTCACACGGGTTGCCGTCCGCATGCGCCACACACTGTTCATGCACGATATGCCATAACGCATCGGGGGAATGCCTGCCCACTACCTCACGGGCACAGACCAATACCCCCAACAGTAGGCCCACGCCCCACAGCATCCGTTTTTTCATGCAGGTCCCCTCACCCCGCCTGCTGGCGTTCCCACCGCCGGACCAGGGGCAGCAGCAGGGCAAAGACAAGAGTGGCAAGTGCCGCAAGGCCGGCCAGGGACCGGAACAGGTCGCCATAGATCGCCAATGTCCGCGCGGCATCCATGTTGGCCGGATCGGGTGTATCGACCGCCGCCATATTGGCGACAAGACTGCCGATATACATGGCAAAGCCGATCAGCACATAATAACACCCCACCATGAAGGCGCTGATACGTGCGGGCACATAACGGGCGATTGCCGCAAGGCCAAGGCCGCTGATCATCAGTTCCCCCAGTGAAAGCGGGCCATACCCCACCAGCATCACCCATGGCGAGACAAGGGGTGACGCCGATAGCGCCGCACTGCCCCACCATATCAGGAACGACAGGGTCACACACCCGAAACCGATGATGAATTTGACCGCGATGCCCATATCGACATGCCGTCGCCCCAGAGCACCATAGAGCGCGACCAGCAGGGGCGTTCCCGCCATGATCCATAACGGATTGAACCCCTGGAACTGTCCCGCCGAAAGCGAGAACAGGCGCACGCCCCCCAGCATGAAATCCTTGCTGACATTGCGCAGGGCGAACAGGGTAAGCGAGGTCACCATCTGCTGGTAGAATATGAAATACAGCGCCACCTCGAATGTCAGCAGGTACATGATCTTCAGTCCCGGACGCTCCGCCGCATCTGCACGCCCGTACACCATGACCCATGCAAGCAGGATCAGGATGCCGGACGCAATGACCAGTCCCCCCTGAATGGAGGTGGAGGCAAAAACACGCGCCGACAATTCAATGGTAGCCCCCATTCCCGCAATCACCGCCAGCACACGCCATACCGGCACAGGGCGAAAATCCGGGTCCGTGCCGGTACAGGCCAGTCGCGTCCGGCGCATGAAGTAACAGCCCGTACCCAGCCCAAGCCCGATGGCACAGGACACGAACGCGGCCCCCCAGCCATAGGTCTGCTGCAGCCATGGGGTCAGGAACAGGGAAAAAGTCGAACCGACATTGATCGCCATGTAATAGATCGTAAAGGCCACATCCAGCTTCTGGTCCTGCCCACGGTATATGATGGTCACCATGTTGCACGAATTGGGTTTGAACAGGCCGTTACCGACGACAATTACCCCCATGGCAAGATAGAGTGCGCGCGCACTGCCCCCCAGTGTCCCCAGCAGCAGATACCCCAGCGCAAGGACGATGCCACCGGCCACCATTGTCCGCCGCGATCCCGTAACCCGATCGCCCAGCCACCCGCCCGCCACGGGTGCTGCATAGGTCAGGGCGGAAAAACTGCCCCACAGCATGTTTGCCTGCGTATCGCGCAGGCCCAGTTTCTGGACCATGTACAGCAGCAGGATCGCCTGCATGCCGTAAAAGCCGAACCGTTCCCATGTTTCCATGGCCAGCACGACGCCAAACGCCGTGGAACGATCTGCGTGAGACAGTGTGGCGTCGGGATCATGCATCTGGACCGGCCTCAAGGAACTGTTTCAACAACAAACCATTGATAAAAAATTATATTTTCAAAAAACTTCTACATGATCCGCAGTCAGGGAGCGTTTGAAAAATCAGTTCGTAATAACACTTTAAAATTAAAAGAAGTTTTTGGTGAAGATTTTTCCAAAAAAGCTTCAGAGAATGCCGCCTTTTTTAGGAAAAGACGGCACCCAAAAAAAGTTTTATTGTTTTTAATCAATAGGTTGTTTGAAGAATTATTCAGGGCAGCACGGGAAGCCAGACGGCGGAAGGATGGGCGGGGTCATGATAGATGTCCTGTGTCGCCGCAACATAATCCTGCGGGCGCGCCTGCAGGATGCTGGGCACGAATTTCTGCGGGTTGCGGTCATATAACGGGAACAGGCTGGACTGGATCTGGACCATGATCCGGTGACCGGGCTGAAAGACATGGTTCATGACCGGCAGGGTAAAGCGGTAGCGCTCTACCTGACCGGGGGTAATGGCGGTCGGGTGCGCGACGTCATGGCGGTAGCGCCCCCGGAAAATATCCATGGATACCGGCAGTTCATATCCGCCCATTGCGGGGCGGTCGGCGGTGGTGGGCGGGTTGACGTCAATCACCTTCACCACCCAGTCCGCATCCGACCCGGTGGTGGCGGCATACAGGTCCGCCACCGGCACGCCACTGACCCGGATGGGCGTGGTCAGGACCGGGGTTTCATAGGTCAGGACATCGGGGCGGCTTTCAGCCGATCGCTGGTCCTGTACCAGCCATGTCTTCCATCGGTCCTCATCGGTTGCAAAGGAAAAGGGCCGGGCAAGGAACGGCACCGGATGCTGCGGGTCGGACACATAACGGTCCGATGCCTGCGCACCCTGTCCGGGCTTTTGGGTGGACAGGCCATGGCCCGCCTGCACGAACAGGGGCTGCAGCGGATGCGGGCACTGCCCGTCACACACCTGCGGCCAGTGGTCGATATAATCCCAGCGGTTCTGCCCGGTATTGTACAGGATGGCCTGCGGCAGATGTACCGCGGGTGCATTGGTGCGCAGGTACTGGTCAAAGAACGGGCGCAGTACGTCATGGCGGAACTGCGACGCCGTATCCCCATTCCAGTGTAGTGGCCCAAGGGATGATCCGTCATAATTGACCTGGCTATGCCGCCATGGCCCCATCACCATGACATTGGGGACCGTGGGATGGGTGGCCTGCACCGTCTGCCATGCGTGGATCGCCCCCCACATGTCTTCCTGGTCCCACAGTCCTTCTACCCATAGTGTCGGGATGGTCAGTCCGTGCCGCGCCAGAAGCTGGTCAAGGGCCTGCTGCTGCCAGAATGCGTCATAGTCCGGATGGGCCAGCATACGCTGCCACCACGGGAACTGATCCAGCCCCGCATCATGCGCGAACTGTTCTGCCGACCCGGCGGAAAGGAAATTGCTGTAATCATCCTGACCGACGCGCGGGATGGTATGCCCCTCGCCGCGTTCGCTCATCTGTTCGGTAAAGTAGTCAAGGCCCCCCTGCCGGAACGCCCCGTAATGATACCAGTCATCGCCCATCCAGCCATCGATCATGGGGCTTTCGGGGGCAGTGACCTTCAGCGCGGGGTGCGGGTCCAGCAGGGCCATGACCACCGTGAACCCTTCATAGGATGAGCCGAGCATCCCCACCCGCCCGTTTCCCTGCGGCACGTTATGGACCAGCCATTCGATAGTGTCCCACGCATCGGTCGTCTCGTCCGTGCGGGTCGGGTTCAGCGGGCCACGGGGGGGACGGGTCATGACATAGTCCCCTTCCGATCCGTATTTGCCGCGGATGTCCTGAAACACGCGGATATACCCTGCCTCGACAAACGCATCGTCACCCTGCGGCAGGATGGAACGGATATCGGGCGCGTCGGTAATACGGTTCACCCGTTCGGACGCATGGTAGGGCGTGCGGGTCAGCAGCAGGGGCGCGTTCGTGGCGTCACGCGGAATGACGATGACCGTGTGCAGCTTCACGCCATCGCGCATCGGGATCATGACATCGCGCTTGATGTAATTGCGCGCACTGGTGGGAAAGGTGACATGGGCGGGGATGTCACTGCCGGTGTGCACGCTCAGCGCGGACGGCTCGGCCGCCTGTGGGCCGCCCGCATCCCGTGCCGCATGGGCCTGTCCCGCCAGTGTGCCCGACGTCATGGTGGCGAGCATGATCGCAAGCGAAGGTAAATACCGCCAGGAAAGTCGTTTCACGTCGATTCCACTCCACTACCGCCATGCGCGGCCCTGTTTGTTACTGATTGATAACAATAAGTTCGGACCGAAACAGTTGTAAACACACACAATGACGGGAACACGCGACAGACGGCTGCGATCAGGCGTTCATCAGGGCCAGCCCCTCCGCGACCGAGACGAATTCATTGCCCATATCCACGCGCTCCGCGCCGAAACGCCGGTTGAACAGGTCACGCACGGCGGGCACGAACGATGTGCCCCCCGTCAGGAAGACACGGTCAATGGCCGTGGCGGGGAGTGCCGCCCGTTCCAGCGCCAGCCCCACGGCATCGTCAAACTGCTTCAGGTCCGGGGCGATCCAGCCTTCGAATTCAGCGCGCGTGATTTCGCGGTTGATATGCACATCACGGTGGTCATAGCGCAGGACCGTGCGGCCGGCGGTGGACAGTTCGCGTTTCGCTGCCCCCACCGCGCGATACAGCGCCTGCCCCTGCTGTTCATCAATGATGCGCATCAGGGCATTAAGCCTGTCGGGTTCGGACGCGGTGCGGGCGACATCGGCAATGTTACGCAGGGTCTGTGGGGTGCGCATCAGCGCCAGGCGGTGCCAGCGCCCAAGGCTTGCATACCATTCGGCCGGAACCGGCAGCGGCTGGCCGCCCATGACACGATAGGTGGCATGGCGGCCCAGTTCGGGCGCAATGACGTTGTCAATGATGCGGTAATCAAACTGGTCGCCCGCAATGCCAACACCGGCATAGCCCAGCGGGGTGGCGTTGCGCAGGTCGGCCGGGTCAAAGCGCAGGATGGAAAAGTCACTCGTGCCGCCGCCAAAATCCCCCACCAGCACGGTCGCGGGGGCATCCAGCCGCCGGGCAAAATGCCAGCCTGCGGCTTCGGGTTCCAGCGCCACATCAACATGATGGAACCCCGCCGCGCGGAAGCTGTCGCGCAGGCGCTGCTCACCCAGCGCATCATCTGGCCGTTCACCCGCGAAATGCACGGGGCGGCCCACCGTTGCAGTGACATTGGCGGGGTCAACGTCGATCGTGCGCATGAGGCAGGCCAGGAAGCTTGCAATCAGCATTTCCAGCGTCATGACCTGTCCCATAAGCCGGGTCTGGCGAAAAGACGCCTGTGCCAGATAGGACTTCATGGACATGATCAGCCGACTGTCCGCCGGGTCTTCCAGATAGGCGTCGATTGCCGCCGCCCCGATCGCCTCATGCAGGGACGACCGTCCCGGCATGCCTTCCTCACGCCACAGGCACAGCAGTGACCGGCAGGTTTCGGCCGGGGGATGATGGGGAAAGGAAAAACGCGCGGGCGCGGGCCGCCCCTGCGCATCCAGCACGACCACGACGGTATTGGTCGTGCCAAAATCTATACCGAGCCGTACGCTCCGGTTGGATCCGATGGAAGACATATTGCCTCAATAGGCATGTGCCTGCGCCATGTCCATCCACCCAATCCTGTTTTGCACCTCCCGCCCGGTTCAGGAACCGGACGGACGGCCTGTAATGAGCCAGAGCATGAGTGCCGGCAGGAAAAAATACAGGCCCGTGGCTGCCACCAGCCATGGCATGAGGAACACCACATCCGTATGCAGCACGAAACGGCAGACCAGATTTGCTATCCCCAGCATCGCGATGACACACACGAAGGCGCCCGCGTTCATCAGCAATGTCCGGTCCCCATTAATCTGCCGGAGTTTCTGTTCCATCATGTGACCTTGCCCTATTCACAACCCGTAAGCCATCCCCCGCGCGGGGAATGCCCGCCTGCTGTACCCCAGAACCGCCCGTGTTGGAAACCATTCACCAGATCGCATCGGCGCTGAGCGCGACATCGGACCATAACGGCGTAGAAGATGCAGGGGGGGGCATCCCCTTCATTGCAGAAGGAATACGATGGGACCACCCGCGACGATATTTTCCTTTGCCCTTTATGTTTTTTGTTGCCTATTGATAACGATAGAATACCTCTGTCCGCCTGTATCATATCCGGCCACGAAGGAAATTGTCGTACATGACGCGTCCCCCGTCCGCTGCATCTGTAAGATCCGCTACAGTGCATCGTACACGACCCGCCCGGCGGCATGGCAACTTTCAGGGCCAGATTGCCGAAGTGGACCTGCGGATGCTGCGTGTATTCCGCATGGTCGCACAGCAGGGCGGTTTTGCCGGCGCGGAAATCGCCCTGGGTAAAAGCAAGTCCTCGATCAGTGTCGATATTTCCGCGCTGGAACACCGGCTGAATGTCAGGCTGTGCCAGCGTGGCCGCAGTGGTTTCGCCCTGACAGCCGAAGGCCGGATGGTACTCGACGCCGTGGAGCAACTGCAGCGCGACATCGACGCCTTCCAGCAGCACATCAATGCGGCCCGTGGCGTATTAAGCGGGCGATTTCGCCTGTATGTGACCGACAATGCACAGGTCCATGGCGAAACGGCCATCGTGAGGGCCATTGAAACCTTCACCGCCCGGCATAGGGAAGTCTTCATGGACGTGCGGTCCGCTTCAACCCGGGAAGTGGAATGCGCGGTAATGAACGGACAGGCTGCGGCGGGCATCGCGCTTTATTACCACTCCAGCCCGCATGACAGGGACACGGTTCTGTTTACCGAACGCCTGAACCTGTACTGTGGCGCACGCCATCCCCTGTTTGCAATGGCGGAATCCAACATAACGCTGGATGTGTTGGCCACGCAGCAGATGATAGAAGTATCAGATGTCGCCAGTTCGCCCAGTTGGGACAGAATTCGCGAACGCATGACCTTTTCAGCCACGGCGGAAAACGTGGACGCCCGCATGCTGCTGATCCGGACGGGAAATTATGTCGGTTTCCTGCCCGAACCCTTTGCCCGTCCCCTGGTTGCCGCCGGGGTGCTGCGACATCTCCGGCTGGATGACCTGCATCTGACCACGACGTTCCATTTTCTGGACCGCTCCTCCCCCGAAACAAGTCTTATGGTCGAAACCTTTCGCACCATACTCGAAAATGAGTGCTGACACATCCATGCCCCCTACCCACCTGTCCGTCCCGGCCGAAGCTGCATCATCATGACGCTCTCCCGCCTGCATGTATTTTTCCTGCGCTACCTGCCAGCCATACTATGTCTGCTGGCACTTTCTCCGTCTGGTGCCGTAGCGGCTGACCAACCGGGGTTCGTGCATGACGGGACGCTGACAATATGCGTCAATCCCACCCTGCCGCCCATGATATTCGTGGCAGGCACGGATGCGTCAGCCACAGCGGGGGTGGATATTGATCTGGCACAGGCGCTGGCCCGCTACTGGAACGCCCGCCTGGTCGTGACACCGATGGATTTTGTCGGCCTGTTTCCCAGTCTGGCGGCACAGCGTTGTGGCATGGTCATAAGCGGGATCATCAAGCTGCCGGAACGCGAGAAGAATTTTGATGCCGTCCCCTATTTCGATACGTCGCTGGCCATCGTGGCGCGGGCAGGCACCCCGCCGGTTTCATCCATGGCTGACCTGTCGGGAAAAACGATCGCAATCCAGACGGGAACCAGTTACGCCACCCGTATCGAACGCGAAAACCAGCAACTGGCGGCATCCGGTCGCCCACCCATCATCATCCAGCAATACCCGACGGAAGACCAGGTGGTGCAACAGCTTCTGATCGGGCGCGTATTTGCTTTCGCCAGTCAGGATGTAGAGCTTTATTACCGGCAGAAACAGCTGCATGGTAAGGTCAACATAATCCTGACGCCCGATTATCCGGAATACCGCCATTTTGCGATCTATATCCGGCAAAACGCCGCTGATCGTGAAAAACTCATCACGGCCATGGCAGCGCTGCAGGCCGACGGCACCATTACGACCATACAGAAAAAATGGGCCATAAACAGTAACGACAGGACCGCCTTTACACAAAACGCACAGCCATCCGCGTTCCGTTGGAATACGTTCCTTTCAGCACTGCAGTCCTCCACGTTCATCAAAGGCGCGTTCATTACGCTCAGCATCGCCGTGCTGTCGCATCTTACGGCCATCGTGATCGCCATTCCGATGGCAATAACCCTTACTGGTCCCAATTCCATCATCAGGCAGATATTGCGTGTTTATGTAGCGGTATTCCGGGGCGCGCCAACGTTGTTGCAGCTTCTGTTCATATGGAATGCCCTACCGCAGTTCCTGCCGGTTTTCCGTGAGGAATGGTTTACTCCCTTTCTCGCCACCTGGCTGGCCCTGTCTATCAATGAGTCCGCTTATCAGGTTGAAATCAACCGCTCCGCCCTAAGCGCAGTGGATAAAGGACAGGAACAGGCGGCGGATGCGCTGGGCATGAACCGCCGGCAGGTCTATTTTCATGTTATTTTTCCGCAGGCGCTCAGGATCGCCTTGCCGCCCACAATCAACGAATTCATCAATCTGCTCAAGACGACTTCCCTCGCATCAGTTATTTCGTTGCAGGAACTTCTGGCCGTAACACAGGTGCAGGTCGCCCGCACTTTTGAATTTACAGAGTATTATGCCGTTGCCCTGGTCTATTACCTGGCAATGGTCTTTTTCTTCCTGTTCATACAGAAACGGGTTGAGCGGCGTTTTTCATGGGCGGACCGACAACTGGCTTCCGCCAATGATACCTGATCACCTGTAATAACCCACAAATTATAAAAAGTTCGGGGCTGGCATAGGCAAGCCAATAAAGGCTTGATATGCCATATGAAACCATGTCATCGCAGCCCTCTGAAACCTGCCGTCCAAAGACGCCTTCTGGAGTGCTCCGTTGCGGGCACGCCAGCGCGTAGTGCTGCGGAGATCGTTGACGTCAATTGCAATACAGCGACCCTGTTCTGGCGCAAGCTTCGGGAAAGTATTGCCGAACATAATGCTCTGGAAACGCCTACAACCCCTCGCTCATTGGCTAATATCCCGATAGGAGTTCTTCTTTAATTCCCTTACCTATGCCAGCCCCGGAGTTTTTTCAAAACGCGTCGGGAAATGCCACTTTTTTTCAAAAGGCAGCATTTCCCGTAATATTTTTGTCAGAACGTTATTTAAAAACCCGAGATTTCCCTCCCCAAACGTCTGGATCAGAAATTATAGCGCAGGTCACATCCCACCCAACGGGGCGTCTGGATATACTGGACGCGGGAATTGTCGTTTGTGGTGAATGACATGACATCCGTATGTTTGTCAGCGGCATTCTCGACATATACAGACGCCTGCCACTTGTCATTCCGGGGCGCGAAGGTCATCCGTGCGCCAAGGGAACTCATCTGTCCAAGCCGCGCATTGGGGTCAGACAGCGACGACCAGAACCGGGCTTTCCACGAATAACTTACCTGCAACGCGACATGGTAACGCGGCGAGACATTTACAGTATAACGCGCGACGCCATCCCATGAAAAACGTGGCGCATAAGGCAACTGGGTATGTGACGAAACGGGGGACAGCAGTGACAGACCATTGAGGTTACTCATGGAACTGAGTGTCTGCGCGTCAAGATAGGCAAAGCCCGCCTGCAGATCCAGATGGGGAATGGGAGAATGCCAGACCGCCTGAAGTTCGCCGCCACGGCTCCGTGCGCGGGGTAGCGATGCGAGTGTCAGCGAAATCGTATTGCCCGGCATGTTGGCGACCACCAGGGTCTGGCGATTGCGGTATTCGTAATCGAACAGGGATCCGCTCAGTTCAAGCCGATGATGGAATAACTGGGCTTTTGCCCCGACTTCATACGCCAGAACACCTTCAGGTTTGATGTAATCCAGCCCCTGTGACGCCGTAACGGGCGCGGAAAAATACGTTCCTGCCTTATAACCATTTGATATCGTTCCATAAACAAGAATATTAGGTGTGATGCGATAACGTAGCCCGACTTTCCCCGTAAAACGGTGATAGGCCTGCGATTCATCAAGATAGGACAGGTATGATCCCGGCGTGCCGGTGACAAAACCGCCCGTATCAACCGTGCCACCCTTGAAATCGCGAATATCATAGGAAAAACGGCCACTGGCGATAAATTCAAGGCTTTTGGTTATATTGATGATATTGTTGACGTAAATCCCGGCCGAAATATTCTGCTGCTTGAAATGCGAATTTATGGTGCCAAGCGGACTGTCAAACAGGTCCTGCTCATCATTGACGTAATTGGCAGAAATCTTGTCATAAGATTGATACAGTCCCACCGTGTAGCGATACAGGTTGCCGACACTGCTACTGAACCGCATGTCATGCGATTCAGAAATATAGGTATCGTCCCATACAAAATCGCCAACGCTTTTTGCTTCACCATCATAATTGTCGTTAATGTTACGACGCATGAAATCAATGGATGTAACGGATTCAAACGTTGCATTATCAAATTTATGGGAATAGTTGACCGACACCCCGCCGCCATTTTCACGCCGTCGGGGTGCAAATGCGCCCACATTTACTGCATTGGCCGGACTATTGGGGGCTATCCCGTAAGTACCGGGCTTCGATCCCCATACCGTGGCATCGGCGTTCGTATTCTGCGGTGATACAGGTGTCCCCACATCACGCGAGTAATGCAGGTTGAGCGTTACCGTATCATCCGGGGAAACAAGTATTTTTGTCAGGTTACGCAGTGCAAGTGTATCCTGTGCCCCGTACCGCTGGTTGGTATGGACATCATGTTGCCAACCATCCCCCTTGGTATAGCTGAAGGCGACACGGTTATAGACTTTGGAAGATATGGGAACGTTCCATGCGAGCTTTCCCGTATTGGTATTATAACTGCTATAACCCCAGTCGATATAGCCTTCTTTTTTGGCAGAAGGCTGGACAGATACCATATTGATGGCGCCACCCGTCGTACTGCGCCCATAGTCAAACCCCTGCGGACCCTTTTCAACATTTACTTCCTGCAGATCGAGAAGCTGGCCACTATAAAAAACCGGGAACGGTGCCAGGTGACCATCAAAATATATGCCGGTGCCACTCATGTTGGCGCCGCTGTAATCTTCCAGCCCGATGCCGCGTATGGAAAAGGTAGGCGTACTTCCCGATGTGGCATTGGCGGATGCAACACCGGGTACGAAAGCTGCAATATCCTTTGGTGAATTGATATTGAGATTACGGATTTCATCACGCGACAGGGTATTGACCGTCATGGCCTGTAAAAAATTACGCTGGCGAACAGTAGATGTCACACGTAACTCTTCCGGACGACTTGTGCTGCGCTGTCCCCCGTTTGCCTGATGCCGGGCGATGTGAGCGGGCACAGCTGACCTGGCAGATGGTGCTGGCGTTGCCGCATGCGATGTAACGGGAATGGCAACAATGGCAACTGGCACTGATGCCGCCAGAAACCGGCGGAACAAGTAAAGGCCCTGTCCTTGCTGATGTGGATACTGTTTTTTGGGAACCATGTAATCCTCCACAACGTGAACCGCAGATATAGAGATCGGCAGCACGGGCGCATCGGTGAATCGGCGCATTCGTTGCTGATACATTATATTATATATTCGAAACGTTTTTTTGACAGGTACGCCCCATATATATTTTACTGAGTAGGTTATTTTTGTGGGCAATCTTACTTGAATAAAAACGAAAGCAATCATCCACATTACGCACTATCAACTGAACTGGACGCCTGTTCCCCCTGCCTGTGCATAATTTCCCCCCATGCAGGCACGGATTGAAATTTTCATGCCATTCCATGAAAACGGCAACCACCTGTCATGATAATGCAGTGGTTTTTGTTGTCTTTCGCAAAAATATCATACGGTGCGGGAAGAGCACCGAAAATGGATACAGTCGCAAAACCATCTGTTACGACTGTCATTGACACTGACATCATTACGAATTCTGACGTATCTATGTTGGATGAACTGGCTGGACGTTTTATCCAGCAGGCCCCACGATATGATAAAAATGGCAACTTACCGCCCCAGAATCTGGTAGATTTACGAAAAGCTGACCTGGGCGCTGGTATGGGTCAGAACAGATGAACATGATCCACGTGTCGGCTGGCTGGCGTGAAAATTGGAAAAAGCTGGGATCATATCGGTATGCGGCCAACTGGCAACCATATCGTCATTTTTGAAGATGTCGTGTTGCCAGAGGATTATGTGGCAGGTCTGGTCGATCCTTCCTACGTGCCGGATTACACGACACGGCTTGGGATCTGCCACGCAGTGGGTGCGTTACATAACGGAATTGCAAAGGCCTTACGAGCGTGATTCACCGGATATCTTAGCGACCACGTGCCCGCCAATCTGGGCGGCCACTCTCTATCCTCCCCCGTTTTCAGTCACTGGTCGGGGAAATGGAGGTCCTGCTGCTGACCAAAGCAACCCTTCCGAACTGTATGGTAAAACAGGACAATGACGGGATTTTCGATGGTGTGAATGTGGACCTGACCAAATATATTACGACGGAAAACGCCATTACCGTAACGTATTATGCGGGCGGGTTCGCCCCCCACAGGGGATAGCATTCTGCTCCATGCCAGCCACAAGGCACTGGATTAAGTCCTGTCATGCGGACTGCAACGGTCCCCTCCGGCCTGGCATGCACGCATCGCGTTGCGGGCAACGGATTCAGTATGTCCCAACGCAGCCCAAGCCCCCTGTCTCCTCTCGGGCTATCCGACTCATACGCAATACAGACGGGTTCTGCGGACCGATGCGGGTCTAGGCGGCGGTATGTTCCGGTTCAACGATCAGGCCACGCAGGACCATGCGCACGCTTGGATCGCCCCACAGCTTCATGCCTTCCGCCACCGTATGGGCAGAAACCACGATCCGCGCCAGAATGGCATTCCCGACATCGATCAACAGGGAGGCCAACAGGGCAATATCAACATCATCCCTGATGCGGCCCATGTTACGATAACGGGTCAGTATGCGGATATATTGCTTGTAGATCAGGGTATCCAGACGCCGCGCCGTGCGGTAAGCGGCGGACTGGTCATCAAGCAGCTTGGCGGTCAGGATGATTTTCCATGAATCCCGCCCCAGAAAGCGGAGCGCCTGCTCCGCCAGCATGTTTTCGAACGCGATGATACCGGCTACCGGGTCATCTGGCAGCGCGCGCATGAACCGACGGCGTTCAGGCAAGGCTGCCTCCAGATGGCGCAGGATAATACTTAGAAAAATATTATTCTTTGTTTCAAAGTAGTTATAGACCGTAGCCGAAGCAACCGACGCTTCCACGGCAATGGCTTCGATCTTGGTTAATTCATATCCCTGTTTCTGGAACAGCAGTTCAGCGGCATCCAGAACTTCGGACTCTTTATGATTTCTTGATGAGCGGGGTGGCGTGGTCAAACCGGCAGGTCCATCTGATAGTAGGCCGTACGCGCGTGTCCGTCACTGACTGACAGATACAGGCGACTGCCGTAATTCATCGTCAAGACCATTTTCCTGCGATAAACCCCATTTATCAAGAAGTTCTTTGTAATTTCCATTCAGAACGAGTTCACGCAGGCCGCTGCGGATCTGTTCCGCCAGTTCCGTGCGCCCCTTATGGACGCCAATCCCGAATTCCTGTGGGAAAATCAGTCCCTCCATCGCCGTGATCTTACCTTTTTCCCTTCGGACCACATACTGGGTGACAATGCTGTCAACCATCATCGCCTGCACCCGCCCTTCATAAAGCTGGATCATGGCGTCGGAGTCATTTTCCGCAGGATAGAACCGGATTTCGTTTCCCCCGCAATTTTCCGTACTCCATTTCTGGATCTGCGCGGGCTGGCTGGTGGTCCGGTTGGCAGCCACGTATTTGCCACACAGGTCACGCTGGGTGCGGAAAGACGCCACATCGCGCGTTGGCACAAGAAAACGCGACCCTTCCTGCAGGTAATCTACAAAATCCACTGACTCCCGCCGCACCGCATTATCGATCATGCCGTTAAAAAACAGGTCCACACGTCCGGTCTGGACCGCGGGCAACAGTTCTTCAAAGCTGATTTCGCGAAAGGTCAGCGCCCATCCATTCTGCCGGGCCAGGGCGGTGGCAAGGTCAATGTCAAAGCCTTCCAACTGCCCTGTCTCCGGGTCACGCATGTCAAGCGGCGGATAGCTGGGATAGACCCCAATGATCACCTGCCGCGGAGCCGCATTGGCCATGAACGGCCAAAGCAGCCCCAACAGAACAGGCAGAAGGGTCCCAATCAGCCTGCGGCTCCGGTCACGATACCGCAAGGGCTTTTTCCTGCTGCTCGTAATACCGCGCGATTTCCTCCCCTGTCGTAATCCATACATCGTTGCAACTGACGGTGTACTGCAGGAATTCGCGCAACAGCCGGAAACGCATTGGCCGGCCGCTTACCTGCGGGTGGAACACGGTTGTGACCAGATCGCCCCATGCACGGGTCTCATCAAGGTCATCGCGCCACATCGACAGCACATGCTCCTTGGGGAAAATCGAACGCGGACTGAAACGGTTCGCAAGCCCGTGCATCCAGTCATCGTAACTGGTGGTCTGGGGCAGTTCGATCAGGCCTGGCGATCCGTCCTTCATCAGGTGCCGGTACGGGCGGACATCATCAAACCAGGAACTGGTATAGAGGAAGTTGCGCTCCTTCAGACTTTTGCACAGTTCAGCCGACGCTTCCCCGATCGGTGCACGGTAGCCCACAGGTACAACGCCCAACCGCCTTTTGAGCACTTCCAACCCGTAATCCAGTTCCTCCAGCATATGATCGGCACCGGGTTCGGGGATAAGGTGATGATAGCCGTGATGCCCGATTTCATGGCCATCGGCCAGTACCGCTTCGGCCATGTCAGGATGGGCTTCAACTGCCCAACCGGTAATGAAGAACGTGGCCTTCAGCCCCATTTCACGCAGAAGTCTGAGGATGACCGGCGTCCCCACCCGCGCCTCGAACCCGCCAAAGGACATGGTAACAAGCCGTTCGGCATGGGACGGATCCTTGCCGGTCCAGGCACTTTCCGCATCAATGTCGAACGACAGGAACATGGCGGCCCGGTTTCCTTCGGGCCAGGGGTAACGCAGGGCGGGCGGCGCCTGATTGGGAGCGGTCAACGGTACATTACGATAGCGGTCATATGTTGCGGACATAGTGTATGAATTCCTGTAATTTCAGTTGGTCTGTAAGCGTGCGCCCAGCGTGGAAGCCAAGAAATCAGCCGCCCGTGGGTGCGATGGCGCGGAAAAGAACTGTGCGGATGGGGCATCTTCCGCGATCACCCCATGATCCATGAACAGGACCCGGCTTGCGACCTCACGCGCAAAGCCCATTTCATGGGTCACGACGATCATGCTCATGCCCGTTGCGGCAACCTGTTTCATGACGGCCAACACGCGGCCCACGGATTCCGGGTCAAGCGCGCTGGTCGGTTCGTCAAACAGCATGACCTTGGGCTTCATGGCCAATGCCCGTGCAATGGCGACACGCTGCTGCTGGCCACCGGACAGCTGGGCCGGGTAATGGTCCATTCGCTCCCCCAGTCCCACCCATTCCAGCAGGCGACAGGCTTCACTGCGCGCTTCGTCAGGCGGGACGGACAGGACATGGACCGGCCCCTCCATCACGTTCTGCATGGCCGTCATATGCGAAAACAGATTGAATTTCTGAAAGACCATGCCGGTCTTCAGGCGCTGGCGCGCGATCTGACGTTCCGACAGGCGGTAAAAACGCCCACCCTTTTCGGCAATTCCCATCAGTTCGCCATCAACCACCACGCTACCGCCCTGATACCGTTCAAGCTGCGCGATGCAGCGCAGGAGCGTGGTCTTGCCAGACCCCGATCCCCCCAGCACGCACATCACATCCCCCTGGTTCAGGGTGCATGACACCCCCTTCAGGATAGGCATGTTCCCATATGCCTTGCGCATGTTCCGGACTTCAAGGATAGGCGGCGCAGTCGTGGCTGCAATATCTGTGGCGGTCATCCCGACCATCCCCTGTTGATACGTTTTTCAAGGAAATACTGCACCGGCATCAGCACCGTAACAATCGCAAGATACCAGAACCCGGTCACAAGCAGCAGTTCGATCACCCGGGCATTGGCGTAATAGATGTTCTGCGCACTATGCAGGATTTCGGGATACTGGATCATGCTGGAAAGCGATGTCAGCTTGATCATGCTGATGAACTCGTTACCCAACGGTGGAATGACCACCCGCAGCGCCTGCGGCAGGATGACCCGGCGCAGCGCCTGCAGGCGTGTCATGCCAATCATGCAGCAGGCTTCATACTGCCCCTTGTCCACACTGGTCAGGCCGGAGCGCATGATTTCCGTTATGTAGGCCCCCTGGTTAAGCCCCAGCCCAAGCAGTGCGGACAGAAACGGGGTCATAAGCTGCACCGTCTGTACCGATCCGTAACCGGGCACCCATATATGCGGAAACACCAGCGCCAGGTTGAACCATAACAGTAGCTGCAGGATGACCGGCGTCCCGCGGAACAGCCAGACATACCCGGCCGCGACCGTTTTCCAGACCGGATTGCCGGACTGCTGCACGATGGCGAAGATCAGGCCGATCACGACACCCAGCAGCATGGCCGATACGGCCATGAACAACGTTGCGGCCACACCCTGCATTATGGTGCGGACCATTAGAAAATGGCTGACGTACTTCCACTCGATATCGGAAACGGCAAAGGCATGAACCAGCCACGCCACGAACGCAAGCACGACCACCAGCGACATGACCATGCGGTAACGGCCACGTTCTATGATTGTGCTATGATCGTCGAGTTGCATTTCAGCAGACATATTTCACCTGTGCGGCTAGGAGGGGATGACCGTATTGGCTTCCAGGTGCCACTTGCGAAGAAGACTCTGGTATTTCCCATTTTTTTTCAATTGTTCGAAATCAGTGCTGATATCGTCAAATAATGCGCTGTCATGCCGCATGGCGATCGCAAGATAGGCATGGCTGATGGGGGATAGAAACCGCCGGAACAGGGAATGGGCGTTATCAAGGAAATATCCCACCGTTTCTTCCCCCTGAACGGCGGCCTGCACCCTGCCCTCACGCAGTTCCAGACGCGCCATGGCGGAGTTCTCGGTCCCCACCACCGTAATGTCGGGCATGTGGGCTGCGCCACAGACGCGTGCGCCCCATGCCTGCAGGATCCTGGCGAAATCAGTACCGCGCGCTGCCGATACTGTCCCCCCACACAGATCGGTATCCCGCGTGAACGGACTGTTGCCCGACACCAGCAACTGGGCGCCGGACTGTAAATAATCAACAAACTGAAGCACACCCCGACGCCCCGGCGTATCATTCAGACCACTGATGATGATGTCGATCCGTCCCGAACCGACATCAACCATCAACTGGGGAAAGGACGCCTCACGTATTTCCACCGGGCGTCCCATCTGTTTTCCCAGTGCATAGGCGAAATCGACATCAAAACCCTGAAGTTCACCCGTTTCAGGAGCATGGAATTCCATGGGCGGGTAAACGGGATTGATCCCCACGACCAGCGGCACCGCCGCCGCCCCGTATCCGGCGGTGTTGCCCGACAGGAAAAGCATGGCGCACCCTGTGGCAAGAACGGACCTGACGGCGGTCCATGCGGATCGGGACTGGCGACGATGTAAGCGCATTTATACTCCTGTCCTAGTAGGAAGCAGAAATGGTGCCGAAGAAGGAACGCGGCGCCCCGATACTGAAGGACTGGTAATCACCCTGCATCGGATTTCCGTTATCCCCCATTGTTCCGATATAGGTGGAATTAAACAGGTTATAAACGTTGAAACCAACGGATAGCGTGCTGAGCGGACCGACGCGGCTGAAGTTGTAGCGTGCCCCCATGGATGCCAGCCAGTAGGACGGAACATGCAGCGTGTTCATGTAGTCAAACGGGCGGCTGGACATGTAGGATGCATCAAAATGTACTTCCGCCCCACGATAGGCATAGGAAAGCTGTGTTTTATACATGAAGGAAGGATAATTGACGATCTTCTTCCCCTTGGTGTGATAGGTCGTGCCGCCATCGGACACGTCCGATCCATACCAGCCATGGTTATAGCTGAAGCTGTTATAGAAACTCAGCCCCTTGACCGGGCGTATGGTCGCCCCCACGTCCACGCCGTTCATGTGGACACTACCTACGTTCGCGACGGAATCAGTCGGGTTGACAATATTGCCTGATGCAATCGTCTGCAGGCGGTTGAAGAAATCAGTGTGGTAGAAACTGACAGATGCGGACAGCATCTTCGCCTGGTAACGATAACCGGCCATGTAGGTCCAGTCGGTTTCCGGCTTGATGATTTTCTTCATCTGGTTGAACGTCTGCAGGTTTGTTACACCCCAGACACTGCCCAGGCCGTAACCACCATCGGCATAGGTACGCAGGTTCTTGGCGATATCGAAATAGAGTTCGCTATGCCGGTCGATATGATAATCGACATTGAAATGCGGCAGAAACCCGTCGGATGCATTAAGGCTGCCCTGCGCCAGTGCTGCCTCACCCGTATTGTTCGCCACCTGTGACCCACGTGTCGTGGATGTCATGGCCTTGAAGCCTACGGAGGCAGTCAGGTTTGGTTTGATATAATACTGGTCTTCCACATACCCCATGAACGTATTGGTATTGAAATCAAAGGCCCACATGCGATCGAATTCGCGGCCCAGATGATTGGGATCAGGCACGCCCTGCCCCAGCAGCGGGGCCTCGTACAGTGTCTGGCTTATGGCATTGCGGTAGTATTCATACCAGATCCCGGCCCGCAGCACATTGTGCCCCATGTGCCAGTTCATGCCCGACGTGAAACCGAAACGCATGAGCCACGGACGCTTGATCTGTTCAGACAGTGGCGCCCCATTGGGCGATGCATGGAACGGGTTGGTGAATACCCCCATTGCCTTCTGGCCATGGCCATACAGCGTCGTGTCCCATGACAGGTTGTTCGTCATGTTCAGCTTGAGTTTCGTGTACGCCAGATAGTCATTCCAGACACGCCCCACGTCATAATACGCAACGTCCTTGGGGTCGTTCGTCTTGTCCTGGCCCAGCGTGTATTTCCCGGCTGCCGCGTTGTAGGCATTGGTATAATTGGGATAATAATTGTCCAGCCGGGTACCGTACACCTTCAGGAAATTGAAGCTGAGATCCTGATAGTCGACCGGCTGCACAAGATTGTTCCAGTCAAAGAAGAATGACAGTTCACTGTTGTTCTTCAGGGGCTGTACAAGCTTGGCATTGACGTTCTGTTCAAACTGGTACCCCGCACCTTTCCACTTGTTCGTGTCGTTACGAACATAGGAAACATAAAACCGGGTGCCCGATTTGTTCAAGTTACCGCTGTCAACACGGACAAACGTATGGTACGCGTCCCAACTCCCGAAGGACTGCGACACACGTGCCCCGGCCTTCTGCAAAGGGTTGGATGAAACCATGGATATCTGGCCGCCCAGGTTGGTTGTTCCCGGCGCATCCACGGCACCCGCACCCTGCGAGATGTCCATGCTCGCAATATTTTCCGGTGCGATCGCGGCCTGGGATTTCAGGCCGTTATAAGTGAAATATCCCTGATCCCCCAGCGGGACCCCATCAAGGGTGAAGCCCATCTGGTCCTGCACGAAGCCGCGGGCGTACAGCGTGGAAGACCACGTATCCACACCCAGCGCATCCGATGAAGTGAACTGCACGCCTGGCAACTGGGCCAGCATCTTGACCGCGCTGGTGCCGGGCACGAATTTGTCCATCATGGCGCGACTGACCACCTCGCTCGTCCCATGTGACTGGGTACGGGCGGTGGACATGACACGCAACTGTTCCGGTTCATGCGCCTGCACCGGGCCTGCTGCCCTCTGGCGCGCGGTATGCGCACCAGTCCTGGACGAGGCCGAAACTCCATGCCGCTGTTTTGAATCAGTTGCGGATCCGGAACTTTCGACTGCCGCCTTTGCGGAATCAACGTATGGAACGCAACAGACAAGAAAAACCCCGAGACATCGACTACGTCTCATTACGTGCCTCCTGACATATGATCGTAGGATTATTGGAAGTCATTACTTTTTATTTCTGCTTCTGACCCGCTTATGCACCCGGACATGACAGACCGTGCGCGACCGACGGCAAAGACGGAAAGCATCCCGGGTCCCTGCCGTAACCTGATCGGGTCTGAAAGATTGGTCCGTAATCTGAATTTCCCATACCCCTGGCGCATCTGGATATTGAAACCATATCGAAACGAAATGGATGGCACGTTCACCCGGCCGTGATGGCCATCTCCTCCAATTCATTTCTTTTGAAAAACGATTAAACACTGCCAGACGATCTGTGAAACGCAGACTGCCTGATGATCTGCTCCACCGCAGACGAACTGCCGCTGACCGCAGGATAGAGTTCCTGCTTGAAATAACACAGAACTTTTTAATATCCCTGTTTGCCGGTCACTCTTGCCATACCGGATGATTAGAAACGTAAACGCAATGAATCGGTTCTGTCCAGACTTTTTGGTGTCAACTCCAAGTTTTTCTTGCGTCGGCCCAAAGGCGCTATAAGATGAGCCCATGACCGACGCAGCCACCATGATTTTGCTGCAGCCGGGATTAATTACTTACATTCAATAATATAAAATAGGTCATGCGCGATATGAATGCGATTACAGAAGGCGAATGGCGTTACAATCAGCTGATCAAGCTGTTCCCCTCGGAAGCGGAACCCGCGTTCGAGGACACGGCGCAGCAGGAAGCCGTATGGGGCCGGAAATGGGGATGTAATAACGACGTCGGGCGCCTGCGTATGGTCATGATGCACCGGCCGGGTGATGAAGTTAAGATTGTTGATACATCCAAGCGGATGGAAAACAACGCTTTTGGTGATGTTGAAGCCGGCTGGTACTGGCGTGGCGACACCGGCCCCGATCTTGCGGCCATGCAGGCGCAGCACGACGGTTACGTCGCCACCCTGCGTGGGGAAGGCGTGGAAGTCATCTATCTCGATTCCATCGCGCCAGGGCGTATGAAATCCTGCTTTACCCGTGATTCGGTCATTGCGGTGAATGGGGGTGCCATTGTCACGCGTATGGGCCCGAAAATCCGCCGGGGGGAAGAACGTCCCGTTACCCAGACACTGGCCCGCATGGGCTGTCCGATCCTGCGGACGATTTCAGGCAATGGTGTTGCCGAAGGCGGCAGTTTTGCATGGCTGAACCCGACAACCGCGGTTATCGGGATTTCTTCACGCACCACCGAAAGCGGAGCTGATCAGATCGAGGAAGTGCTGCGTACGCAGGGTGTTGAACTGCTGCGCATCCAACTGACCGGTTACAGGCTGCATATCGACGGCGTGTTTGTTATGCTCGCCCCTGACCTCGCCATCGCCAATATTGCCCTCCTACCCTACTGGTTCATTGAAAAGCTTGGCGAACTAGGCATTCATATCATCGAAGTCGGTTACGATGATGATGTTTCAATCATCAACTGCCTGGCAATCGCGCCCGGTCGCGTGGTGATGCCCGAAGGCGTATCCGAAAAAACACGCAAGGCGCTGACGGGTGCCGGCGTCGATATCATTCCGGTCAAGTACGACAAGATGATTTCCGGTGGTGGCGGCCTGCACTGTTCGACCGGCCCCCTGATCCGCGACGATGTATGAGGGGAGCGGAATAATGTGGAACGATGAATTTTCCGACGCGCAGCGCACGGCGCTCGACTGGCTGATTGAACGGCAGGCCGCGTTTTCCAAGGATCACAAGACGATCTGGGATTTTCAGGAACCGTCATGGCGCGAATACCGCTCCAGTCGCTGGTATGTCGAACGTCTGCGCAGCGAAGGTTTCACTGTGGAGGAAGGCACGGCAGGGATGCCCACCGCCTTCCGTGCGGAATGGCGCAATGGGGACGGTCCCGTACTGGCAGGCTACGCGGAATATGACGCGGTACCCGGACAGTCGCAGGAAGCGGTTCCCTATCGGCAGCCGCGCAAGGGGACAAGCCGGCTGGCGGCGGGCCATACCGACCCGCATTCCGCACTGGGTATCGGCGCACTGGCCGGTTTCCTGGCGACAAAACGGGCCATGGAAGAACATTCCATTCCCGGCACGCTCGTCTTCTTTGGTGAACCGGCGGAAAAGATGTGCGGTTCAAAGCCGGTGCATGCCGCCCACGGCTATTATACCGGACTGGATGCGGCCATCAGTTTTCATCCCCATTCCTTTCCCGCGCTGACGAATGGATGTTTTTGGGAGACAACAAGCGCACCTTACTGGAGTCGTATCTATACATTTGAATGTCCCGATCCCGAGACATGGCAGGCGAACATCTCTTCGGGTGAAATCACGCATATACATGCTATCGCACGCGCACCCGGCGCGATCGATGCGGTCTGCCTGATGTACACCAATTCCAAGATGATGAAGGAATCCATCCTGCCACACACCGGTAGCTGGACCATCAACGAATTCATCCCGATTGCCGGTCAGGCCACGGCGGACAATTTCGCCCCTGGAATTGGGCAGATCCAGTATTCCATGCGCGCGCCCTCGCTGGACATGTGCCATTCGGCCTTTGAAATCCTTGATCGTAATGCCGACAGCATCGCCGCGATGACGCATTGTACCGTCAAGAAGGAATGGATCACCAAGACCCGTCCCGGCCTACCCAACCATGTTATGGCCGAAACCACCTTTGCCAATTTCAAAAGACTTGGCGCACCACAATGGGGTGAGGACGCAGTGCGATTCGCCCAGGAAGTCCACAAGACCCTCGGCCTGCCCGAAACGGCGGAACCGCTGCTGCCCAACATGATGAAACTAACATCCCCGCAGGAAGCCGAAGCCGCCTTCCGTGAACAGCTGCCGCAATGGCAGAAGCATTACGCGGCGGATGATTACGTGGATTATACATGGCACGCGCCAACGGTCCGGCTGTATGTCGCCCGTCCCACCCTGCATCACCCCGAAGCCCCCGGTTACCGCTACCCTGCATGGGCGCGCCATGCCATGGCCGGTTACACTGCCTGCATCGACCCGATGTGGAGCCGGGCATCGCAGGTCATCACCACTACCCTGCTTGACCTGCTGACAAAACCCGCCGTCCTGGAAGCCGCACAGGCCGAATTCCGCGAACGCACCGGCGGTGGCGTGGGGGGAACGCGCTGGATCGGCCCACTGCTGCCCAGCGATTTCAAGGCGCCGGTCGATTATCATTGGCCCGAATACGTGGAAACGCCACGCGGCAGTGAATGGTCCATGGGCAATGTGCGCGACTGATGGACCACAAAGGAGTGCAGGCGCATGAACACGGCTGAAATACCTTCGGCGGCGCAGGATGTCGCGACCGAAACGCAGTACCTGCGGGAGGATCTGGCACTTGCCTACCGCCTGTTCGCCCATCTGGACATGACAGATACGGTCTATACGCATCTGTCCGTCCGCCTGCCCGGGCCGGGGCACCGCTTTCTGGTCAATCCATACGGCTATCTGTTCGAGGAAATCACAGCCAGTTCCCTTGTCGAGGTGGATGCACAGGGCCTGCCTGCGCAACCCACTGCCATGCCGGTCAACCCGGCAGGCTTTGTCATCCATTCGGCAGTGCATGGCAGGCGGCCCGATGCCGCCTGCGTCATGCACACCCACACCCTGGCCGGAATGGCGATCGCGGCGCAGCAGGGTGGACTGCTGCCCATCAACCAGATCAGCATGGAATTCTACAATGCTGTGGCGGTGCATGAATATGAAGGGATCGCGGAAGACCGCAACCTGAGCGAGCGGGAGCGGCTTGTCCGCGACCTGGGGGATCACAAGGTCATGATCCTGAAAAATCATGGGTTGCTCAGTGTAGGGCGAACCATCGCGGAAGCATTTTATTACATGTATTACCTGGAACAGGCATGCCGTATCCAGCTTGCCGCGCAATCTGGCGGACAGCCCCTTTCCATTCCGTCGCCCCAGAT
Source organism: Komagataeibacter ossonobensis (assembly GCF_057359305.1). NCBI lineage: Bacteria > Pseudomonadati > Pseudomonadota > Alphaproteobacteria > Acetobacterales > Acetobacteraceae > Komagataeibacter > Komagataeibacter ossonobensis. Next base: position 10,144 of record NZ_JBXAYQ010000004.1, on the reverse strand, counting down.
GCTTACGCATGTACGCAGCCAGTTTTCCACAGGCCCGGACAAGGGCGAGATGCTGTGGAACGCCCTGCGTCGCAAGATGCAGAAAGAACAGCCGGATTATATGACCTGAAAACTATCCCGTGGCTGAAGGCCGCTGCCGGAGAAAAACCTTATGTCGCTTCAGTTGATCAGTAACCCTCCCCCGTGGCCAGGCGGCGCGCGGTGCGCCGTGTGCATGTGCTTTGATTTTGATGCCGAGAGCCTGCTGCACCTGTTTTACGGCGCAGATGCGGGCCGCCATGTCAGCGCCGCGTCCGAATTGCGCTTTGGGGCCACGATTGCGGTCCCACGCATTGTCGATATCTGGAAACACTTCGGAATCCGGCAGACAATGTACGTGCCGGGCTGGTGTGTGGAAGAATATCCTCACGCCATATCCCTTCTGGTCGAAAACGGACATGAAATCGGCCATCATGGCTGGTTGCATGAACGCGTAAACCAGCATTCTCCGGATGATGAACGCCGTATCCTTGAAAAAGGCATACGCGCGATCGAGAAAGCGACCGGCCGCCCACCCGCGGGATACCGCAATCCGTCGGGCGCATTTTCGGAATACACGCTTGACCTTCTTGTCGAACATGGCTTCCGGTACGATGCTTCCCTGTATGGCGACGACGTGCCTTACCTGCTGAAAGGCAATGCCGGTTCGCTGATCGAACTGCCTTCCACCCACGCATTGGATGACTGGCCACAATATGTGCATACCAAGGCCTTCAAAATGGCCCAGACAATCCGCGCCCCCGCGGAAGCCATGGCCGTGTTCCGCGCCGAATTCGATGCGGCCTGGCAGTATGGTGGTCTGTGGTCTGCAATATGGCACCCGTTCGTATCAGGCCGGCTGTCGCGTGCGGCGGAAATTGTGAAACTGCTCGGATACATGCAGGAAAAAGGGGATGTCTGGTTTGCGCCGATGGAGGATATCGCAGCCCATATCGCTTCGTTGATCGCCAGCGGCACGTGGACACCGCATGAAGAGCAGATCCCCCGCTGGATCGGGGGCGTGCCCCCCCTTTCCGTTCCGACGCGTTAGAAAGTCCCGACAATGAACAGGACATGGATAATGACCATTATCCCGGCAGCCATGATCGCCTGTGTCCTGCTCAGCATCTTTTATTTCCGGACTGCCCCGACGGCCGTGACGGTGGAAGCCCCCATTGTCGTAGCCATCAACACCGGCAACCCGCCAATGGAGTTCCGTGACCCGGAAACCACACATCTGCAGGGATTTGATATTGATCTGGCCGGGGCGATTGGCCGGGTTTCGGCGCGACCGGTCAAATGGGTGGACAGTACTTTTGAACAGTTGATCCCGACCCTGATGTCAGGCCGGGCCAACATGATCATCAGCGGTTTTTACGATATTCCCGCCCGGCACGCGCTTTTTGATTTCATTCCCTACCTTACGACCGGATCGCAATTCTATACCTCCGCCGAACATGACGACATTCATACGCTGACCGATCTGTGCGGCAAGACCGTCACCACCATTCAGGGCACCAGTTTTGCCGAACAGGTCTCACGCTGGAGCGCCACAAACTGCGAAGCCACCGGGAAACCCGCCATAAAGGTCATGTGGGATTCCGATCTTGGCCAGCAGTTGAGCAACCTGCGCGAAGGGCGTTCAAGCGCCGCGCTGCATGGACAGGAAGTCGTCGCGTTCATTATCGGGTTGAGGGGCGGCGGTCATTTCCATCCCATTGCTCCCCCCATCAACCGAACGAATATCGTCGCGGCCTTCAGGAAAGGCGACGTAAAAAACGAAGCCCTGTTTTCGGAAGCCCTTGCCCGCCTGCGCCAGGATCATGAATTCATGACCCTGGCGGATAAATGGAACCTGTCGGGCAGTATAAATAAATAACAGAACAGACCATACATATATTACCGTTCCAGAAGCATATGATTCGCAACGAAAGCCATCGTTTGCTGAACAATGAACACAATACAGTAAATAACAGGAAAATACATGAATCAGAAGACATCGAGGACGGGGACGAACCTTGCCGTTGATAGCCCATCGTTACTGGCGGATATTGCCGAAACCGCAAGGTTTGGCGGCACGGCGAAAGGCGGGATCTGCCGACTGGCCCTTACCCTACAGGACCGTCAGGTCCGCGACTGGTTAGGAACACAGGCGGTGGCACTGGGCGGCGTGCTGACGGTTGATTCCATGGGCAACCAGTTCATCCGCCTGCCCGGCTCCGATCCGTCACTGCCGCCGCTGGTTATGGGCAGTCATCTTGATACACAGCCGACAGGAGGGAAATATGATGGCATCTATGGTGTGCTGGCCGGTCTGTCGGTCCTGCGCGCGCTGCAGCGCAGTGGCTACCGGATGCGGCACCCGGTTGAACTGGTCAACTGGACGAATGAGGAAGGATCCCGTTTCGCACCCGCCATGTTTTCATCCGGTGTATTTGCCGGTGCCATTACTGAATTACAGGCTTATGAAATACGGGATGTGGACGGAATATCCTTCGGGCAGGCACTGGAAGAAATCGGTTACAGGGGCGACGAACCTTGCGGTCAGCATCCGGTCCGCGCCTATTTTGAACTGCATATCGAACAGGGACCGGTTCTGGAAAAGGAAGGCACGACCATTGGCGCGGTAACCGGCGTACAGGCCATGCGCTGGTTTGACCTGCGCCTGAACGGTCAGGAAGCCCATGCCGGCACGACACCGCGCGCCATGCGTCGGGATGCATTGCTGACCGCCGCGCATATCATGATAATGATTGATGAAATCGCGCAGTCTCATGGTGAGGATACACGCGCGACCGTAGGCATCATTCATGTGCAACCTGGCAGTACCAATGTGGTCCCCGGTGAAGTACAGATGTCGCTGGACCTGCGCCATCCCGATGATGATGTAATTGCCGCCGTGGAAGAATGTATCCGCAAGGAAGCAGCCCGGCAGGCGGAACAGCAGGGTATTGCGTTTTCAATGAAACGTATATGGAAATCCCCGGCTGTGCATTTTGATCCCGCCTGTGTTGAACTGGTTCGCAGGGCAGCCAGTCAGACGGGGCAGACCTGTCGGGATATCGTATCGGGCGCGGGTCATGATGCCGCTTACATGGGACATATCTGCCCTACGGCCATGATCTTTATTCCCTGCCGTAATGGCCTGAGCCATAACGAAGCGGAACATGCGGAAGCGGGGGATATCGTGGCCGGGGCCAATGTGCTGCTGCATGCCGTCATGGCGGCCGATGCACATTTCGACCCTGTATAGATCAGAAAGCCACCCGCACAACCGCCACGGTCCCCCCTGTAGATCCGTAGCAGGGTGTGATGACATAATCACACCCTGCTCCCGGACGATGGATGATGCGGGTTGATACTGTCCGATGATGCCCGGCAGGCGTAACCGGCACATCATCCCCACATATTCAGACCGTTTCAGGCAACGGACCGGGAACCGGCAGGATCTGTGGGAACGTGGGACATGCAAGGGCCTGACCGGGCGTAAGGTTATCGCCCTTGACCGGTGGGGCGATGTCGCTTTTGATTTCGACATAATGGGCGTCATCACCGGCCCAGCAGGTCGAAAGCACACGCCGTGACCGCCGGGGATCCTGATTGCCGGGGGCTGCGTGCAGCGTCTTGCAATTGAACACCAGACAGTCACCCGGTTCCATCGCCCAACGCAGGATGTCGTAATCTTCCGGCACTGCATCGATATCGGGCAGCGGCGGACGTCCATCCCGGTCCCCGCGGAATTTACTTGACGGATCGAAAGGCACGGCCTCGAACAACTGTCCCCAGCGGTGTGAGCCTTTTACGAATTCCAGTGACGTTTCCAGCGGCACCACATCAAGCGGCGTCCAGATCGTAAGCGCCTGCGTGCCCCCGACACACCAGTAGGACTGGTCCTGATGCCAGGGGGTGCGCTTGGATGTACCCGCTTCCTTGATAAGCAGGAAATCATGATAGAACGTGACGGTACGGGACTGCATGAGACTGCCCGCCACGGCGGCAAGGGGGCCCGTGCGCATGAATTCCTCGAATACGGGTACACGCTGCCAGACCAGGACATCACCAAAAAACAGTCCGGCTTCACCGGGATTTTCAAAACGGAAATGGTTGGGCCCTGCCAACTGTATGGCCGTGGGCAAGGCATTTTTCAGTTTTGCAATCCATTCCGGGGATATCACCTGCCGCAGGCAGACGACGCCGTCCTGATCGAACTCATGCTGGATGGAAGTGTCTACATATTCGGACTGGATCACATCCGTCATCACCATCTCCAAGTATCGCGCGTCCTGCTGTGGACCAAGGCTTCTGCCATTTGTTTCGATAACAGAATATAACATCCAGATAATGGATTCGTGTTTGCGATATCCGCAAGTACACTTTCAGTTTCGTCAAACCGGTTCCCATGGTCATGCATGTCACCGTATGGACATGGTCGGTGACAGGCCCTTCATCCTCCTCATCGGGTTCCAGCGGTTCGACCAGAGTGTCCCTGTCCGGATCGATGGGTTCATCCTCATCATAATCGGGGAAATGTTTTTCCGGCTGGTCCAGAGGTTCCTTCTCATCGGGTTCACCATGATCGGGATCATCCACCGCTGGTGGCGTGATCGGGGGTGGACGCGCCGGAATGGAATTCCAGGGAGTAGCCATTACCTGTCTGCTGAACATGGCGCATTTTCCTGAATGGTTCCACATGCAACGGACATGGTGAAGGCAGGTTGCGGCGGCACCGTGGACATTTTTCAGCAGGATTATCCGACCGGCCCCCGCAAATTACCTCTTTCTTACCGCACAACAGGGATTTTGCGTATTTTTTCGGGTTATATGCAAAAATGTTGTCGCTGCATATCACCAAATCGGCTTGTGCTTCATGAAAATTACACATAAACAATTCCCATCACCCGGCATAAATCACTTAATTTTTTAGTATAATTTGGATGCAAAACGAGTCAGGAACGGATGGACACGTACCCCCAGCCCCGCCGCCGGACCGGATACGCCCCAGGCCCGCAACCATTGAACCATGAAGCCCCAGACCATGCATCTGACTGAATCGATCAACCTGCTTTATGTACTGTCTGGCCTTGGGGTCGGCTTCCTTGTCGGCATGACCGGCGTTGGCGGTGGGTCGCTCATGACCCCGCTGCTCATATTGCTGTTCAAGGTGCATCCACAGTCCGCCGTAGGCACGGACCTGCTGTATGCGGCCCTGACCAAGACGGTGGGCACGCTGGTACATGGTCGCAGCCAGTCGGTGGAATGGCGCGTGGTGGGACGGCTTGCGCTGGGCAGCATACCCGCCACCCTGCTTACGATCGTAGCCCTGCACTGGGCGGGCAGTCCCTCGGCACAGGTGACGCATGTGATTTCAGTGGCACTGGGCATAGCGCTGCTGATCACGGCCCCCAGCGTGCTGTTCCGCCATCGGCTGCAGATGCTGTCGCGACAGAAGGCCGGTAGCGTTTCCCCCGCCATGACCGGTCAGCTAACCACGCTGCTGGGCGCGGTGCTGGGGGTCATGGTCACGCTGTCTTCCGTCGGTGCGGGGGCCATCGGCATGGCGGCGCTGATCTTTCTGTATCCCACGCTGGAAATCCGCCGTCTGGTCGGCTCCGACATTGCCCATGCCGTGCCCCTTACGGCTATCGCGGGCATGGGACACTGGTGGATCGGGGATATTGATATCCCGCTGCTGACTTCGCTGCTGTGCGGATCCATTCCGGGCATCATACTGGGCAGCCTGTGCATCGGGCTTGTTCCCGACCGGGTGCAGCGCACCATACTGGCTGCGATCCTTGTCACAGTTGGCCTGAAAGTCATCTGAGGGCCTGCGCCGCGCACGGTGCCCGTCCGTATCTTGCTCTTCGGGCGCCATCCATTACCCTACCGCAACCATGACAGGCGGGAGGCAGGGTAATGGCATACGGAAAGCTGGCGATCATCCTGGCCTGTACAGGCTGCTGTGCGTCGATCGGGGCGCAGGCAGCGCCTGCCCCAACCGCAATGGACATGCGACAGGTTTTTGCCCCCCTGTCCCTGCCTGACGCGCCCAACCGCTACAATTCCGGTTCGGGCCTGCCGGGGCCTGATTACTGGCAGAACCGGGCGGATTACATGATCCATGCCCGTATCGATACGTCCGCCCATGTCCTGTCGGGCGATGAAACACTGACCTACACCAATAACAGCCCCGACAGCCTTGATACGCTGTGGCTGCAGCTGGACCAGAACATCTATCAGCCTCATTCCCGGGCAGGTTTCGCCAATCCCGAGCGTCATCCCCATACGACGGGCGGCATGGTGATCGATTCAGTCGCCATCATGCACCACGGGCGCGAAATCCCACTGTCGCCGCGCATATCCGATACCCGCATGCAGCTTGTCCTGCCGGATACGGCGTTGCCCCATGGACAGAAGGTCCGGATCCGGATCCGCTGGCATTACACCGTTCCCGGCCCATGGGGCGGCCGCACGGCGGTGACCCCCGCCCAGGATGGCGAAATGTACGAAATTGCGCAGTGGTATCCCCGCATGTGCGTTTATGACAGCCATCGGGGATGGGACACGCTGCCCTATCTGGGACAAGAATTCTATCTGGAATACGGCGATTTTGATTACAGTGTCACGGTGCCGTGGAATTTCACGGTGGTCGGTTCCGGCGCGCTGCTCAACCCGGATGATGTGCTGACCAAAACCGAACGCGCCCGTCTGGCGCAGGCGGCCCGCAGCGACCGGACCGTCATGATCCACACAGCGCATGACGTAACGGATCCCACAAGTCACGCGGCGCGCATGGGGGAAAAGACATGGCATTTTTACATGGAAAATACGCGTGACGTCTCCTTTGCCGCCTCCCCTGCCTTTGTGTGGGATGCGGCACGCATTGACCTGCCCCCCGCGCGTCCGGCACCGGGCAGGAAACCCGTGCCGCGCCTGGCCATGTCGGTTTACCCGCGTGAAGGTAGTGGCCCGCAGGCATGGGACCGCTCCACCGAATACGTCAAACATGCCATTGAATACTTTTCCAACCAGTGGTTTCCCTATCCCTGGCCCAATGCCATCAATGTGGGCGGCCACGGGGCGGGCATGGAATATCCCGGCATTGTCTTTGACGGGTGGGAAGACCGGAACGATACGCTGTTCTGGATCACCACGCATGAACTGGGCCATGACTGGTTCCCCATGATCGTGGGCAGTAATGAACGACGCGATGCCTTTATGGATGAAGGGTTCAATACCTTTATCGACGCCTATGCTTCCCAACAGTTCAACCATGGGGAATACGCGCCCAAGCATGACGCGGAATTCGCGCCCCTGACCGGCCGACCTGCCGATGACATCATTCCAGTGCTGAAAGACCCGAAGGCACCGCCCCTCATGACGCCAGCGGAACTGGTGCCGGAAGCATACCGGCACCCGGTCACGTATTTCAAAAGCGCGTACGGGCTTATGCTGCTGCGCGAACAGATACTGGGGCCTGAGCGGTTCGATACCGCCTTCCGCCGTTATATCCGGGCATGGGCATACCATCATCCGACCCCGTCGGATTTCTTCCGGCTGATGGAAAGTGAAACCGGGGAAGATCTGGGCTGGTTCTGGCGTGGCTGGTATTTTGAAAACGACTGGCCGGATTACGGCATATCCGACCTGTCCCATATCAATAACGATGCCCGTCAGGGTACACAGGTCCGTATTCGCACAAAGGGCAGGCTCATGCTGCCCGTCACGTTACGGCTGGAATATGTCGACGGCACGCATGTCGATCAGGTCATCCCGACGGAAAGCTGGCATTTGACCAATACCATGACTGCAACCTTCCCCGGCGGTCCGACAGTCGACAGGGCCATTCTTGATCCTGATCACTCCCTGCCCGATCCGGACCGCAGCGATAACATACGCCGCCTGAAATAAGGTGGCGTGCAACCGGGCGGTCACCACGATACAGCACCCTGCTGCCGGAATACTTCTTTCCCGACTGGCTTATTGCAACGGGCACAAACAAGGCACCGCCAGGCAGTAGGGTGGATAGTGTATCATATCGTTGCGATATACTGTACGGGCAATATCATGCTCCTGCCCCGCATGAAGGTATTCGCCCAAAGGACTGCGCTTTACACGGGGAATGACTGGACCAAGCCCTACGGACAAGAGAACAGCCGCATGCATTCATAACGGCCGGGAATGCAATAATTCATCTGTCATTACAAATGGCAAAATATCTTTTCATTCCCTGAAAATACAAATACCCAGCCTGTTCCCAAGCTGGGTATTTGCGATCATGCGGCGTATCCATTACGCCTGTGCATCGGCACCCTTCTTGCGACGCGCACGGGTCTTGCGTGCGGGCTTTGCCGGGGCTTCCGCCGCAACTTCGGGTTCCGGCTCAACCACAACCTTGCGACCCAGGCCGATCTTCTGTGCAAGGGACGAACGATGCGCGGCATAATTGGGCGCGGTCATCGGATAATTGGCGGGCAGACCCCATTTTTCACGATACTGCTCCGGGGTCATGCCATAGGCCGTCTGAAGGTGACGCTTGAGCATCTTCAGCTTCTTGCCGTCTTCCAGGCAGATCACGTAATCAGGAAATACTGATTTCTTGATCGGCACGGCAGGCTGCAGCGGGGCGGGTTCAACCACCTTTTCAGCACCAAGCCCCTTCAGCGCAGTATAAACCGTTTCGATCAGGGTGGGGATCTGCTCAATGCCAATGGTATTATGATTGGTATGTGCGGCCACGATCTCTGTCGTCATGGATACCAGTTCGGTATGCGGGAGATCTTTATTGTCCAATGTCTGTATCTTTCCTCTGTAGATTGCCGTCTGGGCACCTGTCCGCCCTATCAGTAATAATCATGCGTCTATTATGCAACCACAACAAAGCCTTTTGCTGCATATTTTTTATATCATCCCCATTACAGGCACATACGCAGCAATGCCTGCACGGGTTGCATATCAGTGCGCCTTTCTGTATTCGGACAAGCATGATTGCGCAATAATAAATCCATTCATTATCGCATCCATGGAACATATGCAATTTTTTGTTTGAGGAGTTGAAAAAACAGCATCTCACATCTCTAATTTACTGATTTTTGTTAATGAATTTTCAATGTTTTATAAACACATCATATAGAATATATGTCCTGTTCATCAATCGCATTAAATGCAAAATAAAAACAAAATTCGTGAGTAAAAGTAAACAAACCATACCATTTTAATTATATAAAGTCATGTAATTGTTATTTTTATGTAAATATATGTTATATCATCCTATTATATAAAATAATATCTGAAATAAAGCATGATGCAACCAGAAATTTTTTAATAATTACATATTATATCAAATATATATTCATATTCTGACCTGACGCATGCCATGCATGTCGGCAGCATGATCCCCATCCATATGTCATGAATCTTACCGACCGTAATCCGCACATACCTGCGCTACAATACATGCTGTTATTCCGTTATTGCAGAACCAGACCGTACTCTGCCATCATTACATTCATTTCACAAATACACGCCATGGTTGTGCCTATGTCATCATGCATATCTGTTCACCATGTTCAGGTCTGGTTGATAGGCTGACCAATCCCGGCAAGAGGTAACATACTGTATCATAATGCCTGCATGATAATCCATGAATAGACGCAGAAAGCAGGATGATGTCACCAATCCCGCTGTTTCCATTCCTGTTCCATGGACAATATGACTATCAGCCTTGATCCTATTCACCGCTGATTCAATTTTTAACGATCGCAATGGGAATGACAGCCATGAACAAGGTAAACAGCCCTTCATATCGTATTGCGACAGTCCCTGATTACATCCCGTCGGTTTTATGGACATGGCTGGGCGAACCCCACGTCCCTAATATACTCGCGGAAAATATCTGAAAACATCTGTCAGCCATTCCCTACAGGCGGCACAGCCTTCCCTGATATCACACGGCGCATGCAACGCTGGGCTGCGCGCTACCATGGACCCGGTTCGGCCGGAATGCACCGCCAACCCTGCAACAATGTTTTGCCGCGGGGACGAGCAGGGCCTGAATATTACGTATGGATTGGGCGAGATCCATTATTCTTGTGATATCGTGCAAATTATAATGAATCTTTTGGTAAAA
>NZ_JBXAYQ010000003.1:0-275002 GCF_057359305.1 Komagataeibacter ossonobensis | reverse complement strand
GCCCGCCATTGTCGCCACCGCGCTGTCCGCCCTGGGCGTGCCGCATTCGCGCCAGATGGCCTGAGCGCACAGGGGAACAGGCACCGCGCATGGCAAAACGTCGCGTCGATCAGATGCTGGTGGACCGGGGCATGGTGGAAAGCCGCACCCGTGCGCAGGCACTTATCATGGCTGGTCTGGTCCACACGCCCGACCGGCGCATTGACAAGGCCGGGGAGCAGATTGCCGAGGACACACCCCTGACCCTGAAGGGACAGGACCACCCGTGGGTGTCGCGTGGCGGGATCAAGCTGGCGCACGGGCTGAAGCACTTTGGCCTGTCGCCTTCGGGCCTGACCTGCCTGGATGTTGGCGCATCAACCGGTGGCTTTACCGATGTGCTGCTGCATGAAGGGGCGGCAAAGGTCTATGCCGTCGATGTCGGCCATGGACAACTGGCCTGGAAACTGCGCAGCAATACCGAACAGGTGGTCGTGCTGGAAAAATGCAACGCCCGCGCGCTGGACAGCACCATCATTCCCGACCCGATACAGGCGCTGGTCTGTGACGCCAGTTTCATCGGCCTGCGCACTGTCCTGCCCGCGGGGCTGGATCTGTGCGTACCGGGGGCATGGGCCATTGCGCTGATAAAACCGCAGTTCGAGGCCGGACGCGACGCGGTGGGGGCCAAGGGCGTCGTGCGCGACCCGGCCGTGCATGAAGCCGTGTGCCAGATGATTCATGAATGGTGGTCTGGCCTGCCGGGCTGGACCGTGCTGGGCATCGACCCCAGCCCCATCACCGGGCCGGAAGGCAACCGGGAATTCCTGATCGCGGCCCGCAAGGACGGCTGATCGACAGTCGCATCCCCTGCCCCGCCTGTGCTACACAGGCACGAAAGAGCGGCCATCAACGCCCTTCCCCTTTCTGAAATGACACGACGAACATAGGCAGCACCGGTATGTCCGCAGCCCCTGCACCCTCACCTTCCCGGTCACGCGACGGGACGGCGGCCTCGCTTCTGAATGACGAGGAACGCACGCGCATCCGTGCGAAATCCGCGCAGTTCGCTCCCCCTGCCGCCGCCCTGCCCGATGGCAGGCGCGACCTTGTGGGCCTGTCGCGTGAGGAACTGACGGACATCATGGTGGAGATTGGTGAAAAGCCATTCCGCACCAAGCAGCTGTGGCACTGGATCTACCATCAGGGCGCGACCGATTTCTCGCGCATGAGTTCCATCGCCCGTCCGCTGCAGGAAAAGCTGGCCGAACGCTTTGTCGTCGGCCGCCCCGGCGTGGTGACCGAGCAGACATCGCAGGATTCCACGCGCAAATTCCTGTTCCGCTTCCGCGACGGGCAGGAAGCCGAAACCGTGTACATCCCCGACCGGCAGGAAGACCGGGGGGCTGTGTGCATTTCCTCACAGGTGGGCTGCACACTGTCATGCACCTTCTGCCATACCGGCACGCAGGCGCTGGTGCGCAACCTTGGCGCCGCGGAAATCGTAGGCCAGTTCATGGCGGCGCGCGACAGCTATGGCGAATGGCCCAGCCCGAAGGGCGACACCCCGCGCCTGCTGTCCACCATCGTGCTGATGGGCATGGGCGAGCCGCTGTACAATTATGACAACGTGGCCAAGGCCATGCGCATCATCATGGATGGCGAGGGCATTGGCCTGTCGCGCCGGCGCATCACGCTGTCCACGTCGGGCGTGGTGCCAATGATGGACCAGTGCGGGGCGGAGCTGGGTATCAACCTGGCCGTGTCACTGCATGCCGTGCGCGACGACCTGCGTGACGAGATCGTACCGCTGAACCGCAAATACCCGATCAGGGAAGTCATTGCCGCCTGCCGCCGCTACCCCGCCGCCAGCAATGCGCGGCGCATCACGTTCGAATACATCATGCTGCGTGGCGTCAATGACAGCGAGGCCGACGCACGTGAACTGGTGCGCCTGATTTCGGGCATCCCGGCCAAGGTCAACCTGATCCCGTTCAACCCATGGCCGGGCAGCAGCTACCGGCCATCCACGCGTGAACAGCTGGACCGTTTCGCGAAAATCGTGATGGATGCGGGCTTTGCCTCCCCCATCCGCATGCCGCGCGGGCGCGACATCCTGGCTGCGTGCGGGCAGTTGCGCACGGAAAGCCAGCGCCTGCGCCGCGCGGAGCGGACGGACGCCACGCCGGACCCTGCCGGGGCATAAAAATCCGGCCTTATCTTCTGGTCGCCCGCGCCGTGGGATGCTAGGAGGACATGCCGCCGGTTCACCCGGCAAAATGTTGTCCAAAGTTTTCTCGACAGGAGCGTTCTCCCATGGCCGCCAGGGATGTCAAAAAGGTCGTTCTCGCATATTCGGGCGGTCTTGATACTTCCGTGATTCTGCGTTGGTTGCAGACCACCTACAACTGCGAGGTCGTGACCTTCACGGCCGACCTTGGCCAGGGCGAGGAACTGGAACCCGCCCGCCGCAAGGCCGAAATGTTTGGCGTGAAGGAAATCTTTGTCGAGGACCTGCGCGAAACCTTCGTCAAGGATTTCGTCTTCCCCATGTTCCGCGCCAACGCGCTGTATGAGGGACAGTACCTGCTGGGCACATCCATCGCCCGCCCCCTGATCGCCCAGCGCCAGATCGAGATCGCTGAACAGGTCGGCGCCGACGCCGTGGCCCATGGCGCAACCGGCAAGGGCAACGACCAGGTCCGTTTCGAACTGGCCTATTACGCGCTCAAGCCCGACATCACCGTGATCGCGCCGTGGCGTGAATGGGACCTGACATCGCGCACGCGCCTGCTGGCCTTTGCCGAGGAACACCAGATCCCCATCGCAAAGGACAAGCGCGGGGAAGCCCCGTTCTCGGTCGATGCGAACCTGCTGCATTCCTCCTCGGAAGGCAAGCTGCTGGAAGACCCGGCGGTAGGCCCCGAGGAAATCGTGTTCCAGCGCACCATTTCCCCCGAAGCCGCACCGGACAAGGCGACCGAAATCACCATCGATTTCGTATCGGGCGACCCGGTGGCAATCAATGGCGTGGCCATGTCGCCCGCAACGCTGCTGACGCGCCTGAACGAACTGGGCCGTGACAACGGCATCGGTCGTCTTGACCTGGTGGAAAACCGCTTTGTCGGCATGAAGTCGCGCGGCATTTATGAAACGCCGGGCGGCACGATCCTGCTGACCGCGCATCGCAGCATCGAAAGCATCACCCTTGACCGCGAGGCCATGCACCTCAAGGACAGCCTGATGCCGCGTTATGCCGAGATCATCTACAACGGGCTGTGGTTCTCCCCCGAGCGCCGCATGCTGCAGGCCCTGATTGACCAGAGCCAGCATTCGGTAACCGGCCGCGTGCGGTTGAAGCTGTACAAGGGTAACGTGATCTGCGTGGGCCGTGAAAGCCCCAACAGCCTGTACGACACCCGCGTCGTCACCTTCGAGGATGACGAGGGCGCATACAACCAGGCCGACGCGCAGGGCTTCATCAACCTGAATGCGCTGCGGCTGCGCCTGGGGGCCAAGATCGGCCGTCGTGGCGGCGCGCTGTAATCGCCCATCCGGTCCTTCGTGTTCATTCCAACAACCTGCCGAGGTGTCATGAAACGCTTTTCCCGTGTCATTCCCCTTCTCCTTGCCACAGCGGTGGCGCTGCCGCTTGCGGCATGCGGGGGAAACAAGGATGACCAGCCGGAACTGACCCCGGCACAGTTCATGGACAACGTACGCAAGCAGCCCGGCGTCAAGACCCTGCCGGACGGACTGGCCTACAAGGTCCTGAAATCCGGGCCGAAAGACGGCGCGCAGCCCACCATCAATGACAGCGTCATGGTCATATACGAAGGCCGCCTGCCCGATGGCGGCATCTTTGACAGTTCCGACCAGCACGGGCATGGCGCGTACATGCAGATGCCGCTGGAAATGGTGATCAAGGGCTGGCAGGAAGCCGTGCCCATGATGCATGTAGGCGATACATGGATGCTGTACGTGCCGCCTGAACTGGGTTACGGGCATAAATCCATGGGCATCATCCAGCCTGACAGCCCGCTGATCTTCAAGATACAGCTTCTGGGCGTTTCCCCCGGCGGCCATTAAGGCATGCAGGGCCATTCACCCCAGCCGGGTGAATGGCCCTTTTTTCATGACATAACGGGACAGGAAACCGGACAACCGACATGGGTATTGGAACCGGGCGCATGGCGTCCGTACTGCGCGGGGGCTGCATGGTGGCCACCGTTGTACTGCTGGCGGCGTGCACGCGCCATGGGCAGGAAGGGTACGCGCGTTACCGCACCAACTGCGGCATCTGCCACCATGGCGGCAAAGGGATGAAGGGCGAGATCCCGCCCGTGTCCGGTCGGGTGGATAAAATAGCCGCGACACCGGAAGGCAAGCAGTACCTCATGCATGTGCTGCTGAACGGGCTGAATGGCCCGCTGCAGATTGACGGCGTGCGCTACAACTTCTCCATGCCGCCGTTCCGCGCCCATCTGTCGGATGCGGAAATCGCCTCCATCCTCAGCTATCTGGCGACCCGTGGCGACACCCGCCCCGTCCCGGTCTTCACACCCGAGGAAGTGGCGGCCGAACGCGCCCACCCGCTGACCACCACCATGGTGGCGGAAGAACGCCGCCGCCTTGACGCCATTCATCCCCTGCCCTGACCCCCCGGCACCTTGACCTGCACGGGCAAAAAAACGGAAAATACCTTCATGCAACGCCTATTTTCCGGCATTCAGCCGACCGGTATCCCGCAGCTTGGCAATTACCTTGGTGCAATACGCAACTGGGTTGCGCTGCAGCGTGATCATGAATGTATCTTCTGCCTGGTGGACATGCACGCCATCACCACGTGGCAGGATCCCGCAGTGCTGCGCCAGCAGACCCTGGCACAGACGGCGGTCCTGCTGGCGTCGGGCATTGATGTGCACAAACATATCCTGTTCAACCAGTCCGCTGTCAGCGCCCATGCGCGCCTGGGGTGGATTTTCAACTGTGTCGCGCGCATTGGCTGGCTCAACCGCATGACGCAGTTCAAGGACAAGGCGGGCAAGGACCGGGAAAAACATTCCGCCGGCCTGTATGTCTATCCTGACCTCATGGCTGCCGACATCATGGCATACAAGGCCACGGTCGTGCCGGTGGGCGATGACCAGAAGCAGCATCTGGAACTGACCAACGACATCGCGCAGAAATTCAACCACGATTACGGGACCGAATTCTTCCCGCAGGTCGAAGCCCTGATCCCGCCGCAGGGTGCCCGTGTGATGAGCCTGCGTGACGGTACCAAGAAAATGTCCAAATCCGATCCCTCCGCCCAGAGCCGGATCGAGATGACGGATGACGCCGACGCCATTGCCAACAAGATCAAGCGCGCCAAGACCGATTCCGAACCCCTGCCATCTGAGGAATCCGGCCTTGAAAACCGGCCCGAGGCACGCAATCTGGTTACCATCTACGCCACACTGTCCGGTCGTACGGTGGCCGATGTGCTGGCGCAGTTTGGCGGTCAGGGTTTCGGACCGTTCAAGACGGCGCTGACCGACGTGTTGGTGGCGGCGATTGCCCCGATTGCCGAAGAAACCGGACGACTGCTGAAGGAACCCGGTTTCCTGTGCGACACGCTGCGCAATGGCGCGAACCGGGCGCGCACCATTGCCGAACCCATTGTATCGGAAGCGGAAACCCTGATTGGCTTCCTGAAATAAGCACGAAAGGTGGCGCCATGCGGCAGGAACTGCACACCCTGCAGGTTACGACCCGGGGCAAGGGACTGGTCCCCATCGACCGGCCCGTGCTGGACTGGGTGGGGCAGAGCGGGATTGAGACCGGCCTGCTGACGCTATGGTGCCGCCATACCTCCGCATCGCTGGTGGTGCAGGAAAATGCTGATCCTACGGTGCGCACGGATATCGAACGGTATTTCGAAACCCTCGTACCCGAACAGCCGGGGCGCTACATCCATGATGATGAAGGCCCGGATGACATGCCCGCCCACCTGCGCGCCATGCTGACCAATACACAGCTTTCCATTCCGGTGGCCGATGGTCGTCCGGTACTGGGCATGTGGCAGGGACTGTACCTGTTTGAACATCGTGCCCGCCCGCACCGGCGCGAAATCGTGCTGCACCTGATGGGTGACTGACCGGACACCGGCGATCGCGATATGCCCCCGTTGCCGTTCCTGAAGACGATTTGAAAACAGTAGAAATTTTTGGGTGCCGCCTTTTTTTCAAACAGGCGGCGTTTTCCTGAAGATTTTAAAAAAAAGCTTCACCAAAAACTTCTGTTTTTATCAGGGGTGCTGCCCCGACAGACAGCACAGACAGGGCGGCCAGCGCATATCGCCATGCACCAGCACGCCAGATCTGCTTTCCCCAAGATCACACCGCGTTAAGGATCGTGGCGTGATGGTCGATATGATCGGCAATAAATGACTGGATGAACCAGTAGGAATGGTCGTAGCGCGGGTGCATGCGCAGACGTAAGGCCTGCCCCGCCGCACCGGCCGCCGCCGCCAGCAGTTCGGGTTTCAGCTGGTCATGCAGGAACTGGTCGGCTTCCCCCTGATCCACCAGGATTCCAGTGGGGTGGGTATGACCCGCTTCCAGCAGCAGCGTTGCATCATGGCGTGCCCATGTGGCGCGATCGGGGCCAAGATAGGTGGAAAATGCCTTCTCCCCCCATGGGACGACGGCGGGATGGCAGATCGGGGCAAACGCCGAAACCGATTTCCATGCATCCGGCGCGCGCAGGGCATGGACCAGCGCACCATGCCCGCCCATGGAATGGCCCATGATGCCACGCCGCGCGCCATCAATGGCAAACACGTCCTGTGTCAGTTCGGGCAGTTCGTGACTGACATAGGTACCCATGCGGTAATGCGCGCGCCATGCAGGCGTTGTCGCGTCAAGATAGAAACCCGCCCCCGTGCCGAGGTCATAAGCGTCACCTTCCCCCGCGACACCCGCACCCCGTGGCGAGGTATCAGGCGCCACCAGCGCGATGCCATGATGAGCCGCGAAACGCACGGCGTTGGACTTGATCAGGAAGGTTTCCTGCGTGCAGGTCAGGCCAGCCAGCACGTGCACCACGGGCACGCGCTCCCCCGCCAGCGCGCGTTCGGGCAGGAACACGCCAAAGCGCGCCTCCAGCCCCAGGCTTTCGGACGGGTGGCTATAAAAGCCGATCCGCCCGCCACAGCTCGCATGTTCCTCAAGCGTCGTGATGCTGCCCATGGATCAGAACTCGACAACCGTGCGGATGCTCTCGCCCTTCGCCATCATGTCAAAGCCTTCGTTGATGCGCTCCAGCGGCAGCCTGTGGGTAATCAGGCTGTCGATGTCGATGCGGTTTTCCATGAACCAGTCCACGATGCGCGGCACGTCGGTGCGGCCACGCGCGCCACCAAAGGCCGAGCCGATCCACCGCCGCCCCGTCACAAGCTGGAACGGCCGCGTGCTGATTTCCTGACCGGCCCCCGCAACGCCGATGATGGTGGATACCCCCCACCCGCGATGCGCGCATTCCAGTGCCTGCCGCATGAGGGTCGGGTTGCCGACGCATTCAAAGGAATAATCCACGCCACCGCCGGTCAGTTCCACGATATGGCCGACCAGGTCGCCATTGGGGCCGAGATCCTTCGGGTTGATGAAATCGGTCATGCCGAATTTGCGGGCAATGGCTTCACGCTCGGGATTGATGTCGACGCCGATGATCCGTTCAGCCCCGACCATTTTCGCACCCTGAATGACATTCAGCCCGATTCCGCCCAGGCCAAACACGGCCACCGTGCTGCCGGTCTCGACCTTGGCGGTGAACAGCACGGCCCCGATGCCGGTGGTCACACCGCAGCCGATGTAGAATACCTTGTCAAACGGGGCGTCGGGCCGGATCTTGGCCAGCGCGATTTCGGGCAGCACCGTGTAGTTGGCGAAGGTGGAACAGCCCATGTAGTGGTGGATCGGCTGCCCCTTGAATGAAAAGCGCGACGTGCCGTCGGGCATCACGCCCTTGCCCTGCGTTGAACGGATGGCCGTGCACAGGTTGGTCTTGCGCGACAGGCAGGACTTACATTCCCGGCATTCGGGGGTGTAGAGCGGGATGACATGGTCGCCGGGCTTCAGGTGCTTCACACCCGCGCCGACTTCCACCACCACACCGGCCCCTTCATGGCCAAGGATGGCGGGGAACAGTCCCTCCGGATCGGCGCCGGACAGGGTGAACTTGTCAGTATGGCACAGGCCCGTCGCCTTGATCTCGACCAGCACCTCACCCGCGCGTGGGCCTTCCAGCTGCACGGTCTCGATTTCAAGTGGTTTACCTGCCTCGAAGGCAACGGCTGCCCTTACGTCCATGAACCCGGTCTTTCCTTTGATGCGTGGGGCGTCCCCATGGGCGCGCCCCTGTTTCGCAACGATTAAGGGCATCATCGGCACTGGCGTCAATGTTACGCCGTCCATGCAGGGGTGACGATATTTTCAGTGACAAAACATGCCACCCGCCCATGTGCGGTCCCGCAACCACCATGCAATGTGATAAGCGGCGGAAGGGGACCGGAAACGGATACCCGTATTTTCACCAGATATACCGGGATGCCTGCATGGTCATTGATCGTAGAATTGGTTTGTGGATCCTGCTTCGCGAAAGTGTGCTGTCGCTGGTTTTCCTGTGCGCGTGGGACGTGGTGGTGGTGGTGATGTTCCAGATCTTCCACCAGGAATGGATGGAACAGCCCACCCTGCCCATATCGCTGATCGGTTCCGCGCTGGTACTGTTCATGAGCTTCCGCAACAACACCGCCTATAACCGCTGGTGGGAAGGGCGCACCCTGTGGGGGGCGGTGACCAACAACAGCCGGTCCTTCGCCCGGCAGGCGGGCACGATCCTGCGCGGGTGCCCCGACCTTGCCCGTGCCATGGCGGCCTATCCCTATGCCCTGCGCGGCGCGCTGGGGCGGCTGGATGCGACGGACGACATCATGCGCCTGCTGCCCGATTCCATGAAGGCCGGGATCGCGGGCAAGGTGAACATCCCCGCCGCCATCCTGTTTGAAATCGGGCTGCGGGTGGACGCGGAATCACGCAGGCTGGGCATTGACGGCGCATTGCAGGGACAGATCGACCGAATCCTGTCGGACATGAGCAACGCGCAGGGCGGGCTGGAACGTATCCGCAACACGCCGCTGGCCATCCAGTTTTCGGTCCTGCCGAAAGTGGTGGCGGTGGTGTTCTGCATCATCCTGCCGCTGTCGATGGTGCAGACGCTGGGGTGGATCACGCCGCTTGGGTCATCGCTGGTGGGACTGCTGTTCGTCGCACTGGACAAGATCGGCAACGACCTGCAGGACCCCTTCAGCGCGACACCGCATGGCATGCCGATGCTGACCATTTCCCGCACGATCGAAATCGACCTGATGCAGTCCTGCGGCCTGCCCGCGCCGCCGCCGCTGCCCCCCGTGCGCGGCATACAGGCATGATGCGCAGCGCCTGATGGTTCACCCTGCCCGATGCCATATGAAGGAATCAAGACAGAAGGGCGGATTTATGCTATATGGGTGGCATGAGCATGTTCAGAACCACCCAGAAGGGCACTGTGACCGATGCAATGGCACGGACGGCCGCAGCTGCCACGGCAGCCGAAGCAAAGTCCAGCAAGGCCGTAAAAGACGAAGATCCATTCCGTGAGGGCGACGCCATCGTGTATGCAGCGCATGGCGTTGGCCGCGTTGACCGGATTGGCGTTGACGAAATCGCCGGCACCAAGCTGGAAATGATCCAGATCTCCTTTCCCGGCAACCAGATGACGCTGCGCATCCCGCTGTCCAAGGCGCGCAAGTCGGGCCTGCGCAAGATCGTATCAAGGGAAATCGTGGACAAGGCGATGGCCATCATCAAGGGCAAGCCGCATGTCAGCCGTGGCATGTGGGCACGCCGCGCGGTCGCCTATCAGGAAAAGATCAATTCCGGCGATCTGGTACAGATTGCCGAAGTGCTGCGTGACCTGCGCCGCAACGTGGACAGTCTGGATGGCAGCTTCAGCGAACGCAAGCTGTTCGAGGCGGCACAGGAACGCTTCGTGGCCGAGGTTGCCGTGCTGGAAGGCAAGGAACCGACCGAAGTCCTCGAAAAACTGACCGAGGTCATGAAGGCGGCCTGAATATTCCGCCTTTTTCCATACACATCCAACCCCATGCCGCCGGCCCCTGTGCCGGCGGTTCTGATATGGGGCGGCTGGCAGCCCCATCCCCCGCTATGCGCCGGGTGGAACAGCATGATACGACCATGACAGGCCCATCAACAGCGCAAGACCGGCACAGCTACGCAATCAGGCCCGCAGCCACGCAACCTGAACCCGTTTCGTAGCCGCCACAGGCAGCGCAGGCGGTCTGGGCCAGCACGGACAACCCTGTTCCACCCCGGTCATCATGGATCACGTTTATTTCCCTTCATGCCCTGCGGCCGCGCCAGCATGACCACGCACCCTGCTAGCGCCGCCACCATGGCCATGACAAAGGGGCTGCGTGGCCCCGCCATGCCGGACAGCACACCGGACAGCACCGCGCCGATACCTGCCGCAATATCAAAGAAAACATCAAACAGCCCGATGGCCGACCCGGCCGCGGCGGGTGGTGCCTGCCGCAGTACCGGCAGCCCCAGCAGCGGATAGGTCAGCGAAAACCCCAGCCCCGTCAGGAAGCTGCCCGCCACGGCCCATGCCGGTCCCGGCGCAAGCCAGATCAGGGCCAGGCCCAGCGCCTCGGCCAGCATGATGGCGACCACCATCGGCCTGACTTCATCACGATCAACATGGCGGCTGCCGACCAGGCGGGCAATGACATGCCCCGCGCCAAACGCCCCCAGCGCCCAGCCCCCGCCATGCCAGCCCTGTGCCGCATAGAAAATGACCAGAAAGGACGAAATCGCGGCAAACCCCACCGCCGACAGGCCCAGCGTCACCCCCCACACCCATGTATGCCCGATCAGGTGTTTCCACCGTATGTCACCTGCCATCCCATCCGTCTGGCCACCAGCGCGCGGCAACGCGGGTGCGGGCAGTACCACGGTCAGCCCCATGCCCGCCACCGGCAGGGCGAGGGCGACAAGACACAGGGGGCCAAAACCGGCATGGGTCTCGATCTCGTCACCCAGTGCGGTTCCAATGCCCAGACCGGCAAAGATGGCCAGACCGACCCATGACATCGCGGCCCCCGCACGCGCGCTGCCCACCTTGGTCACGGCCCAGACGCCGCCGCCTGTAACCATCAACCCTTCGCCCAGTCCCATGGCCAGCCGTCCCGCCACGATCATCGCCTGCTGCAGGCCCGGTGACAGGACAGGCACCAGCGCAAGGCTGTAAGCCAGCGCGGAACACGCCGTGCACAGCAGCCCACACAGCAGTGTATTGCGTCCGCCAAGCCGGTCCGCCATCCGCCCGGCCTTCGGCCGCGACAGCACGGTGGCGACGGACTGGATGCCCATGATCAGGCCGACCATGGTGGTTCCGCAAGCGAAACGTGACTGGAGTTCCAGCGGTAGGGCCGACAGCGCCACCCCCATCGCCAGCATGCCGCTGCCAATGGCCAGCATGACGGGCAGCAGGCCGCCACGGGTCGTAACATGAGGATTCATGCCGGGACCGTAATGCATTTACCCCGCACCGAACAGGCCGAGACATATTCCAGGACTGTTTGACAAGTCAGTTCACGATATCACTTCAAGATCAAAGGACGTTTCTGGTGAAGCTTTTTAAAAAAAGGTGGCACCCGAAAACTTTTATTTTTTATCAATGATTTGTTTCCAGGCAGGCTCTTATGCCATCCCTCAGTACTTGAACTGATACAGCAGCCCGATGCTGCTGCCCGGATCATTTTCCGGCGTGGTGAAACCAGTCACGTTGCCGCCCGTCCCCACCGTGGTGTTCAGCTTCAGCCGCTTGGTCAGGTCAACCTGCACCTGGGCCTGCGTGCCCGAACCCGATGTCGCCTGCTTGGCGCCGACATAGACGCGGCGCATGACGTATTTCCCCGCCTCGATCGAACCGGTGTCGTTGCTGCCCGACCCGTTGGATGAACTGCTCATCTGCAACCTGTCCAGATGCAGCGTCTTGCGCACCATGCCCAGCGGATCGAAGGCGGAACCGCCACTCAGCGTCGCGACGGCGGCCGCGATCGACGCCATCTGCGTGGGCGAAAGCGACTGCGTATCCGACCCGAACAGCAGGATGGCCAGGATCTGGTCCTGTGACAATGGCGGCGTGGAGGAAAACGAGATTTTCGGCGCGCTGGCATACCCGCCCACATTCAGCCGGGCCGTGCCGTCATTCGTGCTGCGCTCGGCCACGAAATCCAGCGTGGGGTCGATTGCATGGGTAACACCCACGCCGTTGAAGCCCACCTGCCCCTTGCTGAAATCAAGCGAGATCCCACCCAGTGAAAACCCGCCCTTGACCAGCGAGAACCCACCCGTCACCACCGGCGCCACAGTGGTGCCCCCTGCATGGATGCTGCCGTGCATTTCCGTGTTCAGCCCATGCCCGCGCACATAGAACTGCCCCGGTGAACGCACGTCCAGGTTCAGCCCGATCACCAGTGGCGAGGTATGGACCACCTTTTCCTGCGTCTCCGCATCCTCGGGGCGGATGACATCCAGATGCGCCACCGATGTCGGGAGTGAGTCCGGAATGTTGACATCCACGCGCTTGAGCGTGATGCCCCCTGTTGCATCGATCCGGCTGGCAAGCTGGCCCTTTACGCCCAGATCACCGTTTATGGTCGCAGTCACAAGGTCACTGGCCAGCGGCCGGGCGTTATCGGCATGGATATGCAGGTCGATCGGCTGGCCGGGTTCCAGCACCCCGTAACTGCCGGTGACACCGATGGTGCCCTTGCCCGCCTGCGCGTTCAGGTCGGCTATGACCAGCCGGTCCCCCATGGCATCGACCGTGCCGTGCATGGCGGACAGCTGTATGCCCTGCCCGTAATCATGGAATACGCCATTGGTCAGGTTCAGCGTGCCATTCAGGCGTGGCTGCTGTGGCGTGCCACGCACGCCCAGCGCGACCTGCAGCGCGCCCCCCGCCTGCATGCCCTGTGCGCCCAGATAGGCATTGGCCACCGCAAGGTCCACATTGCCATCAGCCTGCAGCGTGATCTGGCCCGCCCTGTTGACCGGGGCCGTGCCGTGCAGCCCCAGATTGACCTGCGTACCCGCGCGTATCTGCGCATCGACCCGCGCCATGCCTGCTGTCAGGTTGGCCGTGGCCTCCATCGATGCAGGTGCCAGGGACGATGTATAATCGGTGTGGTATTTCAGGTCCCGCCCCTGCAGCGTCACCCGGCCGGAGGGATGATCGAGCGTCCCGGTCAGCCGTGCTTCGGCCGACAGTGTCCCCTGCGCATGCAGCGTGGGGATGAAGGGGACAAGCAGGTCGGGGGACAGGCGGCTGATGGCCGCATGCAGGTCCAGCGTGGGCCTGATCCTGCCGCTGACCTCCACACTGCCCGGCTGCCCCTGCGGCGGGGCAAGGCTGATCCGCAGGTGGTCGATCGCGGTTACCCTGCCATAGGTCACGGTGGCCGGGGCATCCAGCCGGATGACCTCGCGCCGGGCCTGCGCTTCCAGCCGGCGCACGTTTACCGAGCTTGCGGGAATGTTGGACACCACCGCCGCGTCAATGGTGGCAGGCCCCGTCCACGGCGTATCCAGCCCCGACTGCGCCACCACGTTCAGCGCGGCGAACGGCCCTTTCGCGGTAACATGCGCGTGTCCCCCCATGTCGCGGAAATGCGCGTTATCCACCACAAGGTCGAGGTCGGTTACCGGCGCGTCCCCCGTCGGGTCCTGCACCCTGCCCTTCAGCACCAGCCGGTCCACGCGCGCCATGGCCGCACTCAGCGCACTGTCCACGTTCACGCTCAGGGCGGCGGGGCTATCCGCGGTCGCACTGGTGCTGCGCAGGCTGGCGGACAGGTGGCCGCTCATGTCCTGTCCCGTAAAATCGTGCAGGTCCGCCAGCCGCGTCATGTGCAGGTCCAGCGTGCCCGACGGCACCACATGCCCCTTGGGCAGCGTCATGTCCGCAAGCCCCGTCAGGCTTTTCCAGTTCAGATGCGAAAGCTGCAGGTGACGGCTTTCATCGGCATTGCTGTCCAGACGGGCCGTGACCTGAACCGGCGCGCGGTCCACCGTACCCGATATATCCAGCGCCCCTTCCCTGACCTGTGGCAGGTGCTGCATGGTCAGGCTGGCCTGCACATTGCCCGCCGCCGTGTTGCTGGCCGCCATGCTGGCCTGCGCCTTCAGGCTGGCCGCAAGGTCATTGACCGGCCCGGCGGCATGCAGGTCGGCCTGTGCCTGCCCTTTCAGCGTGGGGGCCAGCACATGCAGGTCCGACAGGGCAAGATGCGCCGTGGCATCAACCTGCATCGGCTCCCCCGTCACCAGCCGGGTAGGCGTCGCATCAAGGTGAAGGGTCCGTCCCTCCGCCAGCAGGGAGGTAAAGGTGACCGTATTCCCCCTGCCCGGCCCGCTGGCGATGGTGCCTGCGATATTCAGGTGTCCGGTGTCCCCGATCAGGCCAACCGCCATGGGCAGGCCGCCATCCAGCACGATATGGCTGTCCAGCGCGAACGGCCCCGCCTGCTGCGCCGTGGGGAGTGTGATATTGCCATCCAGCCCGGCATGGCCATGCAGTTGCGTACCCCCCGCCGCCGCCAGCGCGGCAAGGTCGGGCAGGTCGGCATGAAAGGTCGCGGCCATGGGCCGGGCCGTCGTGACCTGCCCGGTCAGTTGCGCCAGCGGATGCGACAGCGACAGCGCCACCGGCCCACCGGCCGCATCGGGCCGCCACAGCACATCCAGCCGCAGCGGGTCGGATGCGAACAGCGTGGGCTGGCTGCCGGGAATGCGCAGTCCGGTCACGGTGGTATGGAGGGCGGCGTGCTCCTCCTGCCCGCCCGCCTGCGCGCTCAGCCCGTCAGCCACCATGTGCAGGGATGTGAAACCGGCGTCGTTATAGGTCAGGCGATCGATATCCAGCGTGCCATTGCCGGTGGGCCGGTCCACCGTGCCGCCCACATGGGCGGCAAGGCTTATGCCCTGCCAGTTCGCGCCGCTGATCGTCACAGGGTCGCTTTTGCCCGATACATCCAGCGTCATGTGATGCGTGACCAGCCCGACCTGGCCACCCGCCTGCAGGTGGATGGCCCCGGCGGTGGCAGTCAGCGCAAGGCGGGTGGCGTCACGCGGGCCATGCAGCCCCAGCGACAGGTCCATGGGCGCCAGGGCGGACAGGCCACTCAGCGTTGTGGCGAACCCGCCCGCTTCCTCATGCGCATGCAGGTCCAGCGCGACATTGGTGCGGTCCAGCCGCGTGGCCAGCGACAGCGCACCGGGCTGGTCCAGCCGCTTCAGGTCCAGCGCGATATCGGCGGGCGGCAGGGTGGCGATGGAAAAATGGTCCAGCACCGGGGCGATGTCATCAAGGCTGGCATGACCATTGAGGCTGAAGGACGCGGGCACGCGGGCAATGGCAGCACCGACGTCAATCCGCGCCACATGCACCGCGCGGATATCGACCCCCATGTGGATGCTGCCTGACGTGTCCTTTTCCGGCTTTGACGGATGGGCGGGATCATCCTCGCTCAGCCGCGGGATGGACAGGCGCGCCATGGACAGGTTGCTGATGACCGCGCGCCGCGTCAGCAGCCGCAGCGGCGACCAGTCCAGTTGCAGGTCATCAATCGACAGCCACGCGCCTTTATAATCATCCAGTTCCAGATGCCGGACATGCAGCGCATCGGGAAAACGCCCCCCCAGCCCAGACAGGTGCACGCTACCGCCGGTCAGCCCCGGCAGGCGCCGCTCGATTTCATGCTGGCCCGCCCCGGTATTAGCGGCCACCAGCACCATGCCCAGCGCCACGGCCACCAGCCCCACTGGAATGCCCACGGCAAAGGCGGTCGCGCGCAGGACGCGCCGGGCCGGGCCGCGCGGCGTGGGGGGGATGGTCGTATCAGACATCAGAACGTTTCCCCCAGCCCCACATACAGTTCCCACTTGTCGCCGCGCGCGGGCCGGTTGAGCGGCACGGCCACGTCCAGCCGCACCGGCCCGATGGGCGTGTAATAGCGTGCCCCCGCACCCGCGCCCACGCGCACCGTGCCCTGGAACGGCGTCCGGCCCGCCGTGACCTGGCCCGCGTCGATAAAGCCCACCGCGCCGAATTTCTGCATGATGCGCTGGCGGTATTCAAACGACCCCGCATCCATGGACGTGCCACCAATGGCATAGCGCGTATTGGCGAACTGCGGTCCCACGCCCTGATAGCGGAAGCCGCGCACCGTGGCGGAGCCACCGGCATACAGCCGCTGGTCGGGCGGAATGGCGAAGGTCGACGCCCCTTCCACATTGCCAATGGTGCCGCGCCACGCCAGCACGCTGCGGCCGGGCCGCGACAGGCCCAGGGCCTTCAGGTCGAAATAGGTGGAGACCGTGGCCTGCATGATCGCGAAGAACGACGTGCCATCCGTCAGCGACGCCGATGGCGTGATGCTGGCCCCCAGCCGCACCCCATGGGTTGCGGGGGTGATGGGGTTGTCCACCCCCGTGCCGTCATAATTGGCCGAAAGCGGCAGGGATGCGATGAAATAGCTGTTGTTCGTGCGCATCTGCTGGATTTGTTCCTGCTCGATCTGCCCGCCAAAGGACACGTTCCAGTGGCGGTTGACGCGCCGGACGATGCCGATGCGCGCCAGCAGCGCGGTCTGCCGGTAGGAATAGAGTTCCTGCTTGATGCCTTCGAGGCGCGCGCTCATGTTCTGGTTGCGCGACCCGAAATCGGGCTTCAGCAGGTCGGCATAGAAGTCATAGCCCAGCCCCTGCTCGGCCGAGCCGCCAAGCCCGGTGATCAGCGCCGTCAGCCGCAGCCGCTCGGCATTGCCGAACAGGTTGTTATGCGTCCATGTCACACCCGCGCGGCCACCAAGGTCGGTGGAATAGCCGCCTTCGGCGCCCACGCTGTGCCGCTTGCCCTCCCGGAAGGAAAAATCAAGCGGCATGGACCCATCGGATGCCAGCGTGTCGCCATGGTTCACCTGCACATCGGAAAACAGCCCGGTGGAGGCGATGTCCTGCCGGGCGCGTTCAATGCGTGATGGCTGGTACAGCTCTCCCGGTGCGATGGTCAGCCTGCGCGCGATATAGGCCGGGTGCGTGCGCTGCAGCCCCGCGAAGTCGAACGCGCCCAGATTGACCACCGGCCCGCGATGGACGGTATAGGCGACGTCGAGCGTATGCGTGTCGGGCCGCAGCCATGCCTGCGGCTTGCTGACACTGGCCAGCGCGTATCCTTCCTCCGTCAGGGCGGTCTGGAGCGTGACGCCGGCGGCCAGCACGCTTTCCGCCTGCGCGGGCATGCCGGGCTTCATGGCGAATGCCCTGATTTCATCCGCATTCAGGTGAACGGGTGGATCGCCCTTGTCCGGGTTCAGCGTCACGACGCCGATGCGGAACGCCACGCCGGGCCGGGCGCTGATGGTGATCTGCGCCCTGTGCCCCGCCGGGATGGACTGCATCCATTCCGGCAGGTCGGGATCACGCCCGTCATGGCTGCCTGCAATGGGTGCGCCGGATTTGCCGCCGCCATCGGTCACGGTCATGGTGATGCCGCCCGCATAGAAGCCGTAGCTTTCCAGCGCGCTGATCAGCCGGGAATAGTCGTTATGGATGCGCCCCGTCAGCGCAAAGGGGCTGACGGCCTGTGTTTTCTGCAGCGACAGCAGGTCCGATGACGCCCGCAGCGCATCATCAAGGTCTGCATTGCCGGTCGGGCGCAGGGTGGTGGTGTATTCCTGCGGGTCGGCCGCCATGGCGGCGGGAACCCATGGCCCGAGGGCTGTCATGGCTGCACACAGGCTTACATAACCGGCACTGCGCCGGACACGCGCATGAAGGCGGCGTGCCAGACGGGAATGACGCAATCCTGTCAAACGGTGCCGCCCCTGTTCCTGTCCTGCGTGTGTTCAGTTTCCCACTGTGTGATAACTGCCATTCCCGGCATGCATGATCAAACCGATATTAACGTCGCCACCTTAATAAGTTCCAAATATGTCATATAGGTGCCCAAAAGGCGCGGGTCATGTTGCAAACTGTCTCCATCCCCTCAATCCTTTCTTGACATACCCCCGATTCCGGCGGGCATGATCGATATCGGCAGGAAGGGGTTGCCGCGCCCGGCACCCCACCATGATGCGGACCGGGAGCGTTGATGGGCAGACCATTTGTTCCTTGGCTTATTATCAACGGCAAGGCACTTGACCGCGCGCACCTGTACACCGATGTGTTGCGCCCGTTGTGCGGGCAACCGCCCGCGATGATGCCCGAGGATACCTGACCCGTGAACAGCCTGTCTCCCCCTTCCGGTGTGGCCCAGCCGCAATCCAGCACATCGTCCGCGACACGGGGGCTTCATGTCATAACATGGGGCTGCCAGATGAACGTGTATGACAGCGAGCGGATGTCGGACGTGCTGCGCCCGCTGGGCTATCGCGCCGTGGGCACGCCGGATGATGCGGACATGATCATCCTCAACACATGTCATATCCGCGACCGGGCGGCGGAAAAAGTGTTTTCCGAACTCGGCCGCCTGCGCAAGGTCAAGGAAGCCCGCGCCGAACGCGGCGAAGGCACGGTTCTGGCCGTGGCGGGCTGTGTCGCGCAGGCGGAAGGCGGCGAGATCCTGGCTCGCGCGCCGTATGTCGACATTGTGCTGGGGCCGCAGACCTATCACCGCCTACCCGAAATGGTCGCGCGCGCGGCGCGCGCGGCGGGTGCGGTGATCGAGACGGATTTCCCCGTCGAGCAGAAATTCGACTTCCTGCCCGCCGACCGCGAAGCCCCGGTCGGGGGGGCAGCCTTCCTGACCATTCAGGAAGGCTGTGACAAGTTCTGTTCCTTCTGCGTCGTGCCCTATACGCGCGGGGCCGAAAGCAGCCGCCCCGCACAGGCCGTGATCGCGGAAGCACGACGTCTGGTGGCGGCAGGCGTGCGCGAGATCACCCTGCTGGGCCAGAACGTCAACGCCTATCATGGTGATGGCCCCGACGGGCGTACATGGGGGCTGGCGCGCCTGGCGCGCGTGCTGGCCGATGAGGTGGGGATCGAACGCATCCGCTACACCACGTCGCACCCGCGCGACATGGAGGACGATCTGATCGCCGCCCATCGCGACCTGCCCCAGCTCATGCCGTTCCTGCACCTGCCGGTGCAGTCCGGGTCCGACCGGGTGCTGGCGGCCATGAACCGGGGACATACGGCGGATGAATACCGCGCGCTGGTGGGCCGCCTGCGCGATGCGCGGCCCGACCTTGCGCTGTCATCCGACTTCATCGTGGGCCACCCCGGCGAGACGGATGCCGACTTTGCCGATACGATGCGCCTGATCAACGATATCGGCTTCGCGCAGGCCTATTCCTTCAAATACTCGTCCCGCCCCGGCACGCCCGCGGCAGGGGCCGCCATGCATGTTGCCGAGGACGTGAAGGATGCCCGCCTGCAGGAACTTCAGGCCGTGCTGCGCGTACAACAGGATGCATTCAATGATGCGACGGTGGGCGTGACCGCCCCCGTCCTGTTTACCGGGCGCGGGCGCAAGCCGGGACAGGTTTCGGGGAAAAGCCCGTGGCTGCAGGCCGTGAACGTGGATGGGCCGGACAGCCTGATCGGGCGTATCGCCAACGTGGATATCCGCCACCGTTACACCAACTCGCTGGGCGGTGTCCTGACAGAGGAGACAGACAGGGCTTGAGAGAACAGACACAATCCACGCTCCACGCCCCCCGTCGCGGTGGCGGGCGGCGTCCTCCCCCCCATGGCACGGCTGCGGCGAATGACCGCACCGTGACCCTGCAGTTTGAGGATAATGCGCTTCTGGCGCAGCTTGTGGGGGATCACGACCGTCATCTCCTGCATCTTGAACGTGGATTTGATGTCCGGCTGGCCTGCCGTGGCAACCGTATCGCCATTACGGGCACGGCCGCACGGGTGGGCCTTGCACAGGGCACGCTGACCGAACTGTACCGCCGCGCCCGCGCGGGGCAGGTCGTGGATACCGCAACCGTGGACACCGCCATCCGCATCGCGGCCCATGCCCTGTCCGCCCCATCCGCCGCAACAACGGATATGCCCGCCATGACCAATGCCAGCCCCCCTGTTGCCCCCGCCCGCCCATCCCTTGCGGACCTGCCCACCATCATGACCCGCCGTGGCCCCATCGCCCCGCGTTCCGTGGGACAGGGGCAGTACATGGACATGCTGGCGCGACAGGAAATGGTGTTTGGCCTTGGCCCCGCCGGCACGGGCAAGACCTACCTTGCGGTAGCGCAGGCGGTGGCCATGCTGCAGGCGGGACAGGTGGACCGGATCGTCCTGTCGCGGCCCGCGGTCGAAGCGGGCGAACGGCTGGGCTTCCTGCCCGGTGACCTGAAGGAAAAGATCGATCCCTATCTGCGCCCGCTCTATGATGCGCTGCATGACATGATGCCGGGGGATCAGGTGATCCGGCGCATGGGCACGGGGGAAATCGAGGTGGCGCCGCTTGCGTTCATGCGCGGGCGGACGCTGGCGCACTGTTTTGTGATTCTGGACGAGGCGCAGAATACAACCCCCGCCCAGATGAAGATGTTCCTGACCCGCATGGGGGAAGGCACGCGCATGGTCATTACCGGCGACCTGAGCCAGGTTGACCTGCCGCGTGGCGTGACATCCGGCCTGAGGGAAGCCGTCGAGACGCTGGACGGCCTGCCCGGGATCGGCATGATGCGATTTGAATCGCGTGACGTGGTGCGCCACCCGCTGGTGGCGCGTATAGTGGAGGCATACGACCAGCGCGCCGGGGCACAGCACCGTCCCCACCGCGCCCGGTCGCAGCAGGAGAACGATGAAACCTCGAAGTAGCACAGGCCCCGCCCATTCCGGCGGGGTCGCGGATGCAGCGGGACGGGCCGGTGCGCCCGTCCTTCCGGCCGGATTGGACGGCCCCGACATAACCGTGGCGGACCGGCGCTGGAACCGCGCCGTCCCCAACCCGGCGCGGCTGGTGGCGCGCGCCGTGGACGCCGCGCTGCAGGCCACGGGATGCCATGGGCCGGTAACGGTCGTACTGGCCGATGACCGCACGGTGGCCGGCATGAACTGGCGCCATCGCGGTCGGAACAAACCCACCAATGTCCTGACATTCGAATACGCCCCGGCCCATGCGGGTGGCGGCATATGGGGCGGTGACATCATCATCGCGTTCGAGACGGTGGCGCGCGAGGCCCGCGCGGCGGGCCGCACGATGGCCGCCCACCTCGCCCACCTTGTCATCCATGGCGTCCTGCACCTGGCCGGGTATGACCACCATCATCCCGGCGAGGCACGGGAAATGGAGATGCTGGAAGCCCGCACCCTGTCCGGGCTTGGCATCGCCAATCCATGGAAATCCGGCCGCATGGCCACCACGCGGGGGGTACGGTCATGAGCCGGAATGGCAGTGACGCGGGCGCGGAACCTCCGTCCGGGTCGCGCGGCAAGGGATTCCTGTCGCTGTTCAGCCGCAAACGTGGCGAACAGGGACTGCGCCATTCCATTGCCGCGCTGGTCAAGGAAGCCGATGACGCGGCGGGGGATGAAGCCGACCCCCGGTCGTCCGAACTGGACCGACAGGAACGCGCCCTGCTGGCCAACGTGCTGCGCCTGCGCGGGATCACGGCGGATGACGTAATGATCCCGCGCGCCGACATCGTGGCCATGCCCGTCGATATCAGCCTGGACGAGGCACTGGCCATGATGCGACGGGAAAACCATTCCCGCATGCCGGTCTATCGCGACCAGCTGGATGACATCGTGGGCATGATCCATGTGAAGGACCTGATCGCCTATGTCGGCACGTCCGAAGCCTTCCGCATGGAACCCCTGCTGCGCCAGCCGCTTATGGTCGCACCCCAGCTGCCGGTGCTGGACCTGCTGCTGCAGATGCGCGTCCGCCATGTCCATCTGGCGCTGGTGATTGACGAATATGGCGGCATCGACGGCCTGGTCACCATCGAGGACCTGATCGAAACCATCGTGGGCGATATTTCGGACGAACATGATGAGCCTGCGGCCAACATGATACGCGAAAGGCCGGACGGCACGCTGGAGGTGGACGCCCGCACCCCCGTCGCGGCGTTTGAGGAAAAGGTTGGTCCAATCCTGACGCGGGAGGAACGTGAGGCCGAGATCGAGACCGTGGGCGGACTGGTTTTCCGTCTGGCCGGTCACGTCCCGACACGCGGCGAAGTCGTAACCCACGAAAGCGGCATGGTTTTCCGCATCCTTGATGCGGATGCCCGCCATATCCGCCATGTGCGCGTGCGCCTGCCGCCACGTGAGGCGCCGCCCGCCGCCTGACCATCACGGCACGCCCGCGCCATGCGGGCGCGCCATGGCGCGTGGAATGGATTTACGCGCGCCCGTCGCCTCTTTACACTCGCCGCGCCGGGGTTTTATCCCCATCCAGTCCCATACCGGAGAGTGACCCGTGATGCCCATCAAACGCCGCACCCTGCTTGCCCTTGCCCCCGCGCTTATTACTGGCGGCGGCCTGCTGTCCGGCAGGGCCATGGCGCAGGACGCCGACCCGCGCCTGTCGATCCGCGCGGTGGGCAACCCGCAGGCCAAGGTGCATGTCGAGGAATGGTTCTCCCTGACCTGCACGCACTGCGCGCGCTTCGCCGCCGAAGTGTTCCCCGAAATCCGCACCAAGCTGGTCGATACGGGGCGCGTGTACTACATTTTCCGTGATTTCCCGCTGGATCAGGTGGCTCTGACCGCATCCATGGTCGCCCGCGCCCTGCCGCCCGAACGCTATGAGCCCTTCGTGCTGGCCCTGCTGTCCAGCCAGGACCGCTGGGCATTTGGCAAGGACGTGAACCCCGAGGAACAGATCCAGAAGATGGCGGCACTTGCCGGCATGTCGGCCGACACGTTCCAGCAGACCATCCATGACGACAAGCTGCGTCACGCCATCATGGATGAAGAAGACCGTGCGCAGGCGCAGTACAAGATCGATGGCACCCCCACCTTCCGCTTCAACAACAAGGAGCAGGTGGCGCAGGAACTGAATTACGAGGAGTTCGCCAAGAAGGTCGAAGCGGCGGCACAGTGACCGGGACCACGCCATCATGACCGCCCGTTTCGTCCGGCTGCGCATCGCAGGGTTCAAAAGCTTCGCCGACCCGGTTTCCGTCGATATCCTGCCGGGGCTGACGGGCATTGTCGGGCCGAATGGCTGTGGCAAGTCCAACGTGGTCGAGGCCCTGCGCTGGGTCATGGGGGAAACCAACGCCCGTTCGCTGCGCGGCGGGGAAATGGACGACCTGATCTTTGCCGGGACCACCGCGCGCGCCGCACGCAACATGGCGGAAGTCACCCTGACGCTGGAGGGAGCGGCCGAGGTCGCCCCCGCCCCCTTTCAGGGGCAGGACGAACTGCAGGTGTGCAGGCGCGCGGACCGGGGTGCAGGCAGTGGCTACCGCATCAATGGCCGCACCACGCGCGGGCGCGACGTGCAGACGCTGTTTGCGGATCTGGCGTCGGGGGCGCGTTCTTCGGCCATGGTCAGCCAGGGCCGCGTGTCCGCGCTGGTCAACGCGCGGCCCGAAGAACGCCGCACCATTCTGGAAGAAGCCGCCGGCATTACCGGCCTGCATGGCCGCAGGCATGAAGCCGAACTGAAGCTGCGCGCGACCGAAGCCAACCTGGCCCGCGCCGAGGACCTGCGCATCCAGCTTGAGGCCCGGCTGGGTGACCTGCAGGAACAGTCCGAGCAGGCAGGCCATTACCGTGAACTGTCACAGGGATTGCGGGAATCGGAAGTCGCCCTGCTTGCGCTGCTTCATGCCCGCGCGCACAAGGCCGTGGCCGATGGCGAAACCGCCCTGCACGCGGCACGGCGCGACCTGAAGGCCGCCGAGGAGGTCGCCGAAGGCGCGGTCATCGCGGATTACGAAATCACCCAGACCCTGCCCGCATTGCGCGACGAACTGGATACCCGGCGCACCGAACTGGAACGTTTCAAGGTGCGCGCCGAAACCATTGCCGATGAACTGGCCCGTGCCGAAGCCGCACTGGATGCCGCCCGCACGCGGCTGAGCGAATGCGAAAGCGCGCAGGCCGCCGCCCTTGCCCGCCGCGATGACGCCACCGTCATGCGCGACCGGCTGGTGGCTGAACACGCGCAGGTGGAAGAACGCCTGTCCGCCCTGCCCGACCTGTGCACGACAGCACAGGCTGAATGCGCCACGCTGGCGCAGGCCATGACAGACATGGCCGGACGCGTGGAACAGGCCACCACGACCCTGCGCGAAGCCCAGCTTCAGACCACGCAGGCGCGCGAAGTGCTGGATGGCGCCATCGCCACGCACGAACGCCTTGCCACCCAGCACACGGAACTGGCCACCGAAATCGCGGACCTTGAGGCCACCATGCCGACCGAAGCCGCGATTGCCGAACATGATGCGCGGATCATCGAAGCCGAACAGTGTGCGACCGATGCACTAGCCACGCGTGAAGCCGCGACCCACACCCATTCGGAAGCCGTGCTGCAGGCTGGCCTTGCCCGCAATGCCGCCACCGAAAGCCGCCGCGTGCATGAACAGGCGACGCATGACGCCAATGCGGTGCGCGACCGGCTGGATGCGCTGGAACGCAATATCGCCAGCGTGCGCGCGCATGTGGAAAAGGCCCGCGCCAGCCTTGTCCCCGAAACCGAACGCCAGCGCCTGACACAGGTGGTGGCCGAGGCGGAAGCCACGCTCAGCGCCATCCGCGCGGAACTGGGCAATGCGGAAGAAGCCCGCGCACAGGCGACACAGGCCGAAATACAGGCCAATGCCCGCCTGAAGGATGCCCGCGCCACCCGCCAGACCACGCAGGAAGCCCTGCGCACGGCGCGGGCGGCCCGACAGCGCGCGCAGGGCGAGGTGGACACGCTGGCCGCCAGCATGGAACGCCTGCGCGCGCAGGCGGTACCGGATGCGGACCTGCACACCCTTGTCAGCAGACGTGAAGCCGCCGAGGCCGCGCTGGAAGCCGCACAGCAACACATGGCGGCCATCGAGACCGCCAGTGTCTCTGCCACGCGGGAAGACGAAGCCTGCGCCAGCCGCCTGTCACAGGCGCGCGCCACCCTGTCGGGGCTGGAAGCGGAAGCCGACGGCCTTGCCCGCGCCCTGCAAAGCGACAGCGATACGGACGCCCCCGAATCCGGGACGACCCTGGCGGAAAGCCTGCATGTGCCGACCGGGCTGGAAACCGCGCTGGCCGTTGTCCTGTCAGATGGGCTGAACGCCACGCTGAAAGGCAAGGCCCCGCGTGAATGGCACGACCTGCCCACGACCACGCCCGCCCCCTTCCCCACCGCGGGAATCCAGCCGCTCTCCGCCCTGCTGAACGCGCCGCCCGCCCTGTCCCGCGCGCTGGGGGCTGCGGGGCTGTTGCCCGATAGCATGGATGGGACAGCATTGCAGGCCAGCCTTATGCCGGGGCAATGCCTTGTCACGCGCGATGGCGCGCTGTGGCGGTGGGATGGCTATGTACAGGCCCCCAACCTGCCCGGACGCGCGGCCCTGCGGCTGAAGCAGCTTGGCCGCCTGCGTGAACTGCGCGCGGAACTGGAGCAGGCGCGTACCGAAATTCCGGCGCTGGAACAGGCAGCCAGCACTGCCGCCACGGCCCGCGAACAGGCGGCGCGGGAACTGGTAGCCGCCCGTACGGCGCGCGCCAGTGCCGAAAGCACACTGGGCACCACCCGCACGCAGGAAGCCGACCTGTCACGGCGGCATGCCACCATCACGGCCCAGATCGACACGCTTGCCGTGCAGCAGGACACGGCTGCCGCCGCCCTGAAGGAAGCCGAGGCCGCCTGCACCCGCGCACAGGAACACGAATCCAGCCTGCCGGATCTGGCCCGGCTGGAACAGGCACAGAAAGCCGCCAGCGCGCAGGTGGCGCAGGCGCAGACCCATGAAAGCGGGCTGCGCACCACCCGCCAGCAGGCCGAAGCGAAGCTGGAACAGGCCCGTCAGGCCATACAGGCCACCATGTCCAGCCATAGCGAGGCCGAAACCCGCCTGCAGGCCATGCAGCCCGAACTGGCCCGGCTGGAAACCGACCGCGACGCGCTGGCGGCCGAACTGGCCACACGCCGCGAACAGCTTACGACCCTGCCCGACCCCGACCTTGCCGAAGGGGCGGCACGGCAGGCCACGACCGCCGCCAGTGAGGCGGAACAGGCCCTGCGCCAGGCACGCGACACGGTGGAAGCCACCACCACGCAACTGGAACACGCCCGCACGGCCCGCGCGGGGCTGGAACAGAAAATGCGCGAAACCGGCGCACGGCTGGAAGCCCGCCGGGCACGAATGGCGGACCTGTCCCTTGCGGTGGCGCAGGCGGATGAAGCGGTGGAAAATGCGCGGACGCGGCTGGCGGCCCTGCCTGACATTGCCGGGCTGGAACACGCACTGGGCGAACTGCGCACGCACGATGATGCCCTGCGCGCACAGGAACATGAACGCCGCGACGCCGTGGCGCAACTGCAGGCGGAAGAAGCCAGCCTGCGCCAGCGTTTTGACGCATCAGCACAGGAACTGGCGCAATGGACCGCCCGTGTCGAGGCCGCCACGCTGGAGGCCGAAGCAGCCCTGGCCCGACTGCACAACGCACAGGCCGAACATGAACGCCTGGCCCCGGAACCCGTGGCGGTGCGTGCGCGGCGGGATGCGATCGCGACCGAACTGGAACAGTATGCCGCAAGCCACGACGTGGCGGCGACGGCACTACAGCAGGCACAGGACCGCCAGAGCGAACTGCAGGCAGGCCGCCGCACGGCGGAGGAAGTCCTGACCGCCGCGCGTGAGGAACTGGTCCGCGCTGAAGGCAGGCGGGAGCAGGCGCAGGTGCTGCTGGAACAGTTACAGGCGGAATCGCAGCCACCCGCCGGTGTGGTACCGGCGGATCTGAGCGTGAACGCCGAAACCGGCCTGCGCCGCAAGGTCGCCCGCCTGACCCGCCAGCGTGACGAACTGGGCCCCGTCAACCTGCGTGCCGAAATCGAGGCACAGGACGCATCGGGCAAGATCGACACCATCCTGCACGAACGCGACGAACTGCAATCCGCCATCGCCCGCCTGCGCGGCATGATCGGCCAGCTGAACCGCGAGGGACGCGAGCGGCTGATGGCCGTGTTTTCCCAGATCGACCAGCATTTCCAGTCCCTGTTCGCACGCATGTTCAATGGCGGGCGGGCACATCTGGGCATGGTGGGCAATGATGACCCGCTGCAGGCGGGACTGGAAATCTATGCCCAGCCGCCGGGCAAGAAGCTGGCGACGCTGTCCCTGCTGTCGGGCGGGGAACAGGCGCTTACGGCGCTGTCGCTTATTTTCGCGGTCTTCCGCTGCAATCCCGCGCCCGTCTGCGTGCTGGACGAAGTGGATGCCCCGCTGGATGACGCCAACGTGGGCCGTTTCTGCGCCCTGCTGGGTGACATGGTGGCCGAAGCGGGCACGCGCTTCCTTGTCGTGACCCATCACCAGCTGACCATGGCGCATATGGACCGGCTGTATGGCGTGACGATGCAGGAACGCGGGGTCAGCCGCGTGCTGTCGGTCGATCTGGAACGCGCGACCGAGATGGTGGACACGCCCACCGCATAAAACACTGTTATTAAAAAATAAAAGTTTTCGGACACCGCCTTTTTTGAAGAAAGCTTCGCCAAGAACTTCTGATTTTCAAACAGGCATCCAGTGCGAAATAGAACAGGCCTGTGGGAACCATTATCCCACAGGCCTCTTTTATCCTGAACCGGATGCCGGTGTGGGAAAGGGGCGGTCACCATCCGCCGCCTTTCCCGCAGGCTTCATGCTTCCATGGGAAACAGCGCCTGTGATTACGGCATCATGCTGCCGGTATCGATAAAGCGCTGGTGCCACGACAGGGCTTCGTTCAGCAGGTGCGGCGACTGCTGGCCAAACGACCCCGCACGGGCACGCTTGTAATAATCCTGCAGCATCGGGCGATAATCGGGATGCGCACAGTTGGCGATGATCACTTCCGCGCGCTGCTTGGGCGACAGGCCACGCAGGTCGGCCAGACCCTGTTCGGTCACCAGCACCTGCGAATCCTGCGTGATGTGGTCAACATGCGACGCCATGGGCACGATGGCGGAAATCTTGCCGCCCTTGGCGGTGGACGGCGTCATGAATACGGAAATATAGGCGTTGCGGGCAAAATCCCCCGAACCGCCAATCCCGTTCTGGATTTTCGAACCCATGATCTGGGTCGAGTTCACATTGCCGTAGATATCCGATTCGATCAGGCCGTTCATGGCGATACAGCCCAGGCGACGGATCAGGCCGGGATGGTTGCTGATGTCCTGCGGGCGCAGGATGATCTTCTTCTGGAATTCACGCATGCGGGCATTGAGCGATTCCGCGGCTTCGGGGCTGAGGGAGAACGCAGTGGCCGACGCGACCCGCATCTTGCCCGTTTCCAGCATGCCCAGCATGCCGTCCTGAATGACCTCGGTATAGGCGGTCAGGTCGTTGAACGGCCCTTCTTCCAGCCCGCCCATGACGGCATTGGCCACATTGCCCACGCCGGACTGCAGCGGCAGCAGCGATG
Source organism: Komagataeibacter ossonobensis (assembly GCF_057359305.1). NCBI lineage: Bacteria > Pseudomonadati > Pseudomonadota > Alphaproteobacteria > Acetobacterales > Acetobacteraceae > Komagataeibacter > Komagataeibacter ossonobensis. The sequence goes on along the minus strand of NZ_JBXAYQ010000003.1, from coordinate 246,323 downwards.
GCGGCAGGCGGCCCATCTTCACTTCATGGCGAAAGAATTCCATCAGGTGGCCCGCGATGCCGCGCGCGGTCTCGTCGGGGGGGGAGAACGGGGCGTTGCGGTCGGGGGCGTTGGTTTCGACAATCGCCACGATCTTGGCCGGGTCCACCTTCAGCGACGTGCCACCAATGCGGTCATCGGGGCGCAGCAGCGGAATGGGCTGACGATGCGGCGGCAGGGCCGCGCCGTACCAGATGTCGTGCATCCCCTCGAGTGCCGCGTCCTGCCAGCTGTTGACCTCAATGATCACCTGTTTGGCGGTATCGAGCCATGTCTTGGAATTGCCGACGGAAGACGACGGGACAATGCTGCCGTCCTCACGGATGGCCGTGGCCTCGATGATGGCGGTGTCGATCTCACCAAAGAATCCCGCCCAGGCCATGGGGGCGACATGGCTGAGATGCATGTCCAGGTATTCCGTCTCGCCCTTGTTGATGCGCGCGCGCAGGCCGGGATCGGAATTGTAGGGCATGCGGAAGGAGATGCCGTTGACCTTGGCCAGCGCGCCATCGAGTTCCGGCCCGGTGGAGGCCCCGGTCAGCAGCCGGATACGGTATTCGTTACCCTTGGCATGTTCGCGCTCCATCAGGGCGGCAAGCGCCTGCGGCACGGCCTTGGGGTAACCCGCGCCGGTAAAGCCGCTGGTACCAACCGTGCTGCCCGGTCGGACAAGGGACGCCGCCTGCTCGGCGGTGGTGATCTTGGCCCGGAGCGCCGCATTCCGGATTCGGGTGTGGTCGATCATGAACTTTCCCTCAAACTCTTATCGTTATGTCCGGCCTGAGCCGGATATGTCGTATGCCTCAGCCAGGGTCTGGCGGGGCTTTTGCTGTCCCCATCGTGCTGGCACCTGTCCGATCTGCCCAGCCCTCGCGTGCGGTGTGGGTATTCCCGTTGCACCCCATGCGCCGACGCTGCGTTCCACTTCGGCATGACGCCATCATCTGTTCTCCCTCCGACAGGCGACGTCACAACAAAAGAGTGTGACACCGCGCCCGGACCCCGGTGACGGGTTTCACGTTTGCTCCATCACCGGACGGGATATGCGCAGGGTGTATTTTTGGTATGTATTTTTGGCAATATACTCCGTCAGCCAGCTGGAATGTCGTTACCTGCCTGCAACCGTTTTGTGTCATTAAAGATACATTCTTGGCCATCCCCCTAGTGCAAAGGCGGCCAATCTTGTGAATAATAGGCAACAAGACCCAATCAGGGGACCCCGGCACACGGCACCGCCATAGAGACAGGAGAGGATTTTCGTTTGAGACGTCGATTTCCCTCTCACAGGCCTGTCATGGCACGGGAAGGCACGTCCCCGCCCGCCCCGGCGAGGGATTACCCGTTACCCCCGGTCACGATGCCGGCGCACCCGCTGGCGGACCTGCTGGCCGGCCGTCCCCTGCGCGTCGTGGGCGACGTGCATGGTGACCTGCACGCCTTCCGCCATGCCGCGGCGACGGACCGGTTTGTCATACAGCTGGGTGACCTGGTGGATTACGGCCCCGACAGTGCCGGGGCCTTCCGCCTGATGCAGCGCCTGATCGATGAACGGCGCGGGCTGTTCATCCTGGGCAACCATGACCGCAAGCTGGCCCGTGCGCTGCAGGGGCGCAAGATGCGGCGCGACCCGCCATTGATGGAAACCCTGACCCAGTTCATGGCCGAGGAAAACAGCGACGTATTCCAGCGCGCGCTGGCGGACCTGTCATGCGCGCCCGCGTGGATCGTGCTGGGGCAGTCGATATTCGTGCATGGCGGCTTCCATGTCCGCATGCTGGGCGAACTGCCGCCGCCGGGGCTGGGCACCGTCACCCCCCTGCTGTCGCGCGCCCTGTTTGGCGAGACGACGGGCCGGATGCAGAAGGACGGCTACCCTGAACGGCGGCTGAACTGGGTCGATCACATTCCCGCGGGCTATACGGTATATTGCGGGCATGACCGCCGATCCACCGACGGGCGGCCATGGGTCAGGCATGGCCGGATGGGCGGTCGCGCCATCTTTACCGATACCGGCGCGGGCAAGGGTGGCCACCTGGCATGGATCGACCTGCCGCCCATCCTTTAAGCCCACAAGCATTCCCATACTTCAGGAGAGCCTTCCCACATGAACACCACCCAGGCCACGCAGGATGCCGCGCAGGCGAAGCTGGAAGAACTGCGTCGCAGCATCGACAATATCGATGCGGCCCTGATCTACATGCTGGCCGAACGTTTCCGCCATACGCAGGCGGTGGGAAAGCTGAAGGCGACCAACCACATGCCCCCCGCAGACCCCGCGCGTGAGGCCCGTCAGGTCGCACGCCTGCGCCAGTTGGCCAAGTCAGCCCAGCTGGACCCGGATTTTGCCGAAAAATTCCTCGCCTTCATCATCCGCGAGGTCATCCGCCACCATGAAGCCATTGCCGCCAGCGAAGGGCGGTAAGCCCCCGATGCCCGACATACAGGCAGGCCGCCCCGCCCCGGTCCGGGAAATGGTGCTGATGCGCCATGCGCAGGCCGCCCCCGCCCCGTTCGGGGAAATGGGGATGCAGGCTGACCTCGACCGTCCCCTGACCGCCCATGGCCGCCAGACCGCCGCCAGCTGTGGCGCGCTGCTGCGCGCACGGCACTTCGCGCCGGACCTGGTGATGGTCAGCCCGGCGGTGCGTACGCGCCAGACACTGGCCGCGATCGGATCATTTTATGGCGATCGGCAACCCGATATCCGATATGTGAACGCCCTGTATGACGCGGCACCCCAAACCATCCGTGACCTGCTGTATGAGGTTCCGGATAAATTCAACAATATCATGATATTAGCCCACAACCCCGGCCTGCAGGCGCTGGTTGCGCACTGGGCTGCGCGCCGTTGTCCGTCGGGGCTGGAAAATGCGCTGCATCTGGGCTTTCCACCGGCCTCGATGGCCTGCTTTACCGCCACGCAGGCATGGAATCAGGCGGTTGACGGGGATATCCGCCTGACCGACCTGTCTTGCCAATAATGTCATTGCCGCAGGCGGGGGGGACGGATTGCCACGACGGGGCATTCGTTCCTATCGTCAGACCCGAGGCCCGCTGACCGCCGCCAATGCGGCGCACGGGTATAAAAATTTGGGCACACTTACCAACTGTCGCACGAACGACAGGATGCCCGGAGGTTGGAGACATGTGCCGCCCTGCCCCAATGTGCGCGAGGTCGGCACCCAAGAGGAGTGTTGTAGATGAGCGAGTCCGGAAAAAGCGCCACAATCTCGCTGAACGGCAAGGATGTGACCATGCCGGTCCTGTCAGGTACGCTGGGACCGGATGTCATCGACATCCGCAAGCTGCCGGCGCAGGCCGGGGTATTCACCTATGATCCCGGTTATGGCGAAACCGCTTCATGCTCCAGCAAGATCACGTTCATTGATGGTGAAAAGGGCATCCTGCTGCATCGGGGCTATCCCATCGCGCAGCTGGCCGAACAGGCGACGTTCATGGAAGTGGCCTATCTGCTGCTGAACGGCGAACTGCCGGACAAGGCGCAGTACGACGGGTTTGTGAACTCGATCAAGCACCACACCCTGCTGCACGAGCAGATCCGCAATTTCTTCAACGGTTTCCGTCGTGACGCCCACCCCATGGCCATCCTGTGTGGCACGGTCGGGGCACTGTCCTCCTTCTATCATGAAGGGCTGGATGTTTCGAACGCGACCACGCGCTACCAGTCGGCCATGCGCATCATCGCCAAGATCCCGACCATTGCGGCATGGGCGTACAAATATACGCAGGGCGAGACCTTCATCTATCCGCGCAATGACCTGTCGTACGCGGAAAACTTCCTGTCCATGATGTTCGCTGTTCCCAGCGAGCCGTACAAGATCAATCCTGTCCTGGCGCGCGCCATGGACCGTATCCTGATCCTGCACGCGGACCATGAACAGAATGCGTCCACATCCACCGTGCGTCTGGCTGGTTCCACCGGGGCCAATCCGTTTGCATGCATTTCCGCCGGTATCGCGGCGCTGTGGGGGCCGGCGCATGGTGGCGCCAACGAAGCCGTGCTGAAAATGCTGGCTGAAATCGGCCACAAGGACAACATTCCCGAATTCATCGCCAAGGTGAAGGACAAGAACAGCGGCGTGCGCCTGATGGGCTTTGGCCACCGGGTGTACAAGAACTTCGACCCGCGCGCGAAGATCATGCAGGCGACCTGTCATGAAGTGCTGGGCGAACTGGGGATCAAGGACGATCCGCTGCTGGATCTGGCAATCGAACTGGAAAAGATCGCCATTCACGACGAATATTTCGTCAAGCGCAGCCTGTACCCGAATGTCGATTTCTATTCCGGCATCATCCTCAAGGCCATGGGCATCCCCACCAGCATGTTCACCGTGCTGTTCGCGGTCGCCCGCACCACCGGCTGGATCAGCCAGTGGAAGGAAATGATCGAGGAACCGGGCCAGCGCATCGGCCGTCCCCGCCAGCTTTACACCGGGTCACCGGAACGCGACTTCGTACCGTTTGCCAAGCGGGGCTGACTGCCCCCCGCGCCGGGCGGATGCACCATCCGCCCGGCGCGGGAACAGGAAACGAATGGTGGCGGTTCGACCCGCCGTGTTTCGTGTCCGTCATACAAAAAAGGGCGGGTCCTGCATTGGCCCGCCCTTTCCTTATATAATGTGTTCCCTGCTTCGTGCCCGATCAGTCACATTCGCAGCCATTCGTGGGGCCGGGACGTTTCTGGATCACGTGGTGGTCGATCCATTCCGACACCAGGCGCCGTGCCTCATTCAGCGAGGATTCGGGATGGTGGATGCGGTACAGGGTGGTGCAGGCATGAAAAGCCGACACATCGCTGGTCCCTACGCCACGCAGTTCCTGATAGGCGGTGATTACGGCACGCTCGCACTTGCGAGAGATGCGACTGTTTTCAACAGACACGATGCGATGACCCATTGGTGAGAATGATTATCAGTATTGGGATATTAGATCGAATACCCCCATGGGGCAAGGTACGCATGGCCTCACACTCTGCTGATCGGGTCACGTTATGTTTCCGATGTGGCCTTTTTTCGGCAATTATGCCCGCAGTCCACGCAGACAGATGGATTTTCACATCTGTTGCGGTTAATCGTCTGTGCTGTCATTGATGACACCACATATCATTTGGCCGGAGATAGGGTATGCACGACGCCACGGGGAACGGGGCCGGACTTTCAACAGGTTCCACGGCATGGGACCGCGACGCAGCATTGATGACGGCGCGCCTGCTGCTGGAAATCAAGGCCGTCAATTTCCGCCCCGATGACCCATACACCCTGACGTCGGGCTGGAAATCCCCGGTCTATATCGACTGCCGCCGCATCATCTTCTTCCCGCGCGCACGCCAGAAGATCATGGAACTGGCGGTGGAAAAGATCGGCCGCCATGTGGGGTACGAAAGTATTGACGCCGTGGTGGGTGGCGAGACGGCGGGCATTCCCTTCGCCGCATGGATTGCCGACCGCATGATGGCGCCCATGGCCTATGTACGCAAGAAACCCAAGGGTTTCGGTCGCAATGCCCAGATCGAAGGCGACGTGCCCGAAGGCATGCGCACCCTGCTGGTGGAAGACCTGACCACCGATGGTTCGTCCAAGGTGCAGTTCGCCAACGCGCTGCGCAAGGCCGGCGCGATCGTGGATCACACCTTCGTCGTGTTCTTCTATGGTGTGTTCCCCGGTGCCTACCGCACGCTGGCTGACATGGATATCAGCCTGCATGCGCTGTGCACGTGGTGGGATGTGCTGGAAGCCTGCGCGGGCAAGCCCTATTTCTCGGAAAAGGATGCCGCCGAAGTCCGCCGCTTCCTGGAAGACCCCTGTGCATGGTCGGCCAGGCATGGCGGCGTGGGGAGTGCTGAAGAAGCGCTGGCGCTGAAGGCCAAGCGCGACGCCGGGACCTGAACCTACGGACAGGGCGATGGCGCGTATCCTCGCTTTTGATTCCGGCATTGGCGGACTGGGGATCGTGGGTCATATCCGCGATCTCCTGCCGGGGGTCGCGGTCGATTATCTGGCCGATACCGCCGTTTTCCCATACGGCGAACAGCCCGACGCGCCGCTGCGGCACCGGATTGTCACCCTGCTGGGCCAGGCCATTGACCGCCTCAGCCCCGATGTGGTGGTGGTCGCGTGCAATACCGCCAGCACATTGGCGCTGGACAGCCTGCGTGCGGCGTATGACGTGCCCTTCGTGGGTTGCGTGCCCCCCATAAAATGGGCGGCGGACCATACACGCACCGGCACGATTGGCCTGCTGGCCACGCGCGCCACGGTGCGCCGTCCCTATCTGCGTGACCTCAGCGCGCGCTTTGCCCCTGACTGCACCCTGCTGGCCTATGGCGCGCGGGGACTGGCCGACATGGCGGAAGCCGCGTTCCGGGGGCGATCACCCGACCGCCAGCAACTGAAAACCGAACTTGATGGCCTGTTTGGCCAGACGGGCGGGGACCGGATTGACGTGGTCGGGATTGGCTGCACGCATTATACCTTCCTGCTGGACGCAATGCGTGAAACCGGTCCCGCGCATGTCACGTGGCTGGACCCCGCACCGGCTGTCGCCCGGCAGGCTGCGCGCATTCTGGACCAGTGCAGCGCGACCGCGGATATCCGGTCGCCATTGACCGAACGGGTCTGCTTTACCGCCATGCCGACCGACCTGCCTGCCCTGCTGCCCGGCCTGTGCAGGCTGGGTTATGCGGCAGATGCGCCGTGTCTGTTCAGCGAAGGCGTGACGGTCCATTCCTGAAAACGTTTTTGGTGAAGTTTTTTCAAAAAGCTTCAGAAGAATGCCGCCTTTTTGAAAAAAGGCGGCACCTGAAAACTTTTATCTTTTAGCGCTGAACCACCTGCTTAACGCAGGCGGTTGATGGTGTAACTGGCCGTATCCTGCAGCAACTGACGCAGACGGCTGGGGGGGAAGATGGACAGCGCTTCACGCGCGGCCGTGGCGTATTCCGTCGCCCGGTCCAGCGTGGTGCGGATAGCCCCGGTCTGTTCAATCAGCCTGAGCGCATGGTCAAGGTCTTCGGGCTTCTGTTCGCTTTCCTCGATCACGCGATGCCAGAAGGCGCGATCTTCTTCCGACCCGGCGGCATAGGCCGCCAGCACCGGCAGGGTAATCTTGCCTTCACGGAAGTCATCGCCCACCGTCTTGCCCAGACGGGCCTGGTCGGCTGCGTAATCCAGCGCGTCATCCACCAGCTGGAACGCCATGCCCAGATTGGTGCCGTAGGATTCCAGGGCGTGTTCTTCCGCCCCTTCCCGCTCGGCCACGACCGCGCCCACGCGACAGGCAGCGGCGAACAATGCCGCAGTTTTGCCATGAATGACTTCCAGATACTGGTCAATCCGTGTGGAAAGATCGTTCTGGGTGGACATCTGCAGCACTTCCCCTTCCGCGATCGTGGCGGAAGCGGACGAGAGGATATTCATGACCTTGAGCGAGCCATCATCCGTCATGAGCTGGAAGGAACGGGCGAACAGGAAGTCGCCCACCAGCACCGATGCCTTGTTGCCGAACACTGCATTCGCACTGGCCATGCCCCGGCGCAGGGAACTTTCATCCACCACGTCATCATGCAGCAGGGTTGCGGTGTGAATGAACTCCACGCAGGCCGCCAGCGCCACATGCCGCTGGTGTGTGGCATCGGGCCTGTAGCCACACAGCCGGGCCGACGCCAGCGTCAGCAGCGGGCGCAGCCGTTTGCCACCTGCGGCGACCAGATGGGCCGCAAGCTGGGGAATGAGCGCAACCGGGCTGTCCATCCGCTCGACAATGGCGCGGTTACACGCGGCCATGTCCTCTGCGAGATAGTCCGACAGGTCACGCAGGGCGACTTCTGATCCATCTGCCATCGGGCGGCGAGCCCTTTCGTCTTTCTGACTTGCCGTTTCGTCGGATTCCGGCAGACTAACTGCTAGGGCCAAAAGGTTACTCTCCCGGTTCCGAATGTATGAACATAGATATGAGTATATGGGCGGCGGCGGAATAACGGTCAAGCCAGACCACACACACACACGGCATGAGGCTGATGATACGCCCCCCCCTTTCCCCATGGGTCATGCCCCCGTCACGACGGGCACCCTGCTGGGTGGAAAGGTGGTCTATCGCCAGTTTCCCACCGGAAACAGGACCGGACTGGAACCGGTTCTGATGGCTGCTTTTGTTCCCGCCCGGGCCGGAGAGGTCGTGCTGGAAGGTGGATGCGGCGCGGGGGCGGGACTGCTGTGCCTGACGAATCGGGTGCCCCGCCTTGCGGGAGTCGGGCTGGAACGCGACCCCGCCACCGCCGCGCTGGCACAGTACAATTTCAGTCTGAACGGGCGCCACGACCTGCGTGTGCGCGTGGCTGGCATTCCCGCCCTGCCCGATGACCCGCTGCTGACGGGACCGGGCATCCGGCGCATCGACCATGCCTTTGCCAACCCGCCATGGCATGGGCACGATTCGTCGGCTTCCGCGCATATGCAGCGCGATCTGGCCCGCCGCCTGCCCGCGGGCGCGCTGGGGGGATGGGTGGATGCGCTGGCTGCGCAGTTGCGCCACCATGGCACCCTGACACTCGCCCTGCCCGCCAGCCTGCTGGCCGCCGGCATTGCCGCGATGGAGGACGCACGCCTGGGCCGGATCAGGATCTGCCCCTTCTGGCCCCGTCAGGGGCATGCCGCGCGGATCGTGCTGGTGCAGGGACGCGCGAATTCCCGCGCGGGCAGCGAAATGCTGCCCGGCCTGACGCTGCATGAAGCCAGCGGCGAATTCACCCCCGCCGCCCGCGCGGTGCTGGAGGACGGCGCGCCCCTACCGTCCTGATGGCCCGTGCGCGAATTGGAAAAAGTTTTTGGTGAAGCTTTTTTCAAAAAGCTTCAAAAGGCGCACCCGAAAACTTTTGTTTATCAATTATCCATCGCAGCCCATCAGGCAAACGCTTCATCCCATGATCCGGTCGTCGAGGCCCGGCTGTATTCCGTGGCGCGATTTTCAAAGAAATTGGTGTGTTCGACCGCGTTCACCATTTCATCCACCCATGGCAGCGGGTTGGTGGCGATATCATAAATCCCGTCCAGCCCAAGCTGGCCCAGACGGCGGTTGGCGACGAAACGGATGTACTGCTTCACCTGCCCCGCATCCAGCCCTGCCACCGCGCCCATTTCGAACGCAAGGTCGATGAACGCGTCCTCGTGCTCGACAATGTCACGGCAGATCTGGCGGATGTCATCACGCAGGGTATCGGTCCAGATTTCCGGGTTTTCATGCACGAACACCCGGAACAGCCGCGCCATCGAATCACAGTGCAGCGATTCGTCACGCACCGACCATGACACGATCTGCCCCATGCCCTTGAGCTTGTTATGCCGGGGGAAGTTCAGCAGGATGGCGAAGGACGCGAACAGCTGCAGCCCTTCGGTAAACGCGCCAAAAGCGGCCAGCGTACGGGCGATCTGGTAGTTATCGCTGACCGAAAACTGCTGCATGTAGTCATATTTATCCTTCATTTCCTTATATTTAAGGAAAGCGGAATACTCGGTCTCGGGCATGCCGATGGTATCGAGCAGATGACTGTAGGCGGCGATGTGAATGGTCTCGATATTCGAAAACGCCGAAAGCATCATCAGCACTTCAGTCGGTTTGAACACCTGGCTGTAGTGCTTCATGTAACAGTTGTTCACCTCCACATCCGACTGGGTGAAAAATCGGAAGATCTGGGTGACCAGGTGCCGTTCGCTTTCCGTCAGCGTGCGGTGCCAGTCCTTCACATCATCGGCCAGTGGCACTTCTTCAGGCAGCCAGTGCACACGCTGCTGCGTCAGCCATGCATCATAGGCCCACGGATAACGGAATGGCTTGTAGACGGGATTGGTGGTCAGCAGGCTGGGTTCGGGCTGCGTCGCGGCATCTGCACCGGGGGCTTTATCGGTCATGGCCATGCCTGTCCTGTTACATGAATCCGGGCTGCCGGGCAGAATCCCGACAACCCGAACAATAAACAGCCGACCAACACTATGTCCACATCAAATAATGACACAAAAAAAGGGCTGTTCCACATAGGAAACAGCCCTTTTTGGACCATCATGACCAGTCAGAAACAGGGAATTCCACAAATAACCTTGGACAATACCTGAAAATACCCCACCCTTACTGGCAGGCAAGGCATTCCTCATAATCCGTGGTCGTGGTGGTGGACGTCGCAGGCGCGTCGCCTTCCTGTTTCGTCATGTCGCGCTTTTCCTGCCCGTCGCTTACGGCATCGGCGCGCTGGATGGACAGTGACCGGCAGTAATACAGCGATTTCACCCCCCGCTTCCACGCCATGTAGTGGATCTGGTGCAGGTCGCGCTTATGCACGTTGGCGGGCAGGAAGATGTTGATCGACTGCGCCTGGCAGATGAAGGGCGCACGGTCGGCCGCGTGTTCGATCACCCAGCGCTGGTCCAGTTCGAACGCGGTCTTGAACACGTCCTTTTCCTGCTGGGTCAGGAAATCGAGGTGCTGCACACTGCCCTTGTTCAGGGTGATGGAGGACCAGACCTCGTTCGTGTTCTGCCCCTTTTCCGTCAGCAGGCGGTCAAGGTGGCGGTTGCGCACCGTAAACGACCCCGACAGCGTCTTCTGCAGGAACACGTTGGCGGCAATCGGCTCGATCCCCGGGCTTGCATTGCCCGCGATGATGGAAATCGACGCGGTGGGCGCAATCGCCATCTTGTTGGAAAAACGCTCCATCACGCCATAATCGGCGGCATCGGGGCATGGCCCGCGCTCTTCCGCCAGCTTGCGCGACGCGGCGTCGGCCTGCGTGCGGATATGCTTGAATATGCGGCGGTTCCAGCTTTTGGCCACCACGCTTTCGAATGGCACGTTGCGCGCCTGCAGGAAGGAATGGAAGCCCATGACCCCCAGGCCTACCGAACGTTCGCGCATGGCGGCGTAACGCGCGCGTTCCATGTCGTCCGGCGCGCGGTCGATGAAGTCCTGCAGCACGTTATCAAGGAACAGCATCACGTCCTCGATGAACTGCGGGTTGTCCTTCCACTCATCCCATGTCTCGAGGTTGAGCGAGGACAGGCAGCACACCGCCGTGCGTTCGCGCCCGTGCTGGTCCATGCCAGTGGGCAGGGTGATTTCCGCGCACAGGTTGGATGTCTTGACCTCCAGCCCCGCCAGCTTGTGGTGTTCGGGACGGGCATTGTTCACGTGGTCGGAAAAGATGATGTACGGCTCACCCTGCTCCATCCGTGCGGTCAGGATACGGATCCACAGCGAACGGGCCGAAATCTTGCGGATGACCGAATTGTCCTTGGGCGACAGCAGCGCCCATTCATCATCATCCGCCACCGCGCGCATGAAGGCGTCCGACACCAGCACGCCGTGGTGCAGGTTCAGCGCCTTGCGATTGGGATCGCCGCCGGTGGGACGGCGCAGTTCGATGAATTCCTCGATCTCGGGATGCCAGACCGGCAGGTAGACCGCAGCCGACCCGCGCCGCAGCGACCCCTGGCTGATGGCCAGCGTCAGGCTGTCCATGACGCGGATGAACGGGATGACACCCGACGTCTTGCCATTGCGCCCCACGTTTTCGCCAATCGAGCGCAGGTTGCCCCAGTATGACCCGATGCCGCCGCCCTTGGACGCCAGCCAGACATTTTCGTTCCACAGGTCCACGATTCCGCGCAGGCTGTCATTGGCTTCGTTCAGGAAGCACGAAATCGGCAGGCCGCGCGTGGTGCCACCATTGGACAGTACCGGCGTCGCCGGCATGAACCAGTGACGCGAGATATAGTCATACAGCCGCTGCGCATGCGCCGGATTCGCCCCGTAATAGGACGCGACCCGGCCAAACAGGTCCTGATAGCTTTCACCGGGCAGCAGGTAACGGTTATCCAGCGTCGCCTTGCCAAATGCCGTCAGCAGCGCATCACGGGAATGGTCCACGCGTACGGGATGGTGGCCCGGTAGCTGCACCACGCTATCCAGCATGTCAGGCATATCAGACATCGTCGTACTGTCCTTTCCCTGCATGGTCCCGTCCTCACCGGCCGAACGATCGGGCATGCCTCCAGATACGTCATCCAGGACCATTTACATTCTCCGTAATCGGCTCACGCTGACGCCCAGGGCCTTTCGATCCTGTGCGGCGCGGTGAGGTTTTATGATTTTGCCCCCCATATATGGAGGAAACGGTACCGGATTGCACTACATAATGTGCGGGGACAAATTGTGGACTGATCTTCCGAATCAGCGGGCGAGCTTGGTCAAGTACGGAATGGGCAAGAAATATTTTAAATTTTCGCCCTCTCCTTTCATTGATCCAGCGCACCCCACCGTGCCGTCGCGGCATCATCCTGCGCGCGCGGCTGGACCCATTCGCTGCGTCCATTTGCGAATTCTTCGCGTTTCCAGAAAGGTGCGCTGGTCTTCAGCCAGTCCATCATGAAATCCGTCCCCTCCAGCGCCGCCTTGCGATGGGCCGCGGCACACAGCACCAGCACGATGGGCATGCCCACCGCCAGCCTGCCCACGCGGTGGATGACGGTGCAGCCGGTCAGGCCGAATCGCGCACAGGCCGATTCGGCGATCTGCCGCATCATGGACTCGGTCATGCCGGGGTAGTGTTCCAGTTCCAGCGCCACCAGCCCGCCCCCCCCGCGGACAATGCCGGTAAACGCGCCAACGCCCCCCACTTCGTCCTGTCCGCGCAGCAGCAGGGCGGTTTCGTGGGTGGCATCGAATGCTTCCGCCTGAACACGGACCGTAACGCAGGGCATGATGGTGTCAGCCCCCCGTGACCGGCGGGAAGAAGGCAATTTCGTCATTGGCGGCAATAGGGGCGTCAATCGTGGCGAAACTCTGGTTCACGGCAACACGGATCAGTTCGGGTTTCGCGAATATCTCCCCATACGGCCCGCCGCGCGCGCGCAACTGGTCGATCAGGTCCTGCACGGAATGCACATCCGCCCCCATGGGCAGTGTCTCACCGGGGCGGCCAAGCCGGTCCCGCAACCATGCGAAATAGAGAATGCGCAGCATTCCGGTGTCATCTCCCTGTATGGATACAGCGTTCCCATGCGGCCTGCGCCCATCATGGTGCCTGCTGTTCCTGAACCGTGCCGTCAGATGCGACCACGGTGTTTGTGCCATCGCCGTTCGGGACGACAATGGCCGAATCCGATACGCCCTTATGCGTTGCCGATGGCCCCGAAGACAATCCGGAAACGCGCGCCCCCGCTGCCGGGTCGTCCACAGGGTCCGCATCGTTGCCGATCTGCATCTCGCCGCCCGCGGGCAGGTCCACCTCGCGTTCCACCAGTTGCGAACGCGCACCGGCGCTGACGACACCGTCCGCCCCGATCGCGGCCAGCACCGATTGCCCCGGCCGCACGACCGGCCAGATATTGCGTTCCTGCGGCAGTATGGGCAGCACCTGTGGCGCCTGCCCCGCCACGCGGCGCATGTTCTCGACCTCGGGACGTGGGGTGTTGGGCAGGCTGCCGGGCAGTTCCGTATTGTCAGACAGGATATGGCCAAAGCCACCACACCCCGCAAGCCCTACCAGCAATGACAGTACCATTGCATTGCGCACCGTATCCTCCCCTGACCTGTCCGGCACAAGGCGGGCCAGATGACCCGCACAGGAGAGAGCAACCACGCCGCGCGTTAATTTTTCATGTAGGTCAGGAAGATAATTTCGTGGCCCCCGGCGTGCCACGACTGACATGGCGCAGGCCGGTGGACAGGTAATCCCACCCGGTAATCAGGGTCAGGATTGCGGCGATCCACATCATGACCGCGCCCATCGCGTCAACCGGCAGCCAGCCGATATGCAGCAGATGCGCCGTGCTGTCGCCCGCCAGCAGGAAGCCGATGGCGGTCATCTGGAATCCGGTCTTCCATTTTGCCAGCCGCGTCACCGGCAGGCCGACACGGGTTGCCGCCAGGTATTCGCGCAGCCCGCTGACCAGGATTTCACGCGAAAGGATGATGATGGCCGGATACAGGCAGCCATACGGCAACCGCCCAAGCCCCGCCATGACCATGAGCGACGCCCCCACCAGCAGCTTGTCCGCAATCGGGTCAAGCATGCGGCCCAGGTCGGAATTCTGGTTCCATGCCCGCGCCAGCTTGCCATCAAGATAATCGGTGATGCCCGCCAGTATGAACAGGATGCACGCCGCGCAGTCGGTCTGCGCCGTATGGATGACGACCAGCCCGACAACGACAGGGACCACGACAATGCGGGACAGGGTCAGGAGATTGGGCAGGTCGGTAAGCATGCTGGTACTGCTATAGCCAAAAAAGAGGGAAAACCGAAATACTGATAACGCCTGTCAGGCAGGTCATATGCTCACATCTGCATGACAGCCGATCACTCTCCTGTCCAGTCGGGATGGAAATATCCGTATATGGCGCGCGCCATGTCACGATTGATACCAGGCGCATTTTCCAGTTCCCCCAGGCCCGCCTGCCGCACACTGCGCGCCGAGCCGAAATGCTTGAGCAGCGCGCGTTTGCGTGCAGGTCCAACGCCGGGAATATCGTCCAGTTCCGAGCGCACCAGCGTTTTGGACCGTCCGGCCCGGTGGGTGGTGATGGCGAAGCGGTGCGCCTCGTCGCGCAAGCGCTGCAGGTAATACAGCACCGGGTCGCGCGGTGGAAGCTGGAAGGGCGCGCGGCCTTCGGTATGGAACCATTCGCGGCCCGCATCCCTGTCCGGCCCCTTGGCGATACCCACCAGCGTCACCCCCGTCACGCCCAGTTCATCCAGCACGCCGCGCACGGCGGTGTACTGCCCCGCCCCACCGTCGATCAGCAGGATGTCGGGCCAGTCCTCGGGCCGGACGCCTTCCTCGCGGTCCTTCAGCGCGCGGCGGAAGCGGCGTTCCAGCACCTCGCGCATCATGGCGAAGTCATCGCCCGGCGTGACCGGCCCCTTGATGGAGAACTTGCGGTAGGCGCGCTTGTCGAACCCTTCCGGACCGCCGACCACCATCACGCCATAGGCATTGGCCCCCTGGATATGGCTGTTGTCATAGGTCTCGATCCGGCGCGGCGGCGCGTCCAGCCCGAACAGGTCGGCCACCCCCTGCAGCAGCCGGGCCTGCCCCGCACTTTCCGCCAGCCTGCGTTCCAGCGCCTCACGCGCATTGATTTCGGCATGTTCGATCACCCCGCGCTTTTCCCCGCGCTGCGGGTGCGTGATCTCGACCTTGCGGCCCCGGCGCAGGGTCAGCGCGGATGCCAGCACATCCACTTCCGGCAGGTCCTGATTGACCAGCACGTGGGCGGGCGGTGGCTTGTCATCATAAAACTGCCCGATGAAGGCGGCCAGCACGTCGGGCGCGTTCTCGTCCCGCGCATGCGTGGGGAAAAACGCGCGGTTGCCGTTGTTGCGCCCGGCACGGATGAAGAACACCTGAATGCACGACTGCCCCGCGATCTGCCAGATGGCGATGATATCCGCATCCGTCACGGTGGAGGGATTGATGACGCTGGAATCCTGCTGCAATGCCGACAGCCCGCGTATGCGGTCGCGTATCGCCGCCGCGCGCTCGAACTCCAGCGCGCCGGCTGCGTCCTCCATCTCGCGCCCCAGCTGCTCGCGCATGCGGGGGTTGCGGCCGGCAAGGAAGTCACGTGCCTGCCCCGCCAGTCTGGCATAATCCTCGCGGCTGATACGGTCGGTGCATGGTGCCGCGCAGCGATGGATCTGGTGCAGCAGGCACGGGCGCGTGCGGGACTGCAATTCACTGTCGGAACACGAACGCAGCAGGAAGGTGCGCTGCAGCAGGTTCAGCGTCTGGTTGACCGACCACGCGGAGGCGAACGGCCCCCAGTATGACGCCCCCTTCACCGGCTTGCCGCGATGTTTGCTGATCTGGGGAAAATCATGCTTGTCCGTCAGCATGATCCATGGATAACTTTTATCATCACGCAGCAGGATGTTGTACCGCGGCTGCATGCGCTTGATGTAGTTGGACTCCAGCAGCAGGGCCTCGGCCTCGGTATGGGTGGTGACGATTTCCATGCTGCGGGTTTCGGACACCATGCGGCGCAGGCGTTCGGTCAGGCGGCTGACATGGGTATAGGACGTGACCCGCTTTTTCAGGTTCAGCGCCTTGCCCACATACAGCACGTCACCCTTCGGCCCCAGCATGCGGTACACGCCCGGTGACTGCGGCATGGTCTGCAGGGCGTGGTGTATCGCTTCCACCCCGACCGGCTGGGCGGGAGGCTGAACGGGGGCGGTCGAAACGGCGGTTGTCATGGATGGCAGCCGTTCATCCACCGATAATGTGGATAAGTCTGTGGAGCAGCAGCAGAAAAAAACGTGCGGATGGCGGTTTTCCTTTCCTGCACTTGGATTGCCCAAAAAAACATCACTAACGATAACCTATTGTTTTCAAAACACTATATCCGACCACCCGATGGCCGGAAAAAAAATCCCACCCCGCATGAACCCAAATCCGCCCTGTCAACCCCACAGGTGGACAAATTGTGGCATCTCCGTGGTGGAAAACCCGGTTTCCATTTTACACGGAATATCAGCCGCCTTTTGTAATTCGTTCCTGTTTTTGTCTCGCACGGGGGATCGAACGCACAAAAATATTCTTGTCAGCCCGCGCCCGATCGGCAATGCACCCGATATGCGTATTGTGACATGGAATATCAATTCCCTCCGCCTGCGGATGCCGCTGCTGGCCCAGCTGTGCCGGGACACGTCCCCCGATATCGTCTGCCTGCAGGAAACCAAGGTGCCCGACAGCCTGTTCCCGCTGGATGCGGTGCGTGCGCTGGGATTCGACCACGTCGTGTTTCGCGGCATGAAGGGCTATAACGGGGTTGCGATCCTGTCACGCCAGCCCGTAACCGTGCTGGAGGACGCGCCCGACTGGTGCCAGCGGGGTGACTGCCGCCACATCGCCATACGCCATGGTACGGGCGCTGACGCGATTGACGTGCATGATTTCTATGTGCCTGCGGGCGGCGACATTCCCGACCCGGCGGAAAACCCGAAATTCGCCCACAAGCTGGCGTTTGTGGACGAAGCGCGGGAATGGTTTTCCGGCCGTGACATGCGGCGCACCGTGCTGGTGGGCGACCTGAACATCGCCCCGCTGGAACAGGATGTATGGAGCCACAGGCAGTTGCTGAAGATCGTCAGCCACACGCCAGCCGAAACCGAACGCCTGCTGGCATGGCAGCAGACCGGCTTTGTCGACGCCATGCGCCACTTCGTCCCCGCAACGGAAAAGCTTTATACGTGGTGGTCCTACCGCAACCGGGACTGGAGCAGATCCAACCGTGGCCGCCGGCTGGACCATGTCTGGGTCACGCCAGACCTTACGCCCGCCCTGCGCGACATGCAGGTGCTGCGGGCGGCACGTGACTGGGACAAGCCATCGGACCACGTGCCGGTCATGATCGACCTGGACGCCTGAACGCTCCCCCATAAACGCGACCGGGCCGCCCGAAACCGGGCGGCCCGTCAGATAACCTGCGAATGCGGGCCATCACCCATCAGGCGATGGCGGTCTTGCCCCCTTCGGGGTCCAGGCGGTAACCGCCGCCTTCCGTTACCAGCAGGGTGGCGTTGGTGGGGTCGGGCTCGATCTTCTGGCGCAGGCGGTAGATGTGCGTTTCCAGCGTGTGCGTGGTCACGGCGGCGTTATAGCCCCAGACCTCGTTCAGCAGTACCTGACGTGGCACGGGGCGCGTGCCCGCGCGGTACAGGAACTTCAGGATCGCGGCCTCTTTTTCCGTCAGGCGGATCCGGCGGTTCTTGGCCGTTTCCTGCAGCAGCTTGGCGGACGGGCGGAAGATATATGGCCCGATTGCAAAGACCGCGTCCTCGCTGTTTTCAAAAATGCGCATCTGCGCGCGCAGCCGGGCCAGAAGCTCGGCAATGCGGAACGGTTTCGCGACGTAGTCGTTTGCACCGGCATCCAGGCCGCGCACCACGTCCGTCTCGTCATCGGAACCAGTCAGGATGATGATGGGAATGCGCTTGCCCTTGCGCCGCAGGTCGGCGCAGAAATCGCGCCCGTCCCCGTCGGGCAGGGACACATCGAGGATGATCGCGTCGAAACGCGCCCCCGGCTTCTGCAGCTTTTCCCAGGCCTCGGCGACGGAGCCGGCCTCGATCGCTTCAAATTCACCATCAATCTGCAGCTGTTCAACGAGCATCTGACGTAAAGTCTGATCGTCGTCCGCTATCAGTATGGGACGTGCTCCTGCCATCGAACCCTCTTTATCACTTTAGTCCCGCCCCGTTAGCAGGACGGTCTCTGTCTTTGTGTTCATTTCCGGCCACACCACCGACAGGCCCGCGACCCGCCGGCCATCATGCCGTATGCTGCCAGATTAGGCCGGAATTAATATAAATACGACCCGATCCAGAGGAATTCATGATACGCGCTATTTTACAAACGAATACAGGGCTGGATGCACAACTGCATTGCATGCGCGAAATTTTCCCCGCCATTATCGGCGCGGGCGGCATAAAAAACCGCAAAATGGAGGGAGATCACGCAACACCCAGCGGTATTCTGCCGCTGCGGCGCGTGTTCTATCGCGCCGACCGGATCCCATCACCTGTTTGTCATCTACCTGTGGAACCGCTTTCCCCGCTTGATGGATGGTGCGACGACCCCGGCCATCCCGATTACAACCGGCATGTCAGCCTGCCCCATCCCGCGCGGCACGAACGGCTGTGGCGGGAAGATCACGTTTACGACATTATCGTGGTTCTAGGTTATAACGACGGACCGGTTCATTCTGGCGCGGGGTCGGCCATCTTCATGCACCTGCCGCCAAAAGGCGGCCGCCCGACGGAAGGCTGCATCGCCCTGCCCGAACCCGTGCTGCGCCACCTGCTGGCCGCCGGGCTGACGGAAATCGACGTCAGGCCGGTATAGGTCCCGCCGCCGGGGATGAAGCCGCCGCCACCGCGGCGGGCGCGGGCGGCAGCAGCATGACGATGATGTCGCCCTGCGCCGGTTCAGCCGGAATCGCGTCCTCGGCAGAAAAGATCCAGATCGCGCTGCCCTTGCGGATGATCATGAACAGCATGCCCGGACCGGACAGCAGGTCGGCTTCCTCCACATGTTCTTCCATGACGTGGCTGCCAAAGCGCCAGCCCCGGGCGTACAGGGAATCGATATAGGAGAAATTCCACCCCGGTTCCCCCAGCACCTTGCCACGCGAATCCCGGCTCAGGCCGTGATACAGGTCCAGCCGCGCGATGCCGGGACTGACCTGGAACACGCGCTGGCGGCCAAGGTCTGGGGCCATACGCGCGCAGACAAGGCCGTTATAGATCGCATCCGGCGTCGCCGCGATCAGGTAGTCCGCCGGGCGCTCCTCCAGACTTTCCATCCCCTCGACCGACAGCAGTTCCGCGCGCAGGATCGGGATGCCGAACCCCGCCGCCTTGTTCAGCGCCGGGGCATAGGTATCGACCAGCAGCACCGGTATGCCCCGGTCATGCACCACGCGGGCCAGGTTGGTGGACCACGCATTGGCCCCCATGATGGCCAGCGCCGGTTCATCCGACAGGGTCAGGCGCAGCGCGCGCGCCATGGGCCGCAATGAAAACCCGTGCAGGATCATGGTCGATGCGATCAGCGCGAACACGGCGGGCGTGATCAGGTCGCCACCCGGATATCCCGCTTCATGCAACTGCAGGCCGACAACCCCCGCCACCGCCGCCGCCACGATGCCACGCGGCGCGATCCAGCCCACGAACAGCCGTTCCTGCCATGACATGCTGGCCCCGATGGTGGACAGGAAAATGCCCAGCGGCCGGACCACGAACATGACGGTGAACGTCAGCGCCATGATGGGCAGCGACAGTTCGGTCAGCAGCGCGCGCGGCAGGTCGGCCGTCAGCAGCACGAACAGGCACGACACCACGATCACCCCAAGGGATTCCTTGATCCGCTGCAGTTCCGACATGCCGGTCACATGCAGGTTCGCCAGCGCCATGCCAAACACCGTGGCCGCCATCAGCCCCGCCCCCTGCATGATCAGGTTGCATAGTGCGGCCACCGTCATGACAAAGGCCAGGATCATGGGAATGCGCAGGATTTCGGGCAGCATGTCGCGCGCGGACAGGAACTTGATCAGGATTGCGGGAAAAATGCCGCATGCAATCGAAAACATGGTGGCGAACAGCAAGTGCGGCCCGATTTCCACCGTCGCCAGCGAAATGCCCCCGTCATGCGCCGGCCGGATCAGCAGGCATTCCAGCACCAGCGTCGCGAGGATGGCGGCAATGGGGTCATTGACGATGGCTTCCCATCGCAGGAAGGCCGCAACCCGTGGCCGCAGCTTGGTATGGCGCAGCAACGGCAGCACCACCGTCGGCCCCGTCACCACCACGATCGCGCCAAACAGCCACGATGTCCCCCATGGCAGGTGCCCGACATAATGCGCGGCAAGCGAGCCGAGTATCCAGTTGATCGGCAGGGCGGCGACCGTCAGCCGCAGCACGCCCTCCCCCGATTCACGCCATTGCCGCAGGTCAAGCGCCAGCCCGCCCTCGAACACGATGAAGGCCACGGCCATGGACACAAGCGGATGGAAATACGGTCCGATCGCAGCCCCGGGGTGCAGGATTCCCAGTCCCGGCCCGAAAATCAGGCCAAGGGAAAACAGCAGCACGATGGCCGGCAGCTTGAACCGCCACGCCACCCACTGGGCCGCGATCCCGCCGCCCAGTACGCACAGAATTCCAATCGCAAGGTTTGTTGCCTGCATGCCCATGTCCCGCGTTGTTGCAAACGCAAACGCCCCTGCCGCCGCCATATCTGTTTCATGGGCCCGGAATGCGGTTCTGGCGTGTGGTTTTTCTTGTTATCCAGAAGACTGTTTTCACAACCTGCCTATGAGACGTCCTGCAGATTATAAAGAAATTTCTGATAAAGCTTTTTTCAGGAATCATCGGGAAACACCGCCTTTCCCAAAAAGACGGCACCCGAAAACGCCTGTCATTCCCGTCGGCAGGTTATGCCCAAGCACCCCGCCGCAGAAATATCATATCAGGAATCGCGCTGCAGGATGGCAGCAAAAAAACCGTCCGTATGGTGCTGGCGCGGCGTCAGGCGTACCTGTCCGTCCACCGCCAGGCCCGGCGGCAGGTCATCGTCCACCCCATCGGGCGTCACTACCGAAAAGGCGGGGTTGCGCGCAAGGAAAGCCGCGATCTGGTCGCCGTTCTCCTCCCGCAGGATGGAACACGTGGCATACACCATCCGCCCGCCGGGCCGGACAAGGCTGGCCGCGCGGTCAATGATGTCGGCCTGCTTGGCGGTCAGTTCCAGCAGGTCGCGTTCACGCAGGCGCAGGCGGGCATCGGGGTTGCGCCGCCATGTGCCGGTGCCGGTGCACGGTGCGTCAACCAGCACGCGGTCGAAACTGCCGCTGCGCCGACGCGCCCAGCGGTCACCCGCAACCAGCAGGTGGCGTTCGGCATTATGGACGCCCGCGCGGCGCAGGCGACGCACCGCCCCTTCCAGCCGGGGTTCGGACACATCGCATGCGACGATATGGCCGCAATTTTCCATGGTCATGGCCATGCCCAGCGTCTTGCCCGCAGCCCCCGCGCAGTAATCCAGCACGCGCATGCCCGGCCGCGCGCCCACGGCGGCCACGACCAGCTGGCTGCCTTCATCCTGTATTTCCACCATGCCGCTGCGGAAGGCCGCGCATGATGTCACCGGCTGGCGGCCCGCAACCCGCAGGCCCCATGGGGACAGCGTCGTGTCCTGCGCCCGGATGCCGTCTGTCTCCAGCGCGGCACGCGCGGTGGGGCGGTCTGATTTCAGCAGGTTGACGCGCAGGTCCAGCGTCGCCTCCCCCTCCATCGCGGCCAGTTCCGCCTCCAGCCCGTCGCCAAACGTCCGTTCCAGACGGGGCAGCAGCCAGTCCGGCACCTCCAGCACGACCGCGCGCGGCATGTCGGGATGGGTCAGATCCTGGTCACGAAGCTGGTCATACAGCCGCCGCTCCGGCCCGGTCAGGCCCAGCGGGGCATAGCGTTCGCCCGTAAACAGGTCATCGGGGTTTTCACGCCCCTGCGGGTCCAGCGCCATCATGGCCAGCGCCAGCAGGCGGGGCGTTGGCTGCATGCCGACGCGTTCGATCCACCAGTGCAGCCTGCGCCAGTGCCGCAGGATACGCCACACGCGGGCCGAAATGGCCCGGCGGTCGCCGCCGCCAATATATCGCCGTTCACGGAAAAAGGCATTGGCCAGCGCATCGGCAGGCCGCTGTGGCGTCGCCTCCATTGCGGTAAGCAGGTCAATGGCGGCGGAAAGCCGTGCACTGGGTGTCATGGATTATGGAACCGTTGCTGTCATGGAACCGGCAGGGTCAGTCCTGCCGGTAGTTGGGGGCTTCACGCGTGATCGACACGTCATGCACATGGCTTTCACGCAGGCCCGCGCCCGTAATGCGGCGGAAGCGCGCGCGCTGCTGCAGGTCGGCAACGGTGGCGGAACCGGTATAGCCCATGCCCGCGCGCAGTCCGCCCACCAGCTGGTGAATGACCGCGCCCATCGCGCCCTTGTAGGCCACGCGGCCCTCGATCCCTTCGGGGACCATCTTGTGCGTGTCCTTGATGTCCTGCTGGAAATAGCGGTCCGCCGACCCGCGGGACATGGCGCCAAGGCTACCCATGCCGCGATAGGACTTGTAGGTCCGGCCCTGATACAGGAACACCTCGCCCGGCGCTTCTTCCGTGCCGGCCAGCAGCGAGCCGATCATGACCACGTCGGCACCTGCCCCGATCGCCTTGACGATATCGCCCGAGGTCCGCACTCCGCCATCGGCAATGGCAGGCACGTCGAGTTCATGACACGCGGCAGAGGTTTCCATGACGGCGGAAAACTGCGGCACGCCCACACCGGCGACCACGCGCGTGGTGCAGATCGACCCCGGCCCGATGCCCACCTTCACGCAGTCCGCGCCCGAGGAAATCAGCGCACGCGCCGCTTCGGGTGTCGCGACGTTACCGGCAATGATCTGGATATCGTTTTCAATGGCGCGGATGCGCTCGATGCTTTTCAGCACGCCCGATGAATGGCCATGGGCGGTGTCGATCACCACCACATCCACGCCCGCCGCGATCAGTTCGCGCGCGCGCGCAACACCATCATCGCCCACGCCGGTCGCGGCCGCGCACAGCAGGCGGCCAAGGCTGTCCTTGTTGGCCTGCGGATACTGCACCGCACGGTCCATGTCCTTGACGGTAATCAGGCCGATGCAGCGGTCTTCATCATCAATGACCAGCAGCTTTTCAATCCGGTGGCGGTGCAGCAGCTGGCGGGCTTCGTCCCGGTCCACGTTGTTGCGTACGGTCACCAGGTTTTCGCGCGTCATCAGTTCATACACGCGCTGCGCCGGATCGGTGGCGAAGCGGACATCGCGGTTGGTCAGGATGCCGACCAGGCGGTTGGTCTCGCGTTCGACCACCGGCAGGCCGCTGATCCCGTGGCGGGACATGATGGCATTCACTTCCGCCAGTGTCTGGTCGGGATAGACCGTGACGGGGTTGACCACCATGCCCGATTCGAAACGTTTGACGCGGCGGACCTGCTCGGCCTGCTGTTCGATCGTCAGGTTTTTGTGGATCACGCCAAGGCCGCCGTTCTGCGCCATGGCGATGGCCATGCTGTCTTCGGTCACGGTATCCATGGCTGATGAGATCAGCGGGATATTCAGGGTAATCTTGCGCGTCAGCCGGGTTTTGGTCGATGTCTGCGATGGCAGGACATTCGATTCGTCAGGAACAACCAGCACGTCATCAAAGGCGAGGGCCTCGCGGATGCGGTCCTCAAGCCGGGGGGCGGATGTGTTTTTGGGAGTGGAAGACATGATGCAGGGGCCTCGTCAGCAGATGGCGGCTACCCCGCGCCTCGGGTCACCGACCGTTGGCGCACCCTCTTAGGGTGCTAATCGGGCGCTGGCAAGCATTACGCGCAGGTCCGATGCGCTTTATTGCGCAAACGGCGGCCAGGCCGCTCCGACGCGTGGCAAAATATCCTGCGGTCACAAGAAGATTTCTGGTGATGCTTTTTTTCAGGAAGCTTCAGGGAACGCCGCCTTTTTGAAAAAAGGCGGTACCCGAAAAACTTTTATTTTTCACCAGCATGCAGGCGCAGCCCGTCATACGCCGCCTCGACCCCGTCGGGCAGGTTGGCCTGCATCCACGCCCAGTCCATGTCCGGCCCCATATGGGTCAGCACCGTGCGGCGCGGCTGGATGATGTCGCGCCATTCCAGCACCCGCGCCAGCCACCCGTGGGATGGATGGTCCCCACGCTGGAAACAGTCCACCACCCACGTATCGACGCCGCGCAACGTATCCAGCGCCACGTCATCCATTTCGGCGACATCAGTGCAGTAGGCCATAGGCCCCACCCGCAGGCCCAGCGTTTCGGTCCTGCCATGGCACTGGCCGAATACCTGAACTTCCATCCCCGCCATCACTACGGTGGATGGCAGCATCACATGATGGACATCCAGTATGGGACGGAAGATGTGCGGCGGCGTCCAGGGGCGGAAGGCGTAGTCGAAGCGGATGCTGATTTCATCCATCACCTGCCGCGTGCCATAAACCGGCAGCGGGCCGCCAATGATGCGGTTGATGGCGCGCAGTTCATCCAGCCCGGCGATATGGTCGGCATGGGCGTGGGTGTACAGCACCGCATCCACCACGCCGATCCGCTGCGCCAGCAACTGGTCACGCAGGTCCGGCCCCGTATCAACCAGCAGCATGCGCCCCGGCCCGTCACTTATGATGACGGATGACCGCGTGCGGCGGTTACGCGGCTCGTTCGGGTCGCATTCACCCCAGTCCCCTGCCCCGTCCGGGCCACCCAGCATGGGCACGCCAGCCGAGCCGGCGCAGCCAAGGATGATCATTTCCATCCGTCAGACCGCCCGGCTGAACAGGCGGCTGAAATTGCGGGTTGTCATTTCCGCGAACGCGGCATCTTCCATCCCGCGCAGTTCAGCCAGCATGCGGGCGGTATAGGCCACGTATCCCGGCTCGTTGCGCTTGCCACGGCGCGGCACCGGGGCAAGGTAGGGCGAATCGGTCTCCACCAGCAGCCGGTCATCCGGCACGTCTTTCGCCACATCACGCACCGACTGCGCGCGGTTGAACGTCGCGATACCGGAGAAGCTGATATACCCCCCCAGTTCCAGCGCCCCGCGCGCAAGGTCCGGCCCGGATGAAAAACAGTGGATCAGGAACGGGAACGCGCCATTACGCGCGGTCTCGTCGCGCAGGATACCCAGCGTGTCGTCATCGGCTTCGCGCGTGTGGATCACCAGCGGCAGGCCGGTGCGCCGCGCCGCGTCGATATGCACGCGGAAGCTTTCATGCTGCTTCGGCCGGATGTCGGGCTGGCCATGGAAATAGTCCAGCCCGCTTTCGCCAATGCCCACCACGCGGGGGTCATCGGCCATCGCCGCCAGTGCCGCCGCGTCGGGCAGGACTTCCTCATCCACATGGTCGGGATGGGTGCCAATGGTGCACCATACCCGCAGGTCGGGCGTATCCAGCGTCGCCAGCTTCTTCTGCTGGTCGGCGCGGGACAGGCGGGTGCCGATGGTCACCATGCCATCCACCCCGGCCTGCCGCGTGCGGGCCAGGATTTCGGGCATTTCCTCATCGGAAAAATGGTCAAGGTGACAGTGGGAGTCGGTCAGTCCCGTACGGGTCATGAAGCCTCCGGTTCGACATGGCGGGGGAAAATGCCCTGCGGCGCGGGCAGCGTGCATCCCGCCGGCAGCGGTGCATCAAGGGATGCAAAATCCCGCGCATCATCTGGCACGCCAAGCTGGGTCAGCATTTTATCCATGCTGCCGGGCATGTAGGGCTGCAGCACGGTGGCGATAATGCGCAGCGCATCGGCCAGCACGCGCAGCACGTCGCCCATGCGGGCGGCATCGGTCTTTTTCAGCTTCCATGGCGCCTGATGGTCGATATAGGCGTTGCAGGCGCGAATGACCTTCCACACTTCCTCCAGCGCATCGGTCAGGGCCTGCCGGTCGATCTGTTCATGCATGATCTGCGGCAGCAGGCTGGCGGCGGCCAGAAGCTTCGTGTCCTCGGGCGTGTGGGTGCCCTGCGGCGGCAGCTTTCCATCGCAGTTGCGTGCGATCTGCGACAGCGTGCGCTGGGCCAGGTTGCCAAGGTCATTGGCCAGTTCGACATTCATGCGCGAGATGATGGCGCGACGGCTGAGGTCGCTGTCACCGCCAAAGGGCATTTCACGCATCAGGAAAAACCGGATCGGGTCGAGGCCGAATTCCGCCACCAGGTCGCGCGGATCCACCACATTGCCCAGCGACTTGCTCATTTTCTGGCCTTCGATGGTCCACCACCCGTGCGAGAACACGCGATCGGGCAGGTCCAGCCCCGCCCCCATCAGCAGCGCGGGCCAGTAGATGGCATGGAAGCGCAGGATGTCCTTGCCCACCAGATGCAGGTTAGCGGGCCAGAAATCCCAGCGCGGGGCCGTCTGGTCCGGGTAACCCACGGCGGACAGGTAGTTGGCCAGCGCGTCCACCCACACATACATCACATGCTTCGGGTCGCCCGGCACGGGAATGCCCCAGTTGAAGCTGGTGCGGCTTATGGACAGGTCGCGCAGGCCCTGCTTCACGAAACTCGCCACCTCGTTGCGGCGGCTGGCGGGTTCGATGAAGCCGGGGCGGGTTTCGTACAGTTCCAGCAGCCTGTCACCGAATTTGGACAGATTGAAAAAGTACGACGGTTCCTTCACCCATTCCACGGCGGCACCCGTGGGGGCGACCTTCTTCCCGTCCGGGCCGTCGATCAGTTCTTCCTCGCCATAGAAGCACTCATCACGCGTGGCGTACCAGCCTTCATACGCGCCAAGGTAGATATGGCCGTTTTCCTCCAACTTTTTCCACAGCGCCTGCGCGCCGTCCGCATGGCGCGGTTCGGTGGTGCGGATGAAGTCATCGTACGAAATGGCCATCTTGTCGTACATGTCACGGAAATCGGCGGCCACGCGGTCGGCAAAGGCGATGGGGGTCATGCCCGCCGCCTGCGCCGCCTGTTCCACCTTCTGCCCGTGTTCGTCCGTGCCGGTCAGGAAAAAGACGTCAAACCCCGCCAGACGCTTGAAACGCGCGATCACATCGGCTGCGACCGATGTATAGGCGTGGCCGATATGCGGCGCCCCGTTCACGTAATAGATTGGTGTTGTGACGTAGTAGCGCCGTGTCATATTCCACTCACCCGCGCAAGCGCCGTAAGCAGCGCCTGCTGTTTATCCAGATTGAATTGTTCGGTTTCCGCGCGCAGCCGTACCATGTCCTGCCACAGCAGGGCCAGTCGGGCCGGATGCGGATCCCCCTCACGCCCCTGCTCCGTGCGCAGGGCAAGGTTACGCGTCCTGTCTGATATGGCATCACACAGCAGATCGAAAAAGACGCTAAAGCCATTTTCACGCCGGGTCACCTGTTCGGCAATGTCATACCCGGCATCCTCCCCCACCGTGCCATCCATCACGCCCGCCACGATTGCGGTCAGTTCCGCTGCATTCCCCGCCAGCAGCCCCCCCGCCCGTCCCGGCGCGCCGTGGGCCAGCGGCAGGATGCGCGCGACCTGGTCCGGCGTGGGGGCGGATTCCATGTCCGCCAGCACCGCGCGCATGGCCGCGTCATCCAGCGGCGACAGGGCCAGCACCCGGCAGCGGCTGCGGATGGTGGGCAGCAGCCGTCCGGGCACCGATGTGGTCAGGATCAGGATGGCGCGTTCGGGCGGTTCCTCCAGTATCTTGAGGATGGCGTTGGCCGCCGTGCGGTTCATGTATTCCGCGCCATCGACAATCACGACCCGCCAGCCCCCTTCAGCCGCCGTGCGGCGCAGGAAGGCGGATATGGGGCGGATGTCATCGCCCACGATTTCACGGCGCGGGCGGTGGCGTTTTTCATCCATCCCGCGCGCGATCACCAGCAGGTCGGCATGCGTGCCCGCGGTAACGCGGCGGCCCACGGGGCTGTCATGGTCCTGCGCGCCCAGCAGGGTACGCGCCATCATGAAGGCCATGGTGGCCTTGCCAATCCCCTCCGGCCCGGTCAGCAGCCAGGCATGATGCAGCCTGCCGGTGCGGATGACCGACAGGAATTCCTGCCACGCCATGTCATGCCCCAGCAGGCGGCGACAGGCGCGTGGATCAGGCATTGCCCGCCCGTTTCAGGTACGGGCCGACGACAGCGCGGATGTCGTCGCGCACTGCGTCCATCGTCGCGCTTGCGTCAATGCGGCGGCAGCGCGTGGCGTCACGCCGGGCAATCGCGTCGAACCCGGCCGCGACACGGGCATGGAACGCGGTGTTCAGCGCTTCATACCGGTCGGTGCGGCCATTGGCGCGTTCCGCCATGCGGGCGACGGCAATGGCGGGTGGCACCTGCAGCACAAGGGTCAGGTCGGGCACCACGGGCACCAGCGCGCGCAGGTGGGCGATCATGTCCAGCAGCGCGGGATCACCATCGCCCAGCCCATGCCCCTGATAGGCTTCGGTCGAATCGCTGAAGCGGTCGCATATCACCACCTTCCCCGCCGCAAGTGCCGGGGCGATACGCCGGTCAACATGGTCGGCGCGGGCGGCGAAATGGGCCATGACCTCGGCCCGGGGCGACAGGTCGTGACCGCCAAACAGCAGGAAGTCGCGCAGCGCCTCCGCCCCCGGCGTGCCGCCCGGCTCCCGCGTCAGGTCCACATCCAGCCCGAGGCCGCGCAGGTGGTCGGCCAGCAGGCGGGCCTGCGTGGACTTGCCCGCCCCCTCGCCGCCTTCAAACGTGATGAACAGCCCGGACATGGCCTAGCCGTGTCCCAGCTTGCGACCCAGCACGGCCGAGGCCCGGCCCATAAGCCCCAGCCGTGGCACCGCGGCCCCCGCGACCAGCGGAATGCGGATTTCCGCAAGGCCCGTATTGGCAATAACCATTTCACCCAACTGCTGCCCCGCCGTGACCGGCGCGGGCACGGGGCTGCGGTAATCCACGCTGACATGCACCCGGTTCTGCCAGCCATGGGGCAGCGTAAGCGTCACGTCACGGGTCGCGACCAGCGGCACGGTGGGCGCCTGCCCCAGCCAGACCGGGGCGTTGTCCACCACCGCGCCGTTACGGATCAGGGTCGCGTTTTCAAAATTGACGAATGACCATTCAAACAGCCGCTCACCCTCATTGGCGCGCGCGTTGCTGCTGGGCAGGCCGTTGATGGCCATGACAATGCGGTTGCCGCCGCGTTCGGCGCTGGCGCACAGCCCGAAGCCACCGGCGTCGGTATGGCCGGTCTTCAGCCCGTCGGCCACGCCCCGGACCACCAGCGCGTTGCGGTTTTCCTGCGATATCCTGTTGAAGGTGAAGCTGCGTTCGGAAAAGAAATGATAATATTCGGGGAAATCGTGGATCAGGTGCATGGCGATGGTCGCGACATCGCGCGCGGACATGTAATGCCCGTCCATCGGCCAGCCCGTGGCGTTCAGGAAATGGCTGTTGGTCATGCCCAGCTGTGCGGCCTGCGCATTCATCATGCTGACGAACTGGTCTTCCGACCCCGCGACGCCTTCGGCCAGCACGATGCACGCATCATTGCCCGACTGGATCACCATGCCCTGTATCAGGTCGGACACCGCAACGGACCCGTTCAGGGGCACGAACATCTTCGACCCCTGCATGCGCCATGCCTTTTCACTGACCGGCAGCGACTGTTCCAGCGTCAGCCTGCCGGCACGCAGCATGCCGAACACGACATAGGCCGTCATCATCTTGGTCAGCGATGACGGCGGCATGCGCTCATCCGCCGCCTTTTCCAGGATCACGGCGCCCGTGGTGTAATCGACAATGCACGCCCACCGCGCAATGGTGTCGATCGGCCCGATCAGGCTGTTCGCCGGGGAGGACGGGATCGCGGGTTCGGCCGCGGCGGGCATTGCTGCGGGATGGCGGCGGCGGCCCGCGGCCCATGCCGGGGTGGATACAAGAAGGCTGGTGGCCCCAGCCAGAAGGAAACGTCGGGTGTGCATTGCATCCTTGGTCCGGTAGGTGCCAGCCGGGCGCGCGGCCATGGCTGGCGTGACAGGGTCCGTCACGCGATTTCGTTCCCCAGCAGGCCAACGGCCAGCGCATAGAAATCAGATGGATTGTAGCGACGGATCGCGGCGAAATTACGATAGACCATGAAGGCCTCGCCCCCCGGCCCGTCGGGGCGCAGGACGGCGCCGGTATCGGCCGGCCGTTCAAAGGGCGCGCCGCCCATCTGCCGCACGCCCATCGCCATCCATTCCGCCAGCGTGCGGGTCTGGGTGCGGCCCAGCGTGGACTGCGCCACGGTGTCGGGCACGATCACCTGCTGGCCCCAGCTTTCGCCCCCCACCCAGCCGGACCCGGCAAGGTAGTTGGCGATGGAGCCGAACACGTCCGGTATGGAATGCCAGATGTCGCGCCGCCCGTCGCCATCGATATCGACGGCGTATTTCACGTAGGCCGAGGGCATGAACTGCGGCTGCCCCATGGCGCCTGCGTAACTGCCGGTCATGAGTTCGGGCGTGATGTCGCCCGCATTGAGGATGGCCAGCGCGTGGAACAGCTCGTCATGGAAGAATTTCGCACGCCGTCCCTCGAACGCCAGGGTACACAGCGCATCCACCACCGCGAATTTGCCCGTCATCGCGCCATAGCCCGATTCCAGCCCCCATATGCCCATCACCGCGCCGGCGGCCACGTCGTAGCGGGTCAGCACCTGCTGTTCCAGAATCGCGCGCTGCTGCGCGAAGGCGGCGCGGCCATCCGCGATCTTGCGCTGGGTCAGCACGCGGTCACGGTACTGCGCCCATGTCAGGTGGAATTCCGGCTGGTTGCGGTCACGCTGTATGACCTGCATGTTCGGCGCGGACAGCGCCAGCGCCCGGGCCACGGCATCAGCCGTCAGCCCCTGACGAATCGCATCACGCCGCACGGTGGCCAGGAAGGTGGCGTAATCCCCGCCCCCCGTGGCGGACGCGGCCGCATGGTGCGCCGCGCGCGCGGGCATGAGCCATGAGGCACCAGCCCCGGCAAGGGAAGCGGCGGCGACATGAAGAAGGCGGCGACGTACAAGCATTCCGAATGCTGTGCCACGGCCTTGCCCCCGTTTCAATGTCTGACTTGCATCCATATCAATGTCGGGCCGGCCCACACGGGGCGCGGGCATGGCCGTGTACACGCTGCGACACAATTTCGCGTTTGTGACGACAGGCGAAGCATGTCACAAGAACGCCCGTCGTCATTTCCCGTTGGCCGCTTATGGCCAATGTTTTCCACGCCCGCCTGCCGGGCCGACTGAAGGGCTTGTGCTTGCGTAGTCACGGTTTTCCCATCCCGCCCGGTCGGGACACGCTGGAACTGCGCGCATGCCCACGCTGACCGCCTACCTCATGGCGGCCGGGGCGTCGCCTGTCATGCAGGGGCTGGCGATCATCATCGGCACCTTCATACTGGAAGACGCCGCGACCATCATGACCGCCATGCAGGTGCGCACCGGGCATGTCGATCTTACGGTGGCGCTGGTGGCGCTGTATATCGGCATTGTCGTGGGGGACATGGGGCTGTACGGCATGGGCAGGCTGGCGGCGCTGTGGCCACCGGCGCGGAAATGGATCACCCTGCCCGGCGGCGCGCAGGAAGGACAGTGGTTCGACCGCAACGTATTCCGCATCGTGTTCATCAGCCGTTTCGTGCCCGGCGCGCGCTTGCCGCTTTACACCGCGTGTGGTTTCTTCCGCGCACGGTTCGGGCTGTTCTGTATCGCGGCGGTGCTGGCGACGCTGATATGGACATCCATGCTGTTCCTTGTCTCACTGCGGGTGGGGCAGTTCCTGATCGACCATCTGGGGACATGGAAATGGGCAGGCATGGCCGGTTTTGTCCTGACCATATTCCTGATCAGCCGCATGATCGCACGTTTGCAAAGTAATGAGACCCGATGACCGACGTAACCACAGCCATTGACAGCAGGCCGGACAGGCAGGCCGGGGCCCCTACGGTTTCCGCGTTTGAATTCTGGCCGGGATGGATCTTCTACACCCCCATCGTGCTGTACTGGATCATACTGGGGCTGTGGCACCGTGATTTCAGCCTGCCCACCGCCGCCAACCCCCGGATCGAGACCGGCGGCCTGTGCGGGGAAAGCAAGAGTTCGATCCTGGACATGGCGGGAGATGTGGCCCGTAAGTGGATCGCCCCCTATGCCGTACTGACCACGGGCCGTGATGACCTGCCGCGCGCGCTGGCGGCGATGAAGGGGGCAGGCCTGTCCTTTCCCGTCGTGCTCAAGCCCGATATCGGGTGCAATGGCACCGGCGTGCGGATCATGCGCGATGAAGACAGCCTGCGCGCGGGTCTGGCCGCATTCGGCCGCGACGTGCCGGTCATGCTGCAGCACCTGATCCCCTACGGGCACGAGGTCGGCCTGTTCTACATCCGCCACCCCGATGAGGCGGACGGCCGCATCACCTCCCTGACCTACAAGGAAGTGCCGTGCCTGACAGGTGATGGCACCTCCACGGTGGAGGAACTGATCCATGCCGATGCCCGCACCCGCCTGGTCCCCCACATCTACCTGCCACGACTGAAGGCGCGCCTGCATGAAATCCCGCCAGCGGGCCAGTTACTGCCGCTGGTGTTCGCGGGCAATCACTGCAAGGGCTCGATTTTCCATGACCGCGCGGTGGACATAACACCCGAACTGCAGGCACGCGTGAACACCATCATGCGCGACATTCCCGATTTCCATTTCGGCCGGATCGACGCCAAGGTCCTCAGCCTGGCCAGCCTGCGCAAGGGCGAGGATTTCCAGATCATCGAAATCAATGGCGTGGGGTCCGAGGCCACCCATATCTGGGATGCCCGCACCACCCTGCGCGATGCCTACATGACGCAGTTCATGCATTACCGCGAAACCTTCCGCATCGGCGCGAAAAAGCGGCGCGAGGGATGGAAAAGCAGCGGGGCGATGGCCATGCTGCGCGCGTGGCTGCGCCAGCGCAGGCTCATGGCGTCCTATCCGATGAATGACTGAGTGCCGTGGCCTACCCGCCTGCAAGCTGCCTGAAAGCAACCCGACGATAAAAAACAACAAGAGTTATCGGGTACCGCCTTTTTCACAAAGGTGGCGTTTGTGGAGCGCGTTCTGAAAAAAGGGCGGCACCCAGCAACTTTATTGTGATTGCACGATATTTCCTGGCCTGGCTTTTCAGGCCGCCTTTCAGTCGCTGGGCAGGCCGCCATTGCCGAAGATGTAGTTGCTGACCTGCTGTTCCAGGCTGAGCGGTTCACGCGTATTTGTAATGACCGCGCCGGGTTTCAGCCTGTCCGCGGATTGCCCCGGCTGCACCAGCAGGGCCGTGTCCGCCGTAAGCGTCGGGCTGCCGATCGACAGGGTTGTATCCGTCGGCAGGGACAATGTACGGTCCAGCGTGAAGCCCACATTGGCCATGTAGGTTGCCGGATCCAGTGCAATGGATGTCACGCGCCCGACGGGCACGCCGTCCATGTCCACATTGGCCCCCACTGCCAGTCCGTTCGCCGAAATGAAGCGCGCCATGACAGGGTAGCGATCCTGTGATCCGCCGCTTTGCGAAGCGCGGGCATAGACACAGAACCCTCCCGCAACCAGAAGGACAAGCCCGCTGGAGATGATCGCGCCACTTTTTTGCCTTGCCATGACGGCTCCCTGCCCGATGCGGTCACGCACCATCCCGAAATCTGCCGCAATGACGGGCGATGTGGGATCAGCGCTATGCCTTGCCTTATCTTTTCATCCTACTGCGTCATGGACGGGCGGACAATGACACTCATTCAAGCTATTATCATTGCAATCATTCAGGGTTCCACAGAACAGTTTCCCATAAGCAGTCTGGGGCACGCGGCCATCGTGCCCGCCCTGCTGCACTGGCCCGTTGACCTGCATGGGGAAATGTTCCTGCCCCTGCTGGTCATGCTGCATCTGGGCACATGCGCGGCCCTGCTGGTTTTTTTCTGGCGCGACTGGGTGGCGCTGTTCACCGGGGCAGTCGGGCGCCATGGTGTCAACGTACAGATGGACAGCATCCGCATCCTTGCGCTGCTGGTTGTCGCTACCATTCCCGCCGTGGTGATTGGCGGGCTGTGTGAACACGCCATCCGCAGCCTGTTCGGCACGGCGCGGTATGCGGCGGTTTTCCTGACGCTAAACGGCGTCATGCTGCTGCTGGTGGACCGGATGCGCGCGGGGCTGCTGTCCACCAGCAACAGATCGCTCGCCTCCCTGGGTTTCGGGGAAGCCCTGGTGATCGGCCTGTTCCAGTGCCTGGCCTTCTTCCCCGGCCTGTCGCGTTCGGGGGCGTGTATCGTGGGGGGCCTGCTGCGCGGGCTGTCGCATGAAAACTCGGCACGGTTCGCCTTTCTCATGGCGCAGCCGGTCATCCTGGCCGCCACCGTGCTGGAGGCGCTGAAACTGCGCCACGCCCCGCCCCAGCCCGAACAGATGCACATGGCGATCATCGCATCCATCGTGGCCGGTGTCGTTGCCCTGGTCTGCACCGGTATCCTGATGCGCTATTTCCGCGACCATGAAGACTGGGCGCTGCGCCCGTTTGGCTGGTACTGCATCGCAGCCGGCGCGGCCGCGTTCGTTTACCTGTCGTTCTGAAAAATTGACAAAAGGCTGTTTGAAAATAGCTGACTGATAAAAAATAATAAAAGTTTTCGGGTGCCGCCTTTTTTCAAAAAGGCGGCATTGTTGGAAGCTTTTTGAAAAAAGCTTCCCCAAAAACGTCTTTATGGTTCAGGGACGTGGTCAGCCGTGGCCCTGACCGCCGTCGGTCATGCTCATGCCGCCGCCGCTCGTGCCGCTGCGCGGGCCTGTATAGGCACCGGGCGGCGGACGTTTGACGGGCGGCGACAGCATGCCCGGATCGCCCATCACATCCAGCCCCGACACCGACGCCACGTGCGATATGCGGTCACGCGGCAGGGCCTCGGGGCATTCATCACGCAGGAAGGCGAGGATCTGTTCACGGATCTCGCACCGCAGGTCCCAGCTCTGCATGGCTGAACGCGCACTGGCGATCACGCGGATCGTCATGACATGGGCGTTGCAGTCCGCCACCTGTACCGCGAATTCCTTACCGTCCCATAACGGGGCGGAATGCACGATTTCGCGCAGGCGTTCACGGATGCGGTCCATGGGCGCGTTGAAATCGACATACAGGAACACCACGCCAATCAGGGCCGCAGAATTATGCGTCCAGTTCTGGAACGTATTTTCCAGGAAATACGAAATCGGCACGATATGCCGCCGCCAGTCCCATACCCGCAGCACGACATAGGTGGAGGTGATTTCCTCCACCCACGCCCAGTCGCCATTGATGATGATGAGGTCTTCCATGCGGATGGGCTGTGTCATGGCGATCTGCATGCCCGCGAACAGGTTGGTCAGCAGCGGGCGGGCCGCAAGACCGACCACCAGTGACGCCGCACCGGCGGACGCGAACAGGCTGAGACCATACTGCCGCACCGGCTCGAACGTCATAAGCGCGGCGCCCACGGTCAGCAGGCCGATCAGCAGGTCGGTCGTGCGTCGCAGTACACGCACCTGCGTCATGTGGGTGCGCAGCAGGATGTCGTCCTTGTCATCCTTGCCATTGATCCGCTTGAGATATGCATCGGACAGGATGCGCGTGGCGACCACGGCTGCATAACCCAGCATCAGCACGAACAGCACCACCAGCGTATGCGTGGTGGCCTGCATGATGTCATAGGGCAGGCCCGATACCGGCAGTGCCGTGCCGACAAACATGATCACCAGCATGATGCGCACGGGGCGCTGCATGGCCATGGTGAAGGAGCGCACGAACGCCCCGCGTTTCTGCCCCGGTATGCGCAGGATCAGTTTCGTGATGAACCGGCTGAACATCTCCGCCACCAGTCCCGCCACGCACAGCATGAGTACGGAGGACAGCAGTCCCGGCAGCCACCCGAAGAGGTGCCGGATCTTGGTCAGGAGCGCCAGGAATTCTGTTTTCACGAAGGATGCATAGCCTTTCCGGGTTGTTTACGGATTATGGGCGGGGTCACCAGTAGTACCCCCTGTTGGGGGGGCGTGACAAATCAATGGGGTTTTCGGATCTTTTCATCCCGGTTTCCAAAACACGGGTTGACTTGCCCCGACAGCGCGGGTATTCCGCACTCATCCTAACGCGATGGCGGTGTAGCTCAGCGGTAGAGCAGGGGAATCATAATCCCTTGGTCGGCGGTTCAAATCCGTCCACCGCTACCATCTGCGTTAGGATTGATTTCCCTTACATTTTTAGACTTTTTCAGGACCATCATACGGGTCTGTCACAAGCTGTTTTAGCACTCTGCGATCCCCTGTTTAGCACTCTCCTGCTCTAAACGATAACGAGTGGCCTTTGTTGCGGCATTGTGTGCCCGCTGTTTCTGGTGGGCTTTACGCACATGGTGGCCGGTAACGCCGTGATCTCATGTTCAGGTCATGCCGGCAGGGCAGCACGATATATGCCTCTGCCTTGACTGACCCGATTGATTGTCTGTCAGACGCCCTGCCCCGGACTGGATACCCGTTATCGGGGCGGTTGGCTGACGATGCAGGGGGCCGCACTGACGCGGCGTCCTGCCGCCCGGTGGCTTTTGCCCTTCAGATCACGGGCATCGCGGTTATGAAATTGAACGAGCATGACGCGCCACGATAGGTCATGCAGGCCGGGCTTTCAGCGCCACCGTCAATGTTGCCTGCCCCATCAAGCTTCGTGGTGATGTCGCGGCGCTGCCCATTATCCGTGATGGCGACCAGTTTCATGCCGGTGGACGTACGCACGGCCTTGCCTCCCACGGTGCCAGTACCTAATCGACCTTGCGGAACTTCAGTTCAAAATTGTCGCCCTCACCAATCGCCTGATATTTTGCATGATCGACAGCGCCAAGCGCATAGGTGGGCGGTAGCGTCCAGACCCCCTTGGG
The DNA here is from genome assembly GCF_057359305.1 of Komagataeibacter ossonobensis. Taxonomy (NCBI): domain Bacteria; kingdom Pseudomonadati; phylum Pseudomonadota; class Alphaproteobacteria; order Acetobacterales; family Acetobacteraceae; genus Komagataeibacter; species Komagataeibacter ossonobensis. Next base: position 209,241 of record NZ_JBXAYQ010000003.1, on the reverse strand, counting down.
CCAGTCCGTCGTATCTTTGGGATTGGCCGCGACTTCCGATGTGCCGATCAGTTTGAATCCGGCGCGTTCGATCAGCGCGATTGCGTAATCCTGCCGGACATAGCCGCTTGCGGCATCGGGGTCCTGTGGCCTGGTCGGGCGGGCGCGATGATCCTCGACACCGAAGATACCGCCGGTCCTGAGCGCCTTGTGAACAGCCGCCAGCAGTTCGGGCGCATCCTTGTCCTGCATCCAGTTATGAAGGTTGCGGAAGGTCAGGATCACGTCGGCGGTGCCCGTTGGCGCCAGGTCAGGATGCGCGTGCCCGAACTGCGTATAATGAATACGGTCATAAAGGTCAGGATGCGCATTGATCCGGGCCTTCATCGCCGCGGGCCAGTCGGCATATTCACGCTCGACCTCCGTCCCGTCCGGCACGCCCATCGCAGCATAATAGACGCCTTTGTCCCGCAACAGCGGCGCCAGGATTTCAGTCCAGTAGCCGCCGCCCGGCCATATCTCCACCACCGTCGATCGTGGCGTGACACCATAGAACGACAGCAGTTCATACGGATGCCGCGCCCCGTCGCGCGCCACCAGATCGGGGGTGCGGGTTGACGCGGTTACCGCGGCGCGCAGGGGCTGGCTGGCGGGGGCGGCCATTGCAGGCGTCGCGGTTGCAAGGCAGGCGATCACGTAAAATGAATTGCGCATGTACACTTTGCCCGATCCTTCCGATATTGGCATCGCGATCGTTACGATATCATAAATTACCATGCACACCATCCGCCTGCGGCCGATATCCCTTTCCGGCGACCGGGCCGACCGGTCCGCAGCGTCCGTCCCGGATGCATGCTGTCGCAGCAGGGTTGGCATGCCAAAATGTTGCGGTCTGGCAATGGCTACCCCCACGATCATCGGATATACGTGACGCGCAGCAGCCTCCGGAGCCGCCATGGATCGCCTTCACAGCCGCACTGTCGGCGTTGCCCTCGTCGCACTGTCCGCCCTGCTGTGGAGTACGGCGGGCCTGTTCGTGCGGATGAGCCACCTGGACACATGGACCATCGTGGCGTGGCGCTCGTTCTTTTCCTTCGTGACCCTCGGGGGCTTTGCCGTGGTGCTGTACCGGCGGGCGCTGGGGCGCGTCATCCTGCGGCAGGGGTGGCCGGGGGTGTTCACCGTTGCCGTGTCGGTGGGATCGGCCATCTGTTATGTCATGGCCCTGCGGATGACGACCGTGGCGAATGTCATGATCATCTATGCCGCCCTGCCCTTCATCACCACGGGCATTGCCTTCGTGTGGCTGGGTGAACGGGTCACCACGCGCTTCCTTGTGGCGGGCGGGATCGCAATCGCGGGCATTGCCATCATGGGGCGGGCGGCGGCAAGCCCGCGTGACCTGCTGGGCCTTGGCGCGGCCTTGGTCATGACGACCGGCTTTGCAATACAGCTGGTGCAGGTGAAGCGTTACCCATCACTGGACATGACCATCATCATCACCCTGATGTCAGGGATCTGCATGCTGGTGGCCATTCCCGTCATGCGGCCCGGCATCCCGCCGTTCCAGTCCATGCTGGCCTGCGCCCTGTTCGGCACCATGACGATGGGACTGGCGTATATGCTGCTGCTGAAGGGCAGCCGGCTGATATCGTCGGGCGAGACCGGGTTCATCTCGCTGCTTGACGTGCCCGTTGGCCCGTTATGGGTCTGGCTCTTCTACGGCGAACGCCCGACCGGGGCGGTCATGGGTGGCGGGGCCATCGTGCTGGTGGCGGTTGCATGGTACCTGCTGACCAACCGCGCGCCAGCCACCAGCACTGTCACCACCACTGTCACCAGCCCGACATGGACCGGACCTAATAACCGCGAAACAATCAATTGATAAATAAAGGTTTTTTGGTGCCGCCTTTTTCAAAAAGGCAGCATTTTCCGAAGCTTTTCGAAAAAGCTTCACCGGGAACTTCTTTTACCGCACAGGGGGCCGCGGGCCGCGCCTGAAGCGCGCCCCGCCCCATTCCCGGCGCGATCAGTCGCCGCGATACGGGGCGGCCGCCCTGGGCAGGCCGTCCTCGATCGGCAGGGCGGGATTGCGGGACCATTCGTTCCACGATCCCATGTAGATCCGCAAGCGGCTGAAACCGGCGGAAGCCAGCGCGACATAGGTATTGGCCGCCCGCGCGCCCTTGAAGCAGTAGATGATGATGTCATCATCGGGCCGCAGACCACGGCTGACGGCAAGGGCACGGATTTCATCGGTGCTGCGGAAGGCGGCGTGATTGTCGGTGACCTTCATGAAATCATACCACTCGATCCACACCGCACCCGGTATACGGCCCTTGCGCGGGGCGAAATCGACACCGTAGGGCGACGAACTGTCACCCAGCCATTCCACCCGGTCACGGTTATCCAGCAGCCTGACCGTGGGCGCCCCCAGGGCTGCGCGCACGTCTTCATAGGTTGCCATAAGCCCGGCATTGATATGCAGCGGGAATGTGGTGCGCACAGGGGTGATGGTTTCGGTCGTGAGTGCCCCGCCCCCCTTGCGCCATGCGCTCAGCCCGCCATCCAGAATGCCGACAGCGGGATAGCCAAGGTAGCTGAGGATCCAGTACCCCCGGCATGACGCGCCATAGCGGGTATGCAGGGCATCTTCATAAATGATGGCGGTCTTTTTTCCATCCAGCCCGTAATCCGCGAACAGGCTGGCGAATGTCTGCTGCAGTGTGTGCAGGCCGTCCTGCGTGGTTTCCGCCAGGTAGGTGAAGATATCGGGCATGTTGACCGCGCCCGGAATGTGGCCTGCGTCGAAATCCTTGCGGTCGCGCACATCGATCACGACCGCGTCGCCACCGGCAAGCATCCGGCGCACATCATCGGGCGAATGGAGAACAGTTGTCGGCATCACGGCTTCCTGCATGGTTCGGGACATGGCTCCAGCCCTATCAGAAACACGGCGGGCCTGCCCCCTGCCCCACGCAGGTTAGCCATCACCGGGGCGCAGGCACGCCCCGGCGGTCAGGTCAGTTGGACAGATCGGGAATGATGGACAGCAGGAAGTCCACGCCCGGCGCGATGGCGGCCACCGGCGTGCGTTCGTTCAGGCCATGCATGAAGTTTTCCGACGGCTTGATGAACAGCGGGCTGGCTTCGTAGCTGGGCACGTTATGGGCGCGGAACCACATGTTGTCCGATGCCCCTGCCTCCATGGACGGGATGACCGGCAGGCCGGGATAGACGCCGTGGATCGCCTTGGTCACCGCGTCAATGAAGCCCTTGTCCATGGGGGAGGCATCGGTCGCGACCGACCCGGCCGAAACGTCGCGCACCTGCACGTTCGGGTCGGCCACCACCTTCTGCAGTTCGGCCATGATGTCGGCCTTGGAATGACCGGGGAAGATACGGCAGTTGATGTTGGCCGTCGCCCGCTGCGGCAGGGCGTTGAGCGCATGGCCCCCGTTCACCATCGTGGCGACGCAGGTCGTGCCGATCTTGCCCACCATGGACGGATCGGCCGACAGGGTCGCAATCGCCTTTTTATCCGCCGGGTTGGCGGCGAACGCCTTCATCGCGGCACCCAGCCTGCCCGGTTCCAGCCTGGCCGCCCCCTCGAAATAGGCGCGGGTAATGTCGTTTTCCTCCGGCTTGAACTGGTATTTCTGGATACGCGACAGGGCTGCGGACAGTTCGGCGATTGCATTGTCGGCCCGGGGTTCAGACGAATGGCCGCCGGGATTGGTGACCGTCAGTTCATAATCGTCATAGGTCTTTTCCGCCGCCGCCCATGCGAAATATTCCGGCTTGCCGGTCTGTTCGTTCAGCACGCCATCGGCGCCATCGACATTCAGCACCATGCCCGTATCGGACAGCCTGTCCGCCAGGGCCGCGCCACTGCGCATGTCCGTTTCCTCATCCCCGGAGAAGGCGAGGATGATCGTGCGCTTCGGCCTGTAGCCCTCGCGCCGGAGTTCGATGAGGGAGGCGATCGCCAGCGTGTCATCCAGCTTCATGTCCGTGGCCCCGCGGCCGAACAGGTAGCCATCCTCCACCACCGGGGTGAACGGGTCACGCTTCCAGTCGGCGGGTTTCGCCTCCACCACGTCCATGTGGCCCAGCACCACCAGCGGCTTGAGCGACGGGTCGGTGCCATGCCACGTGGCGGTCATGTACATGGTTTTGCCGACCGGGACGATCTGGATGTCCTTTTTGGAAAAACCACCGGCCACCAGCGCCTTGCTGAACAGTTTGGCCACATCCGCCGTCCTGTTCTCCGGCCCGGCCACCGAACGCAGTGCAATCGCCTTTTCCGCAAGGTCCAGTGCCTGGGCATCGGCCTGCGGGTGTGGCACCACGTCCGCGTGCGCCATGGGGGGAAGCAGGGCCGGAAGGGCGGTAAAGGCAAGCAAGGCCATGACTTTGCGCATAGATCGGTAACTTTCCAAAAGTATCATTTCGATAAAATAATGACATGGAACCGCCCTGCATGCCAGTCGCCCATCACACGGCACCGGATACCGGGCGGGAGCAGGCACATGCGCAAAATACGGGTGCGGGCATGGCCGGACGGGTCATGCGGGCGGGCGTGACGGCCATCATCATGCATTAAATGTTTGTCAGGTATGCATTAATTGTTGCATGTGCACATGCATCATGCTGTTGTCTGCCATGCGCATGGCGCAGCATTCTTTCCAATGGATGAAAGGTCTGACATGGATCGTTTCAAGACGATGCTTAGCGGTCGCACCAACATGCTGCTGGGCCAACTGAAACAGGAAATCGGCTATGCCACGGGCCTGCGGCGGCTGGAACGCCAGGGCATCGCGCAGGAAATGCGGGGCTTTTCCCAGACGGCCCGCCTGCACCGCATGGCGGCCATGGACCAGTCCGAACAAGGCTGAATCTCCCATACTGCATTCATGCTGACAAACGCATAACCGCATCGCGCGCATGGAGGTTGCCGGGAAACCGGCAACCCGTACGATGGCCGCATTACCTAATCCATTCAGGAATGACGGCCATGAGCAAAGACCAGATCATCGACATGCCCTTCACCACGGACGCCATGAAGGCGGCCATTGAACGGCGCATCATCCAGGCCCCCGGCCTGTCCGATTCCCAGAAGCATGACCTCAGCGTGACCCTTGCCGGGCTTGATGCCACGAAGCTGGCGACGCTGGTTGAAACCGTGCTGGGCCACGCCATTGAATCCGGCCCTGAAATCCTGCCGTACCTGCAGCGTCTGGGCCAGCGCGGCTGACAGGCTGTTTTCGGGATAAACGTTTCCGGGTGCCGCCTTTTTTCAGAAAGGGCGGCGCTCCTTGAAGCTTTTTGAAAAAACCTTTCCCTGATCTGCGCACCGTTTCAAAAACGGGCCTTCGCACATCAGGCGTGCGGCCCGTTGAGTGTTATAACAATCTCACCTGATTGCCCGCATTCATGACATTCCCGTCTGGTCCGGACATGCATCCGCCCCCACCGGGGCCAGCGCACGGGCCTTCCACAACGCTGCCAGCCGGGCATGCAGCTGCGGGTTGCTGGCATGGATGTACAGCCCCCTCACCCCGCGTGTCATGAGCACGTTGATGGAATTGAGGATGATGCGTTCCATCACCACCTGCGGGTTGTCCACGCCGTCCCGCCCGGTAAAGGCGGCCCTGTCCTCATACCGTGACGGGTCGATCACGATCCGGTCGGCCGCCGGGTCATAGGTCACGGACGGGCCAAGAATCACGCCCGCGTAATTCAGGTCGAACCCCTGTATGGTATAGACCGAACCGACCTCATCAATCGTATCGGGCCGTTCCGCCCATGGCAGGCGCGCCTGCGGCATGGCGCGGTCCCAGCGCAGGTGGAAACGTCCCTCGGTAATGAAATGGTCCTGCCCGTTCAGGGTATAGGGGTAATCGTACGTCGCCAGCATGCGGCACAGGCCATACCGCGCATTGTGTTGCCTTATGGCTTCATACATGGCCTGCGCATCGTCAAAGATACGGAAATCAAAGGGCTGCGGGGCGGGTAATGGCAACAGCCTGCCGTCACGCAGGGCGTGGATCCATGCCATGACATCCGCATGGGCATGCACGCGGAACTGCTGGTCCAGCCTGCGGGTCACGACCGGATAGCCCGCTACAAGCCGGGCCAGTGTGGCGTCGTTCCACAGGCTCTTGAACTTCAGCACCTGATACGCGTCGAATATGATGACCACGACATGGGCATGGCGGATGATTTCCGCCAGCTGGTTATCCTGCCGGAACCGGTTGTACGGATCGCTGCGGGTCAGCAGCAGGTGCGCCTCATCCACCAGCACGATATCGGCGCGGCCATCACGGTCGTGCATCTGGTTGATGAAGGTGGTCGGGCGTTCGAAATCCTTCTTGCGCAGGCAGGGCTGGGTTTCGGAAATGTTGCGGTACAGCTTGATCATTTCCGGGTGGTTGACCAGCAGCCAGTTGCGGCTGCCATGCAGCGGGTCATGCGCATCGCGTCCGCGCGCCGCATCCTGTATGGCGGTAAACAGGGAATTGAGCAGCAGACTCTTTCCCGTACCCGCGTCCCCTTCGATGATGAACAGCGCGTGGTCATCCGCCCGATGGGCGCGGCAGAAGGCCATGACCTCCGCCTTCAGCGCCTGCTGCTGGCCCGTCAGCGCCATGGTGGGGGCAAGACGCGCAAGCGCGCTGTCGGGGGTATGGTCGGTGGGGTCTGGCATGTCTGTCCCTTCTGGTATCCCCCTTTTACGGCGCGGGGTGACTGACCAGATATGTGAAATATGACGCAAGGGCATGTGTACCCTATTGGTTTTCCTGCCCTGCCATGCGTTATATCATCCATGCACGCGCATATCGCGCATCATTCAGACAGGATTGCCCATAATGACCGACAAACCCACCGCCGCCGCACGCGAACACATGCACAAGCTGGCGGACAAGGGCCAGAAGGAACCCAAGCTGCTGACCAGGGAAGAAGTGATCGCACTGGGCCAGCACGTCGCCAAGGAACATGGCCACGCCACCGAAGCCGAACATGAAATCGCCAGGAAGGCGCAGCACAACCCCGAAGGCATCACGGTGGCCGAAATCAAGACCCTGTGCAGCCACGTCAAGGGCGAGCGCACGGCCCGCTAAGGTCCGGGACCGGGGGATGTCGGGCGCCTGCATGCGCCTGCGTTCCCCGGTTCGTCCCGTTGCCGGGCGTTTAAAAAGTTTTTGGATGCCTCCTTTTTGAAACAAGGCGGCGTCTCTTGAAGCCTTAAAAAAGCTTCACCAAGAAATTCTGTACTGTTTTTAGTATGCCTCAGGTGGAGTTTTTAAGTAAAGATAGCAACCTGATGCCTTTTTTATTTCCCGTCAACGGGCTGTCCTGAAATAATCCCCTGCCCGCGCAACCTTCATGCCGGACATGGATCAACCACCCCATCATGTGGCGTGGACTGTATGACCCGCGGGGGCCGACGGGACGGGTGACGGATCCGGCCTGCCGGAGGCCTAACGCATGCATGATCTTTTTTGCATATATAGAAACAGACTTATTCATTATATGGGATCGGACCTGCGGAAAAATAAGGAGTATTTTCCGCCGCCATGAACACCCGCACGCGTTTTCCCATCTATTCCCTGTCCGAACGGGCTGCCGACCTGCTGGTGCATATCATCGGCGTGGTGGGGCTGGGGTATGGCGTGCTGTGGCTGGTGCATACCGCCATGCTGTCCCATTCGGGACTGGAATCCGGGGTGACGCTGCTGTACTGCGGGGCGATACTGGCGACGTGCCTGTCCTCGGCTGCGTATAATTTCTGCCCGTCATGCTGGCTCAAGGGCGGGTTGCAGCGTGTTGACCAGTCCGTAATCTTCGTCGCCATCGCCGCGACCTATACCCCGTTTATCCTGCTGGGTGGCCGGGGTCGCGGCAGTGTGTGGTTCTGCGCCCTGTTATGGGCCATGGCCGGGACCGGCGTGCTGGCCAAGATGTGTTTCTTCACATGGTCGCGCCGGTTCCATGTCGTGCCCTATCTGTGTGTTGCGTGGGTTTTCTTTCTGTGTCCCGACCCGCTGGTGTGGACGCTGCCGGCGCCTGTCTTTTTCCTGATCGTGCTGGGGCTGGTGTTCTTCTGTATCGGCGTTGTGTTCTACATGCGTGAAAACATGCCGTTTTCCAACGCGCTGTGGCATGTGATGGTCGTGCTGGGTGCTGGCACGCACATGGCCGCGGTGGGATCGATGCTGCTGCATTACAGCCGGGGGGCAATGCGCGGCTTCTAGGCCGAGGACTACCCCTTGAGGTGTCCCACGCAATCATAAAGACGTTTTTGGTAAAGCTTTTTTCAAAAAGTTTCTGGATATGCCGCCCTTTTTGAAAAAAGGCGGCACCCGGAAGCTTTTATTATTCCTCAATGGATTATTTCGGCCCTAACGCCCGATTTCACGCAGCGGGCGACCGGCCTCCAGATGCTGTTCGATCACATCCAGCGGCACGTCACGGGTTTCGGGCACCAGGGCCAGCGTGAACAGCACGAACACCACGTTCATCACGCTGAACCCGGCAAAGGTCCAGCCCGCCCCGGCAACCGCCACGATGCTGAGGAACGTGTTGCTGACCGCCCAGTCCATGCCCCAGTTGGCCAGTGTGGAACAGGCGACGCCAAAGTCCCGTCCCTCGATCGGCTGGATTTCCGAACACAGGGTCCACACCAGCGGCCCGGCCCCCATGCCAAACCCCGCCACGAACACCAGCAGGGCGGCTACCAGCGCCAGCACCGCGCCCAGTCCGGTCAGGTGCATCCCCTCGATCACGCCTGCGGCCGCCAGTGCCACCGCCATGATGACGCAGCTTGTCACCAGCAGCGGCCTGCGCCCCCAGCGCGAGACCATGAAGATGGCCAGCACGCCCACGACCGCGTTGACCGCGCCGACCATGACGGTGGCCCATGCGGCGGCGGATGTCCCGAAATGCGCGCCTTTCAGGATCTTGGGCGCGTAATACATCACCACATTGATGCCGGTCAGCTGCTGCATGACCTGCAGCCCGATACCCAGGGCGACGGAGCGGCGGAAAAACGGTCTGGTCCGCAGCAGGGTGAAGCCCCCCACCGGCCTGCCCGCACCCAGTTCGCGGCGGATGTCATCCAGTTCCCGGTCCGCCGTCACTTCATCCCCGCGCAGGCTGCGCAGGACCTTGCGCGCTTCCTCGAACCGGCCCTTGGCCGCCAGCCATGACGGGCTGGATGGCAGGAACGCGCACCCCATGAACAGCAGCGCCGCCGGAATGACCGGCAGCCCCACCATAAGCCGCCAGTGCCCCCCGCCCGACAGGATGCCGCCAGCAAGGTACCCCAGCAGGATGCCCGCCGACTGCAGCATGGAAAAGGTGGTGACCATGGTGCCGCGCATGCGCCCCGTCGTCAGTTCGGAAATATACAGCGGCGCGGTAAAGGTGCAGATGCCAATGGCCATCCCGATCAGGAACCGCCCCAGCATGATCTGCCCGATCAGGCCCGCCGTGGCGCATAACAGCGCCCCCAGCCCGATCAGCAATGTTGCCGTGCCCAGCGCCAGCCTGCGACCGAAACGGCTGGAAAATACCCCCGCGGCCCCCGATCCCAGCAGCGCGCCCACCATCAGTACCGACACGACCCATTCCTGCGCCCGGGCGGAGGCATGGAAATCATGGCCGATGAAGCCCAGCGCCTCCGCGATCAGGCCGGTATCCAGCCCCACCAGCAACCCCGCGCTGGCCGTGGTCAGGGCCGCGCGCGCAGCCCCCCCGCCCGCGCCGGGGGACGGCGGGGGCGACCCGGCGGAGGCCGGGGTGGCAGGCGCCGCGCCATGCGGGGGGGCGACGGATCGATCGGCAGGCTGTAACACGTGGCTCTATCCCCTGATCTCCGGCATGATCGTGATTGACGGGGCCGGTCAGGGTGGATTCATAGGCGATGCGACGGCAGCGATCCATGATACAACCCCAATTACGGATCAATTGCGCGAACGGCCCGGGGCCGGAGCGTATCATTTTTCCGTAGGGACCGCGCCGTCATGGCGGAACCGAACCCCGGACCGGCAGAGGCCCAGCATCGAATGAAACCACCCGCATGCATTCCCCCCCGCCCCGAACCCGGTGAACGGGTCGGGCTGGCGCTGTGCTTTGCTTTCCTGCTGTGGGCCAACTGGATCACGCCGCTATGGGCGGATGATTACTGCCGCACCATGCCGTTCAACCCCACCACCATCGTGCGGATTGTCTGGGGCAATTACAATTTCTGGACGGGACGGTGGTTCACCACGTTGGTAACCTTTTTCGTGCTGGACCTGCGTCCCTATGGGTCACTTGCGGCCTTTGCGGTGGTGAATGCGGGCATCTTCACCTTTCTGGTCCGTGTCGTGGTGCATATGTGTCGTGCGGCGACGGGCCAGCCCGCCCCTGCCCGCTGGCGGGACGGGGTGGCGCAGTACCTGCTTGTGTTCCTCATGCTATGGTGGCTGCCGCGCACCATTGGCGAGGTCGCGTTGTGGAAAACCGGGGCCATTGGCTATCTGTGGCCTGTCGCGGGGGAAACGTGGCTGCTGTCGCGCATCCTGTCGCGCCGCACGGACATGAACATGGCGCAGCATGTCGCCACTTTCCTGATCGCCACGTTCCTTGAACCGCTTTCGCTGCTGCTGACACTGATGCTGGCAGGGGACGCGGTGCGGGCGTGGAAGCGGGGCCAGCGCGCGCCATGGCCACTGCTGTGCAGCCATGGGCTGGGCACGCTGGTGCTGGGGATCGCGCCGGGCAACTATGTGCGCATGCGCACCATGACGCCCAGTCCGGTCATGGACCGGCTGGATGGGCTGCTGGGCAATCTTGGCAGCCTGTTTGACCCGTTCTGGCTGCCATTTGTGGCGGTGATCGGTATCGGCCTGTTCCTGGGCCGGCGGCAGGTGCCGTTTTCCGCCAGCCTGCGCGCGGGGCACGGGATATGGTTTGTCGGGCTGGCGCTGGCCTATATGGCGCTGCTGATCATGTTCCCACGTGAAGCCTTGGCCGCGCGGGTGTCCTTTCCCGCCAGCGTGCTGCTGGTGTGCTACCTGACCTGCCTGCTGTTTACCTGTCCCGTCGGGCCGGTTTTCAGTCGGGTCGTGGCGTCGGGCTGTGCCGGGCTGGCTGTCATGCATATGGCCATTGTGGTGCCCGATTTTGTGCGTCTGGCGCGCATAAGCCACGACCGGGTGGCCAGCACCCGCGAACAGGTGGCGCGTGACCAGCCGGTTGTCCTGCCCCGCGTCACGATGGGGCCACGGCACAAACTGCTTTATGTGCGCAAGGACATTATTTTCGTGGGTATCAACCCCGACCCGCACAACATGCTGACCATGTGTTTCGCGCAGGCCATGGGGGCATCATCCGTCCGGTCCGTGCCATGACGGATGATAAAAGGTGATAAAAGTCTTCGGGTGCCGTCTTTTTTCAAAAAAGGCGGCGTTTTCCAAAGCTTTTGGGAAAAAAGCTTCACCAAAAACTTTTACTTTGACCTCTTACTGACCACCGTTACTGGGCGGCGGCGCGGACTGCGCTCCCCCTTCGGGCGGGCCATTTTCGGGTGGCTGCTGCTGGTTTTCACGCGCTTCCTTGCGCGCATGGTGGCGTCGCGCCATGCCTGCGGCACAACCGGCCGCCGCCCCGCCCTTGCCATGGCCACTGCCAACGAAATGCCCCGCCACGCCACCGGCGACGGCCCCCTTTACGCAGCCCCCCGGTTCCGCCTGCGCCGCAAGCGGCAGGGCGAGGACAGTCGTGGTGGCAAGGGCCAGTGCGGTACGCCTGAAAAACATATCTTATCCCATCAGGTTGGTGTTGAAGCCTTTCAACGGTGGATACTGTCCGGGGTTCCCCCGTTTCGTTCCGGCACGGTTTCAAGGGGTATCAGGGAACGGCAGTCATGCAGGGGCAATGGTTGCCAGCCACCGTGGCATCTTTCATCCTCTGCCCATCAACCCAACGGGAGACTGCCGACATGGCCAAAGAACCGACAGACGTCATCCACGCCGCCCTGATCCACGCCGCCGCCACCCTGACGGCCGCGAAAAAGGACGTGATGGAAAAGGCTTCCCCTGACGAGGTGAAGAAGCATTTCAAGACCTTCCTTCACACGCTGGAAGAAGGCTGGCGCGAGCATGAGGCAGGCGATCACCACCATTCCTGATCGCAGGGCGTGAATGCATAAAAGGGAGCGGTACCATCTGGCACCGCCCCCCCTTTTTTTTCATGTTTCCCGGACGAACCGGGGCCATGCACGCGCTGGTATCCCCGCAAAAATGTCCGGCAACCATATGAAAAGTTTCTGGTGAAGCTTTTTTCAGGAAGCTTCAGAAAACGCCGCTTTTTTTAAAAAGGCGATACCCAAAAAATTTCCTGTTTTATCAGTATATTATTTCAATCAGCGATGCCCTGTGAAGAACTGGCTCATGTCGCCCTTGGTATCATGGCCCCACTTGTCCAGCTTCTTGCCGGTCCGGTTGCCCCAGTCCTTGGCATTGTCGGTCTTTTCCGCCGCCTTTTCGTGCGCTTCATGGGCCTTTTCACGGGTTTCCGCGCTGGTTTCGTGTGACTTCAGGCGTACTTCACATTCCGCATGATCCGTAACGCCGTCACAGGCATCCGCCAATGCCGGGGCCAGGGTTGCCACGTTCAGTCCGGTTGCGCACAGCCCTGCCAGAATCAGCGTCTTTTTCATGATTACCTTACCTGTCCTAAATGGTTTGTCAGATGCGGGCACGGACGCACCGGACGTCCATGCCGTGTCTGTATGCCAAACGCACCCGGCAACGCGGAGTTGCCTTACGCCCCGTTGCGGAAATCCAGCACCACGCGCCCCTGCACCCGGCCGTGCTCCAGATTGTCGAAAATGGTGTTGATGTTTTCCAGCCTGTCGGGGCTGACCACCGTCGTGACCTTGCCATCGGTAAAGAAGGACATGGCTTCGATCATGTCCAGCCGCGTGCCGACAATGGACCCGCGCACGGTCGTGCCGTTCATGACCATGTCAAAGATGGACAGCGGGAAGTCACCGGGCGGCAGGCCGTTCAGCACCACCGTGCCGCCACGCCGTGCGTACCCCACCGCCTGGCTGAACGCCTTGTCCGACACGGCGGTGACCAGCACGCCATGCGTGCCGCCCGTCTGTTCACGGATATACGCGACGGGATCCTGCTTCAGTGCATTGACGGTCACGCGCGCGCCCAGTCTGCGGGCTTCCGCCAGCTTTTCATCGCTGATATCCACCGCCGCAACATTCAGGCCCATGGCCACGGCGTACTGGATGGCCATCTGCCCCAGCCCCCCCGCGCCGGAAATGGCGACCCATTCCCCGGCCCGGGTATCGGTCATCTTCAGGCCCTTGTACACCGTCAGCCCCGCGCACAGCACGGGGGCCGTCTTGATCGGGTCGATGTCCTTGGGCAGGTGGGCAACGTAATTGGGGTCGGCCACCACGTATTCGGCAAAGCAGCCATTGACGGAATAGCCGGTGTCCTCCTGCTTTTCACACAGGGTCTCCCACCCGCCCAGGCAGTGTTCGCAATGCCCGCAGGCCGAATACAGCCACGGCACGCCCACCACGTCTCCGGTCTTGATCCAGTTGACGTTGCTGCCGACCTCGACCACATGGCCGATCCCCTCATGCCCCGGAATGAACGGGGGCCTGGGCTTGGTGGGCCAGTCGCCACGGGCGGCATGCAGGTCGGTATGGCAGACGCCGCAGGCATCGACCTTGACCAGGATCTGGTTGGCGTTGATCTGCGGAATGTCCAGTTCCTCGATCGTCAGCGGCTTGCCGAATTCCCGTACAACCGCAGCCTTCATCTTTCCAGCCATCTTGCACCTTCCGTTCCGATGTCATGGCCCCGGCCATGGAGCCACCATTCCTGCGCCCCCCGCCCGGCCGGCATGGCCGGGCGGGGGGCATCATGTGTGGGCCAAGTGTCCCATCCCTGCCCCGTCGCAACCTTGATCTACGTCAGCCGGTCCCCCGCCCTGCGCGGGCGGCAGACATGCCATCCAGACCACGCGCCAGATCGGCCACCAGCAATGTGCCCGCCTCCAGCCCCACATGCAGCCTGCAGGCCGGCCCCGCACCGGTAACCGACGGGCAGGAACGCGAGATCCCGCCCGTGGTGGGCAGCACAAGGCTTTCGTACCCGCCCCATGACGCGCCAATGCCGAAATGCTGCAGGCCATCAATCATGGCGGTCAGGTCCGCCTGCGTGAAGCCCGCGTCAAACACCACGCCAAACAGCGAGGACGCGCCACTGAAATCCCGCGCCCAGTATTCATGCCCCGGGCAGGACGGCAGGGCGGGATGCAGCACGCGATGCACCTCGGGCCGGGACTGCAGCCACAGCGCCACCCCCAGCGCGGTGGCCGCCTGGCGTTCCAGCCGCGCGCCCATGGTGCGCAGCCCGCGCAGGGTCAGCCAGCAGTCATCCGGCCCCGCCGTCTGCCCCGCCTGTATCGCCGTGTCGCGCAATGGCCGCCAGTGCGCATCCGACGCCACCGTGACCGCGCCGATGATGGTGTCGGAATGGCCCGCCGCGTATTTGGTCAGCGCCTGCACCGAGACATGCGCCCCATGCGCGAACGGGTTGAACAGGCCGATGCCCCATGTGTTGTCCACCACCAGCGTGGCCCCCGCGCGGGCGGCAAGGCGGCCGAGCATGGGCACATCCTGCACCTCGAACGAATGGCTGCCGGGGCTTTCGGCAAAGATCAGGCGGGTATTGGGCTGCACCAGCGCCTGCACTTCATCTTCGCCCGCCATGGGGGGAAAGTAGGTGACCTCCACCCCGAAACGCCGCAGCACCCTGTCGGCAAAGCGCCGGGTGGGACCATAGACGGAATCGGACAGCAGGCAGTGATTCCCCGCCTGCAGGTAGGTCAGCAGCGGCAGCGTGCAGGCCGCAAGCCCCGATGGCACGACCTGCGCCTGGGTGCCGCCCTCGATTTCGGCAATGACCGCTTCCAGCCTGTGCTGGATGGGCGTGCCCATGGCGCCGTAAATCAGTTCCGGCCCGTAGCGGCCATGCCCGGCGCGGTCCATGGCCTCCAGACTGGAAAACAGCACGGTGGACCCGCGCCCGGCGGCGGGATTGACGAATACGCCCCTGTCGCCTTCGGGCGCATCACGCCCCATCTGGACAAGCCGCGTGGACATGTCGCGCCAGCCGCGCACGACGCGTTCAAGCAGGTCAGGCGGCACCAGCGCCATGGGATCGGTCATATCGTCCGCCCTTACGCGCCGCACACGATGGGCGAATCAGGCGTGGACGCCCATTCCGCCCATGACCCGTCATAGACCGCGGGTTCCCCCGCGCCGGCCCCGATACTGACCAGCGCGAGCGCGATCATGCACGCGGTCATGCCGCTGCCGCATGAACATGTCACGGCCGTGCCGTCGGTCACGCCAAGGCTGGCGAATTTTTCCTTCAGCGCGTCAACCGGCAGGAAGCGGCCATTGTCATCCAGCAGTTCGGTATAGGGCAGGCTGCGCGCGCCGGGCATGTGGCCGGATTCGATCCCGGCGCGGGGTTCGGGGTCGCGGCCTTCGAACCGGCCCCGGCTGCGCGCATCCAGGATCAGCCCCGGCAGGCGGCCCTGCACGATATCCAGCACGTCGCCCGTCCCATGTAGCCGACCGTAGCGCGGGCGGCTGACAAACGGCGCGGGGGCGGCAAGGTCCGGGCCGCTTTCCAGTGGCAGGCCAGCGCTTTTCCACGCGGCCAGCCCGCCTTCAAGCACCTGCACCCGTTCATGGCCGAACAGGCGCGTCAGCCACCATGCGCGCGCGGCACATGCCATGCCGTCCTGGTCATAGAAAACGATGTGTTTCGTGTTCGCCATGCCGCGTTCGGTCGCAAGGCGGGCGAAGCGGGCCTGACCGGGGATGGTGTGCGGCAGGGGGGAATCCGGGTCGGAGAACGTGTCGATGTCAAACCGCACGGCACCGGCGATATGGGCATTGGCAAAACGCTGCTGCGGGTCGAAGGCCTGTCCCGGCAGCGCCATGGAGGCATCGAGCACAAGGATGTCGCCATGCTGGATGGCCTGTGCCAGGTCGGTGGCTGAAATCAGCGGATGCATACCTTCTCCCGGTGTTTAGGAATTGCGTGTCGCACAATAAGGTGCAGCATACGGCAAGGGAACGAAAGTCCTGAACATTTGTCTTTCGTTTAATGGCAGGAGGGGATAGGCCACCGTTATGGTCGAACGTATCATGATGGGACTGATGCTGGGGGGGATCGCATTCGGCTGCGTCCTGATCCTGTATCCGTTCATGACCGCCCTGCTGTGGGCTGCGATCCTGACCTTTTCCACGTGGCCGGTGTTCATGCGGCTGCGGCGGCACATGTCGCTGCTGCCCGCGGCCCTGATCATGACGGTGCTGTGCGCGCTGGTGCTGGTGGTGCCGCTGGCCGCCGTGGTATCCAACGGCATTGCCGATGTCCCGGCGACACTGCAGTACATGGTGGACGCGGTGGGTACGCTGCACCTGCCGCCACTGCCCGCGCGCATTGCGCATATTCCACATTTCGGCCCTGAAATTGTTGAAAAATGGCAGAAATGGTCGGTTGATATCGGCAGCATAGACCAGATCGTGCGCCCCTATGCCGGGCGCATCGGGCAATCGATCCTGACCGGCATGATGCAGCTGGCCAGCGGGCTGGCGCACCTGGCCATGGCGCTGTTCATTTCCTTTTTCTTCTGGCTGGGCGGGGATGCGCTGGGGGATACCTTTGTCGCCGTGGTGCGCAGGATCGCGGGCGTGTACGCCGACCGGATCCTGCGCATCGTGGGCCGGACCATACGTGGCACGGTGTACGGCATTCTTGGCACCGCCATCATCCAGGGCATCCTGACCAGCATCGGTTTCGCCATCGCGGGTATTTCCAGCCCCGTGCTGCTGGGGGCTGTCACCGCCTTTGTCGCGGTGCTGCCGATCGGCGCGCCGCTGATCTGGATTCCCGCCGCCGTGTTCCTGCTGCTGACCCATCATCCGGGCTGGGGTATTTTCCTGCTGCTGTATGGCACGATCATCGTATCGGGGGCGGACCATGTCATCCGGCCCATGTTCATCGCGCGCGGGGCGCAGATGCCCTACCTGCTGACGGTGCTGGGCGTGCTGGGGGGCGTGCTGACCTTCGGGGGCCTGGGCATTTTCCTTGGGCCCGTGCTGATTGGCGTGGGCTATACCCTGACTGCCGAATTCGCTGCCGGTGATCCCCGGTCCAAAGACCCCATTCCTGATGAGATACGCGAGCCGTTTATCGAACCATGACCCTAGCGCGCCCCTACCTTCGCCTGCCCTCCATCCAACCCCGGCACGGCACGCCGCCACAGATGGACCTGACCCCGCCCGAGCGTGAGGGCGAGGCGATCAAGATCGTCAGCTGGAACCTGCTGCGCCGCATCGGGGCGACGGTGCGCGACGTGATCGACCTGATCCGCACCGAACGGCCCGACCTCATGCTGATGCAGGAAGCGACGGTGGAAATCGACACCCTGCCCACGCTGATCGGCGGGCATTACGCACGCTCCCCCCTGCCCGGCCGCATACACGGGCTGGCATGCTGGAGCCCGTGGCCCTACCGCCGCCAGCCGCTGACCTGCACCCTGCCCGCGGGCACGCTGATCCGCCGCGTGGCCCAGATTGTCGATTGCGGAACGGTGACGGTGGCCAATGTCCACCTTTCGCACGGGCAGCTGCTCAACCGCAGGCAGTTGCGCCGCGTCGTGCAGATCCTGCCGCATCAGGCCGCCATCCTGGGCGATTTCAACCAGGTCGGCCCCGCCCTGATCCGGCATTTCCATGACGTGGGGCCACGCGAACCGACGCACCGCATGGCCGACATGCTGCCCATCCGGCTGGACCGCTGCCTTGTGCGCGGCCTGACCTGTGTCGAACGCCACGTGATCGAGAATTACGCATCCGACCACCGCCCCATTTCCGTCCTGCTCAGACCCATGCGCTGACCCTGCCGGTCAGAACAGCCGCCCATGCGCCGGTATGTCGGGCCTGTGGGCATGGCAGTCGCGGCATTCATGCACCGGTCCTGCCTGCCGTCCCTGCTGCTGCAGGTTCAGGTGGCAGCTTTCGCACAGTTCATGGAACTGGTCACGGATGATGGGGGCCAGTTGCGGCGTTTCCTTGTGGCAGGCAATGCAGGTGCGGTGTGTTGCCGGCGTTACCACCGGCCTTAGGAAATCATGGTGGCAGGTGACGCAGTTATAGCCACCATGCGCGCGGTGGTGGAACACAAGGGGAATGTCCTGCCCCGTTGCGACCGTCATCCGGTGCCCTGCCACCAGCAGGGCGAACAGCCCCGCAAGCCCGACAACCGTCAGCACGGGCGCCATCGCGCGCCGCAGGGTTAATGCCGCCATAACACGAACACCACCGTTTCGAACACACCCACGCACAGCATGATGCCTGCCAGCCTGCGGGCCAGATACGCCGTATGCAGCCGCCGCCTGCGCCCGTCGTGGCGGGCGGACATACGCGCCAGCAGCCAGCGTTCCCCCACGGGCAGCACGCAGGCGACCACGGCAATCCCGATGCACATCCAGACCTGCCACCACCGGACCACATGCACCCGCGTCGCCACGACATGAAAGACCGAAGCCCCCAGCACCGCCATCGCCAGCAATGCATGTGACCGGCGGAACATCGCCGCCGTCGTATAAAGCCCACGCCGCACGCGCTGCAATGCAAGGCATGGCGTGATGACCGCCATTAACGCCGCCGCGGCACCGAACTGCATGCCGGGCGCGCCCGATGGCCACAGATCGTACAGTGTCTGCGGATCAACCCATATGACCATCCCGGCATGCAGCGCCACACACCCGACAAACAGCCATGCCAGCCAGCGGTGCAGGGTCAGGAAAAACCGGCCGTCAAAAAAGGGTTCGGGCAGCGGGCGTCCGGTCAGGGCAAACAGCGCAAGCAGGAAAAACAGCGCCGAAAACCCGCACAGCATGCTGCCTTCCCACGCGGTGGACAGGTGCATGATGCCGCAGGACCAGAAACACAGCAGGAAAACGCTATAGGCTGCGCATAATGGCAGGATCAGGAACATGCGACACGCGCCATATGTGGCATGGCCATAAGGAACTGCTTCAGGGAAATCTGTTGATAGAACGTAGTAAAGATTTTTGGTGACGCTGCTTTCAAAAAGCTTCGGAAGACGCTGCCTTTTTGAAAAAAGGCGGCACCCAGAAACTTTTATTGCTTATATGAAATGATAGGCATGCATGCCCACCCCTGTCAATTTGCCCCTCCCCTACAGGTAAGGCAGGAACAGCCGCGCCGCCGCATCACGCATTTTCAGCGGGAAGGACCGGCGGTCCAGGTCATGATGCGTCAGGCGCACATGGCGGTGGGTGGCGATGAAATCATCAATCATGGTCGCCAGTACCTCGTCATACGCTTCCA
The DNA here is from genome assembly GCF_057359305.1 of Komagataeibacter ossonobensis. Lineage (NCBI taxonomy): Bacteria > Pseudomonadati > Pseudomonadota > Alphaproteobacteria > Acetobacterales > Acetobacteraceae > Komagataeibacter > Komagataeibacter ossonobensis. The sequence goes on along the minus strand of NZ_JBXAYQ010000003.1, from coordinate 189,803 downwards.
GGTTGATTTCAAAGTTCAGCCGCAGACTGCGCACGTCCAGATTGGAACTGCCGACAAATGACCAGTGCCGGTCCACCACCATAAGCTTGGAATGGTTGAACGGTGGCCGCGCCAGCCAGATCCGGCAGCCCGAATCAAGGAAACGCGGCAGGTTGGCCGACCGCGCCCAGTCCAGCAGGATATGGTTGCTGTGCCATGGCACGACGATATCGACCTCGATCCCGCGCATGGACGCAAGCGCAAGTGCGGTCAGGAACCGGTCATCGGGCAGGAAATATGGCGTCATGATCCGGATGCTGCGCCGCGCCAGGGTGAAGGCCTGCAGCATGGTGTATTCGATCTTTTCCAGATCCATGTCCGGACCTGCGGTCACGACGCGGCTCAGGCTGGGGCCATGGCTGTCCTGACGCGGGAAGTAGATGTCCGCCGTCAGTTCCTCGCCACGGGTAAAGGCCCAGTCACGGGCAAAAGCCTCGCTCAACTGGTGGACGATCGGGCCTTTTACTTCAAAATGCGTATCCGATACCGGGTGACGGGGACGGGATGCGGCAATGTTTTCCACGCCGATGTTCAGGCCACCCATGAAACCGGTCAGCCCGTCCACCACCAGTATCTTCTTGTGGTCGCGCATGTTGATGAACGGCATGCGCCACGGCAGCATGGAATGCATGAACCGCCCCACCGGCACGCCCGCATCATGCAGGATGCGCCCCACGCCACAGTTGAAATACCCCGACCCCACGCCATCAACCAGCACGCGCACCTGCGCGCCACGCCTGTGGGCTGCGATCAGCGCATCACAGAACTGCCGCCCGATCCGGTCATCACGGAAGATGTACGAGCACATCAGCACGCTGCGCCGCGCGCCGTTGATGGCATCCAGCATGCGGGGATAGACGGTGTCCCCATCATGCAGGGGCATGATCGCGTTACCGCCCAGCAGCGGCCGGCCGGTCAGCTTGCCCACCATGGAAGCCAGCGGCGCGAATACCCCGGATTCGTCACGCCGCCATTGCGATGACATGGTGCGGCTGCGCCAGGGGTGCTGTCCTGCCATGCGCCGCGCGCGCCGGTGCACGCGGTTGATGCCGAACATCAGGTACAGCGCCCCGCCCGTCAGCGGCATGAGCACGGTCACGCCAATCCAGCCGATGGACGCCCCGACATCGCGCTTGGTCAGCAGCACATGCACCACCACCGCCGTGATAATGGACACGCGCGCCAGCAGCAGGCAAAGATCCCATATGGTCAGGAAATGAAGAAGCATGTCGCACATCCTGTCGCGGCCCGCGGCGTTCCCCCATGGTCGGCAAGGCCCGGTCGTGCTGCCTGCTATATCCTACCAGCCGGGTTTTACACACCCATCTCCGCCACAGGAAAAACAAAGCATGACAACGCGTAACGCTGCCCCTGTTCCCTTGCACCGCCAGCGGCGCGGCAGGCGGGCCTGCGCGGATGGCATGGCGGCGGAACGGCTGGCGATCGCGGATATTCAGGCCCGTGGCGGACAGGTGCTGCTGCACCGTGCCCGCACGCGATGGGGGGAAGTGGATATCGTGGCGCTGCACGACGGCTGCCTGATCTTTGCCGAGGTCAAGGCCCGCCCGTCCCTGCTGGCTGCGGGAGAAGCGATCCGCCCGGCGCAGGTGACGCGCATCACGAACGCCGCGCAGTTTTTATGCGCGGCCAACCCGCACTGGGTTTACGACAGCATCCGCTTCGATCTGTGCGCGGTGCTGCCGGGCAATGTCGTGGAATGGATACCGGACGCCTTCAGGCAGTACTGAGGGCGCTGTCCGGGATCAGGTGCGGTGGCGGGCCGCCGTGGGGTGAATATGGTGGGCCATCGTGCCATGCGGGTGATAGACGATGGTATGGACCATGGTGTGCCGCGTATGGGCCGCCGTGCTGTGATTTGCCGCCATCAGGACCGGGGCGCCATGACGACCCGCGCGGCGGGCATAGGCCACATGCCGGACCGGCGGCGGGGCCGCGGTCAGCGCACCCAGTGTCAGCCGGTCGGCTTCCATGTCCGTCACGGCGTGGGTACGGGCATGGGCGGGGGTTACGATACTGCCAACAAGACCTGCGCCAAGCAGTAACATTGTAGCAAAACGCAAGTCGCTATAGCGCATCAGGCCCCCTTGTTTTTCAAACCTGCACGAAGCTAGGCGAAAGCACGGGCGCGACGCAAGAGATGTTGTCCACAAAACATGAAACGGGCGGAACATTTCTGTCCCGCCCGTCCAAATCCACCATGATATGGCGCGTACGTACTCAGGCCGCGGCGGTGGCGATGCCCTTTTCCACCAGCAGCTTTTCCAGTTCGCCGGTCTGGTACATTTCCGTCACGATATCGCAGCCACCAACGAATTCGCCCTTGATGTAAAGCTGCGGCACCGTCGGCCAGTTGGAGAAATCCTTGATGCCCTGGCGCAGTTCGGGATCCGCCAGCACGTTTTCGGTCTTGAACGGCACGCCAAGGTGCTTGAGCACCTGCACCACGCGCGCGGAGAAGCCGCACTGCGGGAAGTTGGCGTCGCCCTTCATGTACAGCATGACGGGATTGGCGTCGATCTGCGCCTGGATGCGCTGTGCGATTGTTTCAGCCATTGTTTTCGTTTCCTGCGTTGGGGGTAAGAATCCGTGGTCAGTCCGGGGTCTGCGTCTGCAGGGCCAGGGCGTGCAGCTTGCCGCCCATGTGTCCCTGCAGCGCATCATAGACCAGCTGGTGCTGCCGCACGCGTGGCAGGCCGCGAAAGGCCTCGCTCACGACACGGCAGGCATAGTGGTCCCCGTCGCCCGCCAGATCATCGATCTGGATCTTCGCGTCAGGCAGGGCTTCGCGGATATAGGTTTCGATTTCCTGTGCCGTCATTGCCATCTGGCTTAAAACTCCTGCCCTATCGGTCCATCAGTCGCGGAAAGAATTCGGAATGCACCGCGAGCAGACGTGCCTTGGATATTGTGGACCCGCTGGGCAATGTCAAACCCTGCCCGCCCGAACGGCCCAGCCTGCGGCATGGCACATCCGCCTTTGCCGCAAGGGTGGCCAGCGCCTGCCCGTCGCGCACGGCGACGACATAGCGCGACTGGTCTTCACCAAACCAGAAGGCTTCGGGCCGCATGCCCGACTGCGGCGCGTCCAGCACGCAGCCCGCCTGCCCCGCCATGACCATTTCGGTCACCGCCACCAGCACGCCACCATCAGCCACGTCATGACAGGCGATGACGGTGCCATCAAGGATCAGGCCACGCACGAAGTCACCATTGCGCCGTTCGGCCGCCAGGTCGAGTTCGGGCGGTTCCCCATCCTGCGCGCCAAGGATCTCACGCAGCCAGATCGACTGGCCAAGCTGGCCCTTCGTTTCCCCCAGCAGCATGATGTCGCAGCCATCGGGCATTTCCAGACCGACCGCCTTGCGCACGTCCTCCAGCACGCCCAGGCCGCCAATGGCGGGGGTGGGCAGGATGGACTGTGACGTGCCATCCGGCGCGCGGGTTTCGTTGTACAGCGAGACATTGCCACTGACGACCGGGAAATCCAGCGCGCGGCAGGCGTCGCCCATGCCCGCGATGGCATCGACAAACTGGCCCATCACCTCCGGCTTTTCAGGCGAGCCGAAGTTGAGGTTGTCGGTCACCGCCAGCGGGCGCGCGCCGGTCGCGGTAATGTTGCGCCATGCCTCGGCCACGGCCTGCGCGCCACCCAGCTTCGCATTGGCGCGGCAGTAGCGCGGCGTGCAGTCGGTGGTCAGCGCCAGGCCGATTTCCGTGTCCTCGACCTTCACGATCGCCGCATCGGCCGCACCGGGACGGCGCACCGTCTGCCCGCCCACCGTGCTGTCGTACTGGTTGTACACCCATGCGCGCGATGCCAGGTCCGGGCAGCCGATCAGCCGGATCAGCGCCTGTTCCACGCCCACGGGGTCGATGATCGGCTCCATCGGCTGCGGCTTCAGCGCGGGCGCCGTGGGGCGATGGTAGACCGGGGCCTGATCGGCCAGCGGGGCCAGCGGAATGTCGGCTTCCACTTCGCCCTTGTGACGGATCACGATGTTGCCGGTATCGGTCAGGTGGCCGATGACGGCAAAATCCAGTTCCCACTTGTCAAAAATGGCGCGGGCCTGTTCCGTGCGGTCGGGACGCAGCACGATCAGCATGCGTTCCTGACTTTCGGACAGCATCATTTCATATGCCGTCATGCCGCGTTCGCGCTGCGGCACGTTATCCAGGTCAAGGTCGATGCCAACCCCGCCCTTGCCCGCCATTTCAACCGACGAGGAGGTCAGGCCGGCAGCCCCCATGTCCTGAATGGCCACGATGGCGTCGGTCGCCATCAGTTCCAGACAGGCCTCGATCAGCAGCTTTTCGACAAACGGGTCACCCACCTGCACGGTCGGGCGCTTGGCCAGCGCGTCCTCGTCAAATTCGGACGATGACATGGTGGCCCCGTGGATGCCGTCGCGCCCGGTCTTGGACCCGACATAGATCACCGGGTTGCCAACGCCTGCGGCCGCCGACAGGAAAATACGGTCCTGCCGTGCCACGCCCACCGTCATGGCGTTGACCAGCGGGTTGCCATCGTATGCGGGGTGGAAGTTGATTTCGCCCCCCACGGTCGGCACGCCCACGCAGTTGCCGTAGCCGCCCACGCCGCGCACCACGCCATCAACGATACGGCGGGTCTGCGGGTTGTTGGGATCACCAAAACGCAGGGCGTTGAGATTGGCTACGGGCCGTGCGCCCATGGTGAACACATCGCGCAGGATACCGCCCACGCCCGTCGCCGCCCCCTGATAGGGTTCGATGAAGGAGGGGTGGTTATGGCTTTCCATCTTGAAGATGGCGGCCAGCCCATGGCCGATATCGACCACGCCCGCGTTTTCACCGGGGCCGTGGATGACCCACGGGGCCTTGGTCGGCAGGGTTTTCAGGAACGCGCGTGACGATTTGTACGAGCAGTGTTCCGACCACATGACCGAGAAAATGCCCAGTTCGGTAAACGTGGGCGTGCGGCCCATGATCGACAGGACATTGCCGTATTCTTCCGCCGTCAGGCCGAATTCGCGCGCCAGTGCCGCATCAACGGGGCGCGGTGACTTTGCACTCATCCGACCAGTGCCTCCACAAGTCCCGTAAACAGGGGTTTTCCATCCTCGCCGCCCATCAGCGGATCAACCAGATCCTCCGGGTGGGGCATCATGCCGCAGATCCGCAGGTTTTCGCTGAACACGCCGGCAATGGCGTTCATGGACCCATTGGGGTTCAGCTGCGGGTCGCCTTCATCCACGCGGCCATCTTCGGCCACGTAGCGGAAGGCCACGCGGTCCGTGTCCTCCAGCATGCGGATGGTGTCGGGGCTGGCGATGTAATTGCCATCACCATGCGCCATGGGGGTGCGGAACACATCGCCCTTCGCCCAGTGGCGGGTGAACGGCGTATCGTTACGTTCCACGCGCAGGAAGCAGTCCTGCGACAAAAAACGCAGCGCCGCGTTGCGCAGCAATGCGCCGGGCAGCAGCTGCGCTTCGGTCAGGATCTGGAACCCGTTGCACACGCCCAGGATATGCCCGCCCTTTGCCGCGAAATCGCGGATGGCGGCCATGATCGGCGCATGGGCAGCCATGGCGCCACAGCGCAGGTAATCGCCATAGCTGAAGCCGCCGGGCAGCACCACAAGGTCACAGCCCGCGGGCAGCGCCGCCTCCCGGTGCCACACCATGGCGGGCGCCTGGCCGGTCACGCCGCGCAGGGCAATGGCCATGTCACGTTCGCGGTTGGTGCCGGGGAAAACTACAATCGCCGCCTTCATTTGCTGCCGCCGCACGGATAGGATTCATGAAGTGCGGTGAACACGGCCTCCCCCGCCGGGCGGGACAGCGTGTCACGGTGGTCCTTCATCCAGCTTACAACCTTGGTGCGCAGGTCCGCCGTGGGGGTTGCGGGGGTTATGCAGAAGGCCGAGACGTCCTTGGTGTCCTTTTCGGCATTACGCTCGAACAGGTGGTCAAGGGCCCCGGAATCGGCAACGCCGGAAATATAAGCGTCACAGATGCCGGTACCGGCGGGCTTGGTGCAGAGTGAACCAAGCTGCTCGCCCGTCAGGCGCGACAGGCGCTGCGCGGATGCATGGGCCGCAGGCAGCCCGACAGCCATGATGCAGCCAAGGGCAAGAAGGCGGGCGATCTTCATCCAACGACCTCCGTTGTGAAATCCTCGATCACAAGGTTGGCCAGCAGCGCGCGCGCCATGGCGTCGGCCTGCGCGCGGGCGCGTTCGCGGTCGGTTTCGTCAATGTCCAGTTCGATCACGCGCCCGATGCGGACTTCGCCCACATTCTTGAAATCCAGCACGTGCAGGGCGTGTTCCACCGCCTTGCCCTGCGGGTCGAGAACGCCTTCCTTCAGCATGACGGTCACACGCACCTTCATTGCATTACCTCCGGTCCCTTCATGTCGGAATTCGTGGCCTCGGGCAGGATACCCAGGCGCATCGCAACTTCCTGATATGCTTCCTCAACCTTGCCCATGTCCTTGCGGAAACGGTCCTTGTCCAGTTTCTCGCTGGTCTTGGCGTCCCACAGGCGGCAGTTATCGGGCGAGATTTCATCCGCCAGCACGATACGCATGTTATCGCCCTCGAACAGGCGGCCGAATTCCAGCTTGAAATCGACAAGGATGATGCCGATGCCCATGAACAGGCCGCACAGGAAGTCGTTCACGCGCATGCTCAGCGCCACGATGTCTTCCATGTCATGCGGGCAGGCCCAGCCGAAGGCGGTGATGTGTTCCTCACTCACCATCGGGTCGCCCAGGGCGTCGTTCTTGTAATAGAATTCGATGATCGGGCGCGGCAGGCGCGTGCCTTCCTGAATGCCCAGCCGCTTGGACAGCGAACCCGCGGCGACGTTGCGCACCACGACTTCCAGCGGAATGATCTCGACTTCGCGGATCAGCTGTTCGCGCATGTTCAGGCGACGGATGAAATGGGTGGGAATCCCGATATCATGCAGCCGCAGCATGAGGTGTTCGCTGATACGGTTGTTCAGCACCCCCTTGCCGGTGATGATGCCCTTTTTCGCGCCGTTGCCGGCGCTGGCGTCATCCTTGAAATACTGCACGAGGGTACCCGGTTCGGGCCCCTCGAAAAGGATCTTGGCTTTTCCTTCGTAAAGCTGGCGGCGGCGGCCCATACTCGTCCTTCACATAACGCTGCGGGGACGGGCCGGGAGTGGCCCCTCCCCTGATCTGCGGGATCCGTTGTCGGCATGATCCCTGATGATGCGCATGGCATAGCAGCGATCCGGCCCGGAAGATACCATATTTACCCTGCCTGCGCGCCCGGGGCTGACAGGTTGATGGGCTGGTAGCCCACGCGGTCCGGGGCGCCGGCGGCGAAAAACCATGAATGCCGCCCGTCGCGCGCCACCCCGATGGCCGACGAGCTGCAGGTGCCAAAGCCCGAACGCGGCGGGATGTTCAGCTCGCTGCCCGCGGGCAGCGAACGGTCGGACAGCAGCGTGGTCCATGCCGTCCATTGCGGCGGCACGGGACGCATGGCCGCGCGGAAACGCGGCAGGTGGCGGGCGATGCGCGGCATGGCCATGTCATCGGGGTCGGTGGTGGCGACCATGTGCACGCCGGGCGCCAGTGGCTCGACCTGTGGCTGGCCATAGCCGGGACCACGGATGAAAAAGGCGTCATCACCATCGGCCACGATCATGTTGAACGACCGCCATGCGCCCGCGTCGATCGTGGCGATATGCGCCACGGCGTCGCGCGCGGTGGGAAAACGCCCGGCCAGCAGCGGCAGCGCCCCGCGTGAGTTCTTGCCCGGCATCGGGCCAAGGCTGCCCACGCGGTTCATGATCCCCGCCACAACGCCCGCATCATTCAGCGTCAGCCACGACCCGCCCGCGACCTGGTCCTGCCCGCCCACGACATCAGGCTGCCCCGGCCAGTGCCGCCCCGGTGGCAGCCATGGCCGGTCAAGGCGTTCATCACGGTTGGCCGCCATCAGCAGCGGCCATTCCTGGGCCGGGTCGTGGGAAATGACGACTGTGCACACGCCTTGATATCCTGCTGTTGTTTGCGTCAGGCCACGGGTGGTCCGTGGGGTCAGTCCCGCGCGGGGCCGGGCTCACCAAACACGCGGCTGTAGGTATGGTCGATCTGGCGCAGGTGGGCATTGCTGTCCATGGCCGCTTCCAGCACTTCGGGCGGCACCCGGCCCGCGACCTCGGGGTCGGCGTCCAGGTTCTCGCGGAAGGTCCTTGCGCCCTTCTGGCCCAGCTTCGTCCATGTCTCCATGGCGTTGCGCTGGACGATGCGGTACGCATCCTCGCGCAGGATGCCCGCGCGCGCCAGCGCCAGCAGCACCTCGCCCGAATGCACCACCCCGCCCAGGCTGTCGATGTTGGCCTGCATCTGATCGGGATAGACCACCAGCTTTTCCATCATGCCCGCAAGCCGCATCAGCGCGAAGTCGAGGCCGATCGTGCCATCGGGGCAGATGTTACGCTCGACCGAGGAATGGCTGATATCACGTTCATGCCACAGCGCCACGTTCTCCAGCGCCGGGATGACGTGCGAGCGCACAAGGCGCGCCAGCCCCGTCAGGTTTTCCGACAGCACCGGGTTGCGCTTGTGCGGCATGGCGGACGAACCCTTCTGCCCCTTGTGGAAGAACTCTTCCGCCTCACGCACTTCCGAACGCTGCAGGTGGCGCACTTCGGTCGCCAGACGCTCGATCCCGCTGGCGATCACCGCCAGCGCGCAGAAATACGCCGCATGCCGGTCGCGGGGGATCACCTGCGTGGACACGCCTTCGGGTTCCAGACCCAGCTTCGCGGCCACGTATTCCTCAACGCGCGGGTCGATATGGGCATAGGTGCCCACCGCGCCGGAAATGGCGCAGACGGCGATTTCCGCACGCGCGCGGACCAGGCGTTCACGGTTGCGGGCGAATTCGGCATAATGCCCCGCGATCTTCAGGCCGAATGAAGTCGGTTCGGCATGGATTGCGTGGCTGCGGCCGATGGTCAGGGTATGCTTGTGTTCGAACGCCCGGCGCTTCAGCGCCGCCAGCACCGCGTCCAGATCGGCCAGCAGCAGGTCGGTCGCCTGCACCATCTGCACCGACAGGCAGGTGTCCAGCACGTCGGACGATGTCATGCCCAGATGCACGAAGCGGCTGTCCGGCCCCACCTTTTCCGCCAGCCACGTCAGGAACGCGATCACGTCGTGGCGGGTTTCGGCCTCGATTTCATCAATGCGGTCAAGGTCCGCCTGTGAAAAGGCGGCCATGGCGGCATCGCCCTTCGTGCGGATGGTCTTTGCGGCATCGGCCGGGATCGCGCCATATTCCGCCATGGCTTCACAGGCCAGGGCCTCGATCTCGAACCAGATTCGGTAACGGTTCTCGGGCGACCAGATGGCGGCCATGACGGGGCGGGTATAGCGCGGTACCATGTTCTCGGGCTTCCTTTGCACAGATGGGCGATACGGGATCAGGCGGCCTTCCTAGCCAATTCTGCCGCGTGCGTCTCCCTTATATTCACCTGTGATTCATAACGTGGCATATAACACGCGCCGGAACGGATGTGTTTGCATGATGCGGGCGGCAAACGGCATAAAGCGATTGTGAAACCCCGCGCCATTCCCGCCATGGCCCATTGTCCCAGGAACGTATCTGCCCATGTCCGCCATTTTTTCCGCCTCCTCCCTGTACGCACTGGCGCAGGTTGTCCTGATTGACGTGACGCTGGCGGGGGACAACGCCATCGTGGTGGGGATGGCGGTACGCAACCTGCCGCATTCCTCGCGCCGAATCGCCATCCTGTGCGGCGTGCTGGGGGCGGCGGTCATCCGGATCTGCCTGGCGCTGGTGGCGGTCAGGCTGCTGGCCATCATCGGGCTGACGCTGGCGGGCGGGCTTCTGCTTTTGTGGGTATGCTGGCGCATGTACCGTGAAATGGGCGGCGACGCCCATGCCGAAGGCGACGCCCCTGCGCCTGCCTCGCTGCGCAACGCCATCATCCGCATCATCGTGGCCGACCTGTCCATGAGCCTTGATAACGTGCTGGCGGTGGCCGGTGCGGCGGGCGAGCACATGGGCGTGCTGGTGGCGGGGCTGGTCATATCGGTGGTGCTGATGGCGGTGGCGGCGTCGCTGATCGCGCGCCTGCTGGAACGCTATCGCTGGATTTCGTGGGTCGGGCTGCTGGTGGTGCTGGCGGTGGCGATCGAACTGATCGTCAAGGGCGGGGGCGAGGTCTGGACCCATGTGGGGGGCGGCGCATAATGCCGCGCCGGGGCCGCCCCGGTCGCGTTGCGGCATGGGGCCTTGCGGCAGGACTGGCGCTGCTGGCCACGCCCCCGCTGCATGCGGCCCCTGCCCCTGCCGCACCGCAGGGCAACTGGCCCACGCCGGGACAGGCCGCGACTGGCAATGCCGATGATGACCCCGTCGCCGCCAAGCTGCTGGTTTACCTGCGCCTGCTGTCGGTCGGCGGCACGGCGGAGGAATACGCCACTTTCCTGAACGAAAACCCTTCATGGCCACAGCGTGCGCTGCTGCTGGCGCGTTTCCAGCAGAAGCTGGCGGCCGAACCCGATGATACGGTGGCCGGCGCGTTATGCGACCGCCAGCAGTTGACGGACGTGCATGCGCTGGTGCGCTGCGCGCACGCAACGCCCCGCCCGGCCGCACTGGACAGCTGGGCGCGGGTTGCGTGGGTCAACCGCGCCGATACGCAGCCTGATGCGCAGGCCATGCTGTCCACCTTCGGCCCCGTGCTGACGCCACAGGACCACTGGCTGCGTTTCGACCGGCAGGAACGCGCGGGCAGGATTGACGCGGCAACGAAGCAGGTCGTCATGCTGGACACCATCCAGCAGCCCGTCGCCCGCGCCCGCCTGGCCTTCCGCCGCAATGACCCGGATGCCGAGGACACGCTGGCCACCCTGCCGCCCGAACAGCAGGCCGATGGCGCGCTGGTACTGGACCGCCTGCGCTGGCTGCACCATGCGCAGCGGCTGGATGAGGCCCTGGCCCTGTGGCACGAACGCGGGGTGGAAACCGAAAAACAGCAGACCCCGGCGGTTGCCGCGGTTTTCTGGCGCGAACGCGACGCGATGGCGCGCGACCTGCTGCTGGCCCATCGCACGGATGATGCGCTGTTCATGGCCAATGACAGCGCCGATACCGGGTCGGCCACCCGGTACGACGCCCTGTTCCTGACCGGGTGGATCCGGCTGGAATACCTGCATGATGCCGACCATGCGCTGGCGGATTTCACGCCACTGGCGCAGGCCGTGCCCGTCATTACCCGCAGTCGCGGACTGTACTGGGCCGGGCGCGCGCTCTGGGCGCAGGGACGGCACGGCGCGGCAAGGGCGCAGTGGCAGCAGGCGGCGGCCCTGGCCAACACGTTTTATGGGCAGATGGCCATTGAACGGCTGGCGGGCGACAGCATGAACCAGCTGATCGTGCCCGATCAGGCGGGGCGGCAGATCCGCGGCTATCTGCTGCGCGAACGCGAACCCGCGCCCAGTGTGGCCGATTCCGTGCATTTCGACACAAGTGACCTGGCCCGCGCGGCCGAAATACTGGTGGCGTGGGGCGACCGGCACCATGCCCGTGACTTCATCCTGGCCCTGGATGCGCAGGATACCGGCCCGATGAAGCATGTGCTGGCCGCGCGCATGGCCACCCGGCTGGGCATTCCCGATGCCGCCGTGATGGTGGCGCGCCTGGCGGGCAAGGACGGGCTGACGCTGGTCCATGAAGGCTGGCCGCGTGCCTATACACCGCCCACGTCCACCCTGCCCGCCGATGTGGAACTGGCGGTGGCGCGGCAGGAAAGCGGGTTTGACGCGGGCGTGGTCAGCCCCGCCCACGCGGTGGGACTGATGCAGCTGCTGGTCCCCACCGCGCGTGAGGTGGCGCGCAAGGCCGGGCTGAACGTGAATGTCAGCGCGGCCAGCCTGACCGACCCGCAGCTGAACATGCGGCTGGGGGCGGCGTTCCTGGCGGATATCGCGCAGCGTATGGGTGGCGCCGTGCCCTATGTGGCCGCCGCCTACAATGCGGGGCCGCACCGCACGGATACCTGGCTCATGACACTGGGTAACCCCGCGCGTGACACACCCCAGCCGGACGCCATGCTGGACTGGATCGAGAGCATCCCCTTTGGGGAGACGCGCAACTACGTTGAACGGGTGGAGGAAAACATGGCCATTTACCAGGCAACCGATCCGGCGCTGGGCCACGGCTGATGGCGCGCCCCCTGTCCCACCTGATCGCAAGTTTTGGCGGCACGGGGTTCGCCCCGCGCGCACCGGGCACCGTGGGGTCGCTGGCGGCCCTGATCGTGGGGGTGCCGCTGCTGGGCCACTGGATCTGGATGGCGCTGGCGGTGCTGGTGTGCACGGCGGTGGGGTATCGCGCCACGCAGCTTGCCTCCAACGGGGAGGATCACAGCTGGATCGTGATTGATGAGGTCGCGGGCATGTGGCTGGCCATGTTCCCGCTCGCCCCCCTGCGCCTGTCCGCCCTGCGGTGGGCGGACGGGCTGTGGCTGCTGCTGGCGTTTGCCCTGTTCCGCCTGTTTGACATTACCAAGCCGGGCCCGGTGGGCTGGTTCGACCGCAGGCATGACGCCATGGGCATCATGGGGGACGATATCGTGGCGGGAATCATGGCAGGCATCATCCTGACAGGCATCCGTTTCCTGGCGTGATGCGTTAGGACGGGAAAGGAGACCATACCGGATGTTACCTGATACATTCCTTGCCCACATGCCCGACGCGCTGGCCCGCTTCCGTTCGGCGGGATGCCGGGTCGTCACGGCGGAAAGCTGCACCGGCGGCCTGCTGGCGGCTGCCCTGACCGAAGCCGCCGGGTCGTCGGATGTGGTGTGCGGCGGATTTGTCACCTATTCCAACAGCATGAAGGCCCATGCGCTGGGCGTGCCCGCAAAGCTGCTGGAACAGTACGGCGCGGTCAGCCGCGAAGTCGCGGCCGCCATGGCGCAGGGCGCGCTGGCCCATGCGCCGGACGCCAACCTGTCCGTCGCCATTACCGGCATTGCCGGTCCCGGCGGGGCGACAGTGGGCAAGCCGGTGGGACTGGTCTGGTTTGCCGTGGCCACCAATGGCACGGTGGATACGGTGTCCCATCTTTTCGCGGGGGAACGGTGGGATGTGCGCACGCAGGCCGTGCGCACGGCGCTGGCCCTGTTGCTGGACCATGCGGGGCGGCTGTCGGCGGAATAGCCGCTGCTTCAGAAAGCGTCAGTATCCGGCAACCGTGCTGCCCGTTTCAGGCACGCGGATGACCGGTGCGGTCTGGCCCGTGCCCTCGGCCTGTACCGGGTGGCCGGAGCTGGCGACGGGAGCGGCAGGCGCGGTCTTGAGTGACGCACGGGCCTTCTGCAGGCTCTGGTCATTCAGGTCGGCGGTTTCCGCATCACTGGCGGCAACGGATTCCCGGCTGGCGTGATGGGACGACACGGGCGCTGCAGACGCAGGCTGCGCCATGCACAGCAGCACGCCCCCTGCCATGGCGGTCATAATGATTTTCATGATGGGTATTTCCCTGTCCGGTTTTACGTAAGGGGGATGTCAGGCGTTCCCGGCCTTGGCCGGGCCAACGGGTTGCGCAGGTGCCGCAACGGCGGGCGGCGGCCCGTAGATGTCACGCGCCCGACGGATGAAGGCCGAAACCATAAGCCGCACCGCTTCGTTGAACACCACGCCGATCGCCGCCTGCAGCAGGCGGGAGCGGAATTCGAAATCCACGAAGAAATCAACCAGGCAGCCACGCGGTTCCGGGGTGAAGGTCCACACGTTGTTCAGGTAACGGAACGGTCCCTTTTCATAACTGACGCGGATGGTGCCGGGCGCTTCCAGCAGGACACGACTGGTGAACGTCTCCCGGAAGGGACCAAAGCCAATGGTCAGGTCAGCCACCAGTTCATCCGCCGTGCGGGTACGCACGCGCGCACTGGTGCACCACGGCAGGAACTGGGGGTATTTCCCGACGTCGGCCACCAGGTCAAAAAGCTGGCTGGGGGTATAGGCGATAAGCCGACGTTCGGCATGGGTGGGCATCACTTCATCTCCGTTGCGCCACGTTCTGTCCGCAGGCGTTGTTCACGTGCGGCGCGCAATTCCGCAAAATCAGAATCCGCATGGTACGACGACCGTGTCAGTGGCGAGGAACTGACCTGCAGGAACCCCTTTACACGGGCCATGCCTGCATAATCGGCGAATTCCTCGGGCGTTACGAACCGGGCCACCGCAGCATGCTTCACTGTTGGTTGGAGATATTGTCCCAGGGTGATGAAATCAACGTCCGCAATCCGCAGGTCATCCATGACCTGAAGTATTTCGGCCCGTTCTTCCCCCAGCCCCAGCATCAGCCCCGATTTGGTGAAGATGGACGGGTCCAGCCGCTTCACGTCATCCAGCAGGCGCATCGACTGGTAATACCGCGCGCCGGGCCGGATGGTGGGATACAGCCGGGGCACGGTCTCCAGGTTATGGTTGAATACATCAGGCCGCGCGGCCACCACCACCTCCAGGCTGCCGGGCTTGCGCAGGAAGTCGGGGGTCAGGATTTCAATGGTGGTATCCGGGGCGGCCGCGCGTATGGCCGCGATCACGCGCGCGAAGTGATGCGCGCCGCCATCGGGCAGGTCGTCACGGTCCACCGATGTTATGACAACGTGCCGCAGGCCCAGCTTCGCCACCGCATCGGCCACGCGCTGCGGTTCATCCGCGTCCAGCGCATGCGGCAGGCCCGTGGTGACATTGCAGAACGCGCACGCACGGGTGCAGATTTCGCCCATGATCATCATGGTGGCGTGGCGCTGGGACCAGCATTCACCGATATTGGGGCAGGCTGCTTCCTCGCACACCGTGACCAGCTTGTTATCACGCATGAGCTTGCGCGTCTCGTGATAGGTCGGATGGTTGGGCGCGCGCACGCGGATCCATTCGGGCTTGCGCGCGATGGGGTTGTCGGGCCGGTGTGCCTTTTCCGGGTGCCGCTGTGCGGCCTCCCCTTTCTTCCGGTGATCGATCATCAAACGCACGGACATGACGCAAAAATTCCCGTAAACAGGCAGATAACCAGAAGTGTAACGCCTGCCCCACCACGTCAAGCGTTCTTGCCACCTTCGCCCCGGCCGGGGATCACAACCGCACGATCAGCCCGGTCATCCCCTGCGTTACAGACAACAAAAAGTTTCTGGTGAAGCTTCTTGCAAAAAGCTTCAGGGAACGCCGCCTTTTTGAAAAAAGGCGGCGCCCAAAAACTTTTCCCTTTCTTATCAATTAGATATGCAGTGCCCCGTCATAGGCCGCCAGTACCGCTTCGTGCATGGTTTCCGATATGGTGGGGTGCGGGAAGATGGTTTCCTTCAGTTCCGCGTCCGTCAGTTCCCCGGTGCGGGCAATGACGTAACCCTGGATCATCTCGGTCACTTCGGCACCGACCATGTGGGCGCCCAGCAATTCACCGGTGGCGTCGTCAAATATGGTCTTGACCATGCCCTCCGGCTCCCCCATCGCAATCGCCTTGCCATTGCCGATGAAGGGGAAGCGCCCGATACGCAGCTTATGACCCGCAGCCTTCGCCTTTTCTTCCGTCATGCCAACCGATGCCACCTGCGGGCGGCAATAGGTGCAGCCGGGAATGTTCAGCGGGTGGATCGGGTGGACGGTGCGGCCCGCGATCTGTTCGGCCACCATCACGCCTTCATGGCTGGCCTTGTGCGCAAGCCACGGGGCGCCGGCGATGTCGCCAATGGCATACACCCCCTTTTCCCCCGTGCGGCAGTAGGGATCGACCTTGATATGGGTGCGGTCCACTTCGATCCCGGTGCCTTCCAGGCCGATATTCTCGACATTGCCGACAATGCCGACCGCCGAGATCACGCGTTCCACCATGACCTGCTGCACCTTGCCGCCCACGGTCACGTCAATGGTGACGGCATTGTCGCCCTTGCGGATCGCGCCCAGCTTCGCCCCGGTCAGGATCTTCATCCCCTGCTTTTCCAGCGCCTTGCGGGCAAAGGCGCTGATTTCCGCATCTTCCACCGGCAGGATGCGGTCGGCAACTTCCACAATCGTCACCTCCGCACCCATGTTGCGGTAGAAGGAGGCGAATTCGACCCCGATCGCCCCTGATCCGATCACCAGCAGGCTGCGCGGCAGTTCCCCGGGCACCATCGCCTCACGATAGGACCAGACCAGTTTGCCATCGGGTTCCAGACCCGGCAGCACGCGGGCACGCGCGCCCGTGGCCACGACCACGTTGGGCGCGGTCAGGGTGGCGGTTTCCTTCCCATCCACGCTAACCGATACCTTGCGCTGTCCGCCTGCAGTACCCGCCAGCCTACCAAAACCGTTGATGACCGTGACCTTGTGCTTTTTCAGCAGGTGCGCGACACCGGCGGAAAGCTGGGCCGCGACATTGCGTGACCGCTTGATGACCCTGGCGAAGTCAAAGCGCACATTGTCCGCCGCAAACCCGAATTCGCCAAGGTTGTGCAGCAGGTGGTTGATTTCGGACGCGCGCAGCAGCGCCTTGGTCGGGATACAGCCCCAGTTGAGGCAGATGCCCCCAAGCTGGGCGGCCTCGACCACCGCGACCTTCAGCCCAAGCTGGCCCGCGCGGATGGCCGCGACATAACCGCCCGGCCCGCCGCCGATGATAATGACATCAAATTGCGTGGTGCTCATCAGACCGTT
Source organism: Komagataeibacter ossonobensis (assembly GCF_057359305.1). NCBI lineage: Bacteria > Pseudomonadati > Pseudomonadota > Alphaproteobacteria > Acetobacterales > Acetobacteraceae > Komagataeibacter > Komagataeibacter ossonobensis. The sequence continues at coordinate 173,040 of NZ_JBXAYQ010000003.1, read as the reverse complement.
TCCTCAGACCACAAGGCTCATGGGGTTTTCGACCACGTTGCGGAAGGCTGATACCCATTCCGCCGCCAGCGCGCCGTCCACCACGCGGTGGTCAACCGACAGGGTCACGGTCATGACGGTGGCGATGGTGATTTCATCCCCCTTCACCACCGGCCTGCGCTCACCCGCCGCAATGGCCAGGATACCGGCCTGTGGCGGGTTGAGGATGGCGGAAAACGCCTTCACCCCATACATCCCCATGTTGGAGATCGAGAACGTGCCGCCCTGGAATTCCTCCGGCTTCAGCCTGCCTGCCCGCGCGCGGGTGGCCAGGTCGCGGATTTCGGTGCTGATCTGGCGCAGGCCCTTGGTGTCGGCACGGCGCACGATGGGCGTAATCAGCCCGTCGGGGATGGAGACGGCAACGGAAATATCCACGTCGTCATATACCAGCGTCGCATCATCGCTGTACGCCACGTTCACCTTCGGCACGCGGCGCAGCGTAAGGGCTGCGGCCTTCACCAGCATGTCATTGACGGAAATCTTGTACGCGCCCGGCCCCTCGGCGGGGGATGCGGCGTTCAGCTGCCTGCGCAGCGCCATCAGCGCGTCAAGCTGCACATCCATTTCCACATAGAAATGCGGAACGGTGGTCTTGGCTTCCGTCAGCCTGCGCGCGATCACCTTGCGCATGGTGGAATGCGGCACGCTTTCATACCCGGCACCAGCCTCCACCGGGGCCACCGCCGGGGTTGCGGGTTTGGGCGCGGGGGTCGGGGCCTGCGGTGCGCTGGCGGCCTGTTCCACGTCCCGGCGCACGATGCGGCCGTTGGGGCCGCTACCCTTCAGCGTGGACAGGTCAATGCCCTTGCCTGCCGCGATCCGGCGCGCCAGCGGGGAGGCGAAAACCCGCTTCCCCGTGCCCGCCGGGGCGGCCTGCGGCGCGGGGGCCGCGCTGGCCGCGGCAGGTGCCGCCGTCGCCACGGGGGCCGGAGCCGCCGCCGGGGTCGCAGGGGCGGACACGGCGGTGTCAGGCACGCTTTCGCCTTCGGCCACCAGTATGCCGATGGGGGTGTTGACGGCGATGCCTTCCGTCCCTTCCGGGATCAGGATACGGCCCAGCACGCCTTCATCCACGGCCTCGACTTCCATCGTGGCCTTGTCGGTCTCGATTTCCGCAATCACGTCGCCTGCGGCAATCGCCTCGCCTTCCGCCTTGACCCAGCGGGCCAGCTTGCCTTCCTTCATGGTGGGCGACAGGGCGGGCATCAGGATGTTGATGGACATCGTGCGATCCCCCTTCACACAACCTGCCGGACGGCATTGATGATCCAGTCCGGGTTGGGCAGCGCGAGTTTTTCAAGGTTGGCGGCGAACGGCATGGGCACATCGGCCCCGGCCACGCGCACCGGTGGCGCGTCAAGGTAGTCAAAGGCGTGTTCGATCACCTGCATGGCGATTTCCGCGCCAATGCCCGCGAACGGCCAGCCTTCTTCCACCGTGACCAGGCGGCTGGTCTTCTTCACGCTGTCCACCACGGTCTGGGTATCCAGCGGGCGGATGGTGCGCAGGTTGATGACCTCGGCCTCGATCCCCTGCTCCGCCAGTTTCGCCGCCGCTTCCAGCGCCGTGCCCACCATGATGGAGAAGGTGACGATGGTCACGTCCGTGCCCGCGCGTTCGATCTTCGCCTTGCCGATCGGCAGGATGAAGTCCTCATCCACCGGACAGGGGAAACGCTGTCCGTACAGGATTTCGTTTTCAAGGAAGATGACCGGGTTGGGATCGCGGATGGCGGCGCGCAGCAGGCCCTTGGCGTCTGCTGCCGACCAGGGCGCCACCACCTTCAGCCCCGGCACATGGCCGTACCAGCTTGCGTAACACTGCGAATGCTGCGCGCCCACGCGGGCAGCCGCGCCATTGGGGCCACGGAACACGATGGGGCACGACATCTGCCCGCCCGACATGTAGCGCGTCTTGGCGGCGGAATTGATGATCTGGTCAATGGCCTGCATGGCGAAGTTCATGGTCATGAACTCGACAATCGGCTTGAGTCCGGTCAGCGCGGCGCCGATGGCCATGCCGGTAAAACCCTGTTCGGTAATGGGGGTGTCGATCACCCGCTTTTCGCCAAACTGGTCCAGCAACCCCTGCGAGACCTTGTACGCGCCCTGGTACTGGGCCACTTCCTCACCGATCAGGAACACGTCCCCGTCCCGCGCCAGCTCGGCGGCCATGGCGTCGCGCAGGGCTTCGCGCACGGTGATCTCGGCGGTTTCGCCCCAGTCCTTTTCCGGCTGGGCGGATGCGGGCGGCGCGCTGGGGGCGGCTGGCGTCGGGCCACATGACGGCGGTGCGGCAGGGGCAGCAGCCGCACCGGCAGCCGCCGCGCCGGGGGCAGCAGTGGCAGGCTGCGCGTCCGCGTCCTCACCTTCGGCCAGCACGATGGCGATGGGCGTGTTGACGGCCACGTTTTCCGTCCCCTCGGGGATCAGGATGCGGCCCATGATGCCTTCATCCACGGCCTCGACTTCCATCGTGGCCTTGTCGGTCTCGATTTCCGCAATCACGTCGCCAGCCGCAATGGCCTCGCCCGGCCTGCGCAGCCAGCGTGCCACCTTGCCCTCCTTCATCGTGGGGGACAGGGCGGGCATGAGTATTTCTGTTGCCATCTTTAATTCAGCTTCCTACCAGAATGTCCGTCCACAGTTCCGAGGGATCAGGCTCGGGACTGGTCTGGGCAAACTCCGCCGCGTCAAGCACGACCGCCTTGACCTTGTCATCCATCGCCTTCAGGTCGCTTTCGGCAACGCCGCGTTCCAGCAGTTCGCGGCGCACGCGGTCGATGGGGTCATGGTTCTTGCGGATTTCGTCCACTTCCGAACGCTGGCGGTATTTCGCCGGGTCGGACATGGAATGGCCACGGTAGCGGTAGGTATCGACCTCCATCAGCACCGGGCCCTTGCCCGCGCGGCAATGCGCCACGGCTTCGGCCGCGGCGGCCCGCACGGCCTCGACATCCATGCCATCGACATACATGCCCGGAATGCCCCACGGTTCCCCATTACGCCACAATGCCTTGGACGCGGAGGAACGTTCGACACTGGTGCCCATGCCGTAACGGTTGTTTTCCAGCACGAACAGGCAGGGCAGCTTGTGGAGTGCCGCAAGGTTGAAGCTTTCGTAAACCTGCCCCTGGTTCGATGCGCCTTCACCATAATACGTGACCGAGACTTCGTCCGTGCCGCGGTACTTGTTCGCGAACGCCAGCCCGATCCCCAGCGAGACCTGCGCACCGACAATGCCGTGCCCGCCATAGAAATGCTTCTCGGAGGAGAACATGTGCATGGACCCGCCCTTGCCGTGGGAATAGCCGCCCTCACGCCCGGTCAGTTCCGCCATCACCCCGCGCGGGTCCATGCCGGCGGCCAGCATCTGCCCGTGGTCACGGTAGGAGGTGATGATCTTGTCCCCCTGCTTCAGCTCCATCTGGATCCCGACCACGACCGCTTCCTGCCCGATATACAGGTGGCAGAAACCGCCGATCAGCCCCATGCCATACAGCTGGCCCGCGCGTTCTTCAAACCGGCGGATCAGCACCATCTGGTAATAGGCTTCCTTCAGGTCGGCCTCGGTCATGGTCCGGCTGTTATGTCCACCGGACAGGCCGGGATCTGTCTCGTTACTCATCAAACGTCCTCAGGTTCATGTTTCCTGCGCCGTGCCGGTGCGGGCACGGCAATCGGGACCAGCGCCGGAAACCGGCATGCCGTCATGGTGTGACGGCACGGTCATAAGTACCCGACGCCCCGCCGGATTTATGGATCACGTGTATCTGACCGATTTCCATGTCCCGTTCCACCGCCTTGCACATGTCATACAGCGTCAGCGCCGCGACGGAGGCCGCGGTCAGGGCCTCCATCTCCACCCCGGTCGGCCCGGTGGTGCGCACGCGGGCGGTGATCTCGATCCCCTCGCCCGCCGTATCGGGTGTCAGCTCCACCTTTACCGATGATATGGCCAGCGGATGGCACAGCGGGATCAGGTCCGACGTTTTCTTGGCCGCCATGATGCCCGCGATGCGCGCGGTGGCCAGCACGTCGCCCTTTGGCATCTCCCCCGACAGGATCATGGCCAGCGTCGCGGGGCGCATCCTGATATGCCCGTGCGCCACGGCTTCGCGCCGCGTATCGGGCTTGGCCGAGACATCGACCATGACCGCATGCCCCGCCGCATCAAGGTGTGACAGGCGCGTGCCCGTCATGGCGCGGCGCTGTCCGCCGGCGCGTCCGGCACGGTACCCAGCAGGGCATGCACGGCGGCCCCCACGTCCTCATGCCGCAGCAGGCTTTCCCCCACCAGGAAGCCCGATGCGCCAACGGCGTTCAGCTTCACCACGTCGGCATGGGTGCGGATGCCGCTTTCGGATACGATGATCCGGTCAGGCGGCACCAGCGGGGCCAGGCGGCAGGTGGTTTCAATATCGGTCTGCAGCGTTTTCAGGTTGCGGTTGTTGATGCCGATCAGCGAGGTATCAAGGGCAAGGGCGCGGTTCAGTTCGCCCTCGTCATGCACTTCCACCAGCACGTCCATGTCCAGCCCGCGCGCGATGTCCAGCAGTTCGGCCGCTTCCGCATCGGTCAGGATCGCCATGATCAGCAGGATGCAGTCCGCCCCGATCAGGCGGCTTTCATGCACCTGCCACGGGTCGATGATGAAATCCTTGCGCAGCAGCGGCAGCTTGCACGCCTCACGCACGCGCGTCAGGTCTTCCGCGCAGCCGTGGAAGCACGACCCTTCCGTCAGGACCGAAAGGCACGCGGCCCCCGCCTTTTCATATTCCTGCGCGATCACGGTCGGTTCGTAATCGGGGCGCAGGATACCGGCGGATGGCGACGCCTTCTTGATTTCCGCGATCAGCCCGATCTGGTGGTCGGCGGTCTTCTGCTTCAGCGCCTGACCGAAGCCGCGCGGCGGCGTGGTCACTTCGCGCGCGCGCGCCGTGATTTCCTTCAGCGGGGTGACCTTGGCACGCTGCGCCACGTCCACCCGGGTCCGTGCACAGATACGTTCCAGAACATCGGGAATGCTGTCCACATCCGCCGGCTGGACACTGCCTGTCTGGGGGGGGGTCATTGGCGTGTCGTTCATTTTCTACCCTGTTACTCTGTTTGGCATGTTCGCCCGGAAATTCCGGACAGCCTCCAGCACGGCCGCGACCGCACCCTTATCAAGCGCATCGGCCGCAAGGCCGACATTCGCGCGCAGGACGGCATGATCGATTGCGCCGCCCCGGATAATACTGTCGCCCCGCCCCGCCACGTGCAATGCCACCGCGGCATTCAGCAGCACGGTATCACGATAGGCACCGCGCGCGCCCTGCGCCAGCGCGCGCAGGGCCGCGGCATTATGCGCGGGCGTGCCACCGGCAATGGCCGAAATCGGCGCGGGCGCAAGCCCCGCCTGCCCTGCATCCACGATCAGGGACATGACCTGCCCGTCTTCAAGGATGGTGGCATGGTTGGGACCGGCCAGGGTCAGTTCGTCAATGTACCGCCCCGCGCCGCAATCCCCGCATATGGCCCATACGCGCGCCGACCCGGTCGCCTGCAGTGTCCGGACCATGGGGGCCAGCCAGTCGGGGGAAAACACGCCCACCATCTGCCGCGCAACCCCCGCGGGGTTACACAGCGGGCCAAGCAGGTTGAAAATGGTGCGAAAGCCCAGCGCCCGGCGCACCGCCCCCACATGCCGCATGGCGGGATGGTGATTTGTGGCGGCAAGGAAGGCCAGCTTATGCTCCGCCACCATGGCACCGATATGCCCGTGGTCCACCGGCAGCGGCACACCCAGTTCCAGCAGCACGTCCGTCGCCCCCGAGCGCGAGGACAGCGCGCGGTTACCATGCTTGACCACCGGCACCCCCAGGGCGGCCAGCACGAACGCCACGGCGGTGGACACATTCAGCGTGCCCAGCCCGTCGCCCCCCGTGCCGCATACGTCAATCGCCCCCGGCGGCATGCCGGGCACCGCCACCATGCGCGCGCGCATGGCGCGTACGGCGGCTTCCAGTTCGGTCACGGTTTCCCCGCGCATGTGCAGCGCGGTCAGGAAGGCCGCCAGCCCGCCCGCGGGCACAAGCCCGTCCATGATCTGGTCAAAGGCCACCTGCGCCATAGCCGCATCCAGCGCGCGGCCCGCCAGCGTCCAGTCCAGTATTTCGCGGAATTCCGGCGTCATGGCAGCAGCCGCGGGCACATTGGCGCCCGGTCCGGCTGCCGTCGTGGCATCGGCGTCCGGCACCCCGCCCGCAGGCGCGCGGTTACGCAGTTCGGCTTCCAGTTCCACGGGGTCGGACAGGATGCGGCCCTGAATGTACAGCCCGGTCAGGAAGGCGATGGCGGGAATTTCTTCCATCGCGCCCGCCTTGATGGCATCCAGCGCGGCCTTGACCTGTTCAGGCGCCACGACTTCGCCGCCCGCGACACGTCCCGGAAGATCGCGGAACGTGGTGCTGGCGGCCGAGGCGCTGTCCCTGCTGCTGGCCATCGCCGTTCAGGCGGCCTTGCGCGGCGTGTTGGTGCCGCGTGCGATGGACAGGAAATTGGCCATGATTTCGTGGCCGTATTCCGATGCAATGCTTTCGGGGTGGAACTGCACGCCAAAGATCGGCAGCGTCGCGTGCCGCAGGCCCATGATGACCCCGTCGGACGTATGCGCGGTCGCCACCAGCGTATCGGGCAGGCTGTCGGGATCAACCGTCAGGCTGTGGTAACGGGTGGCGTTGAACGGGTCGGGCAGGCCGGCAAAGATATCGGTCCCGTCATGGTACACCGGCGAGACCTTGCCATGCATCGGCACGGGCGAACGCACGACCCTGCCACCAAAGACCTGACCGATGGCCTGATGGCCAAGGCAGACGCCAAAGACCGGGACCTTTCCCGCCGCCGCCGCGATCAGGTCACAGCAGATCCCGGCCTCGTTCGGGGAACAGGGTCCGGGTGAAATGACAATCGCTTCCGGCTTCAGCGCCAGCGCGTCGTCCACGCTGATCGCATCATTGCGGTATACTTCACACGTTTCCCCCAGATCGCCCAGGTAGTGAACGAGGTTGAACGTGAAGCTGTCATAATTGTCGATCAGAAGGATCATGGGCGTATCATGGCTTTTCCGCTGGGCCGGGTCAAACCTTCTGGCATGGCCTGGCATGTCTTGCCGTTCCTTACCATGTACGCAGGGGTCATGAAATCACCTTGCGAAATGTTTCAGGTCCCTGCCATTGAAACGGGCCGCAAACCCGGAGATGTTCCTAGTGAAGCTTTTTTCAAAACGCTTCAGGAAAGAACGCCGCCCTTTTTGAAAAAAGGCGGCGCCCAAAAACTTTCGTCCCCGTTTACGGGGCATCTCCCGTGGCGAAGCGCACCGCCTCCTCCGCCGCGCGGAACAGGGCGCGGGCCTTCTGGCGGGTTTCCTCATATTCCGCGTCGGGCACGCTGTCGGCCACGACGCCACAGCCCGCCTGCACGTACATCCGCCCGTCCTTGACCACCGCCATGCGCAGGCCGATGCAGGTATCCATGTCCCCATCCGGGCCGAAATAGCCGATGCACCCGGCATAGGTGGCGCGCCGGGTCGGCTCGACCTCGTCAATGATTTCCATGGCGCGGATCTTGGGCGCACCGGTCAGGGTGCCGGCGGGGAAGCCCGACATCAGCGCGTCCAGTGCCTCAAGGTCAGGGCGCAGCGTTCCCTCCACATTCGACGAGATGTGCATGACATGGCTGAAACGTTCGATCACGAACTGCTCCGTCACCTTTACCGAACCCAGTTCGCACACCCTGCCCACGTCGTTGCGGCCAAGGTCGATCAGCATCAGGTGCTCGGCGCGTTCCTTGGGATCGGCCAGCAGTTCGGCCTCCAGCGCCAGATCCTCCACTGTCGTGCGGCCACGCGGGCGGGTACCGGCCAGCGGGCGCACGGTCATGGTGCCTTCACGCAGGCGCACCAGGATTTCGGGCGAGGACCCGACAAGACTGAACCCGTCCAGGTCAAGGTAGAACAGGAACGGTGCCGGGTTGATCCGCCGCAGCGCGCGGTACAGCGCGAATGGCGGCAGGGTGAAGGCCGCGCTGAAACGCTGGCTGGGCACGATCTGGAATGCGTCCCCTGCCGCGATATAGTCCTGCAGCCTGCGCACCACGTTGCAGAATTCCTCCCGCGTCATGGTGGATTGCGGCACGGGGGCCGCGATCTCGCCCGCTGGCCCGTCGGGCAGTTCAACCGGGGTGGACAGCGCCGCGCGGGCCTGCTGCAGGCGGTCCTGTGCCGCATCCCACACGGCTTCGGCCGTCTGGCCCGGCGTGGGACGCAGGGGGGCGGCCAGCAGCAGTTCGTCACGCACCGTGTCGAATATCGCGAACAGGCCGGGCCGGATCATGATGCCTTCGGGCAGGTCAAGGTCATCGGCCGGCATGTCGGGCAGGTGTTCGACCTGCCGGATCATGTCATAGCCGAGGTAGCCGAACACGCCGCCGGTCATGGGCGGCAGCCCTTCGGGCAGGTCCATGCGGCTTGCGTGCAGGATGCGGCGCAGGGACACCAGCGGCGCGTCTGTTTCAGGCACGAAGGCATGGGTGGCGGCTGCCGGGTCGGTGCATACGCTGGCCCGCCCGTCATGGCAGCGCCAGATCAGGTCGGGCAGCAGGCCGATGACCGAATATCGCCCGCGCGACGTACCGCCCTCGACACTTTCCAGCAGGAAGGCGTTATGCCCGCCATTGCCGCCGCCATGGCTGCGCGCAAGGCGTGACAGCCGCAGGAAGGCGGCCACCGGCGTCAGCAGGTCCGCAGGCTCCACCCGCCATGCCACGGCACTCCTGCCCGCGCGCAGGTCGGCCAGGGCCGCCTCGCGCCGGGCGGCATCGACGGGCCGGAAGGAGGGGCGTGGGGCGTGTGCTGTCACTGTGCTGTTCCCGTGTTCTGGCTGCCTGTTACCTCCGCCATGACCGCATGGATGGCGGAATTGTTCGGCCTGGGCTTCACCACGCCTTCCAGCGCGTTGCCGTAGCCCATTTCGATATCATCGCCCATCGACTGGGTCAGGCCCGCGCGCACGCGGTCATACAGGTTCTTCTGCGTGGCCGGGTCGGGGTGGTTGATGGCCGTAAGCGTCGCGACGACGTAAGAATCCCCCGCCTCCGTCATCACGCTCTGCCCGGGCTGGGCCAGGCGGAAGATCAGGGCAGCGACCTCACGCGGGATTTCCGGCGCGGGCTGCATGGGGGAAATCGGCTGGCTGTGTTCCAGCCCGGCAATGGCGGGGCTGACATGGCCCAGACCGCCCTGCCCCTGTGCCTGCGTGTAATACGCGGTGGCCTGCTGGTCGGCCATGTGGCGGCGGGCATCGGCCATCCAGGCCTGCGCCACGCGTGGACCGGCCTCATCCAGCGTCAGGGCATGGCCCGGGGTCACGCCATCAACCGATACCGCGTACCACATGCCATCCGGCCCCTGCACCAGTTCGGGGTTCGCCCCCTTCGCCTGTGAAAAAATGCGCGCCACGATCGCCTGCCGTGCGGCATCACTGCCCGGGATCGGGGCGGGCGTGCCGTCGTGTGTCAGGCCGGATGCATCCACATCGCCCGATACGGCGGCAGCCCCCAGATCGGTCGGGATGGAATCCAGCCCGCCACCGGCAATGGTGTCCTGCAGCTTCTGCACCCGGTCGGCCAGCAGCGCCTGCGCGCGGGAATGGGCGATCTGGTCATGCAGCGCCTGTCGCACCTCCCCGAACGGGGTGGCGTGGGCGGGGGTGACGCCGGTTACGCGAAAGACGACCCAGCCGCCCTCGCTCCTGATCGGTCCCTGTGTTGCGTTGGCGGGGGCGGCAAAGATCTGCTTGCCAAGGTCGGCGGAAGGCACGTCGCTGACCTTCATGCCCGGCAGTTCGACCGCGGCCGCGTCCCTGCCCGCGCTTTTCTGCACCTGCGCCCATGCGCTACCGTCCGTCCACTGCGCGTGCAGGGCCGTGGCGCGGGCTTCGGTCGGCACGGTCACGATCTGCACGTCACGGCGTTCGGGCGCGTTGAAGGTCTGGGCCTGCGCGTCATACGCCTTGTGCAGGTCATCATCCGAAATGGCGATCTGGCGGCCGATCGTATCCGCCGACAGCACGACAATGCGGGCATGGCGGAATTCGGGGGCGACGAATTCCCACGGGTGGTTGGCGTGGTAGCGCGCAAGCTGGGCTGCCGTGGGGGTGGCCGCGGGCTGCTGGCTGTCAAACGGCACGCGCACCAGGTCGATGGTGCGGGTCTGGGCTTCGAAATCGAACAGGCGGCGGGCCATCACGCCGGGCACGGTGGCGCCATCGCGAATCGGCTGCAGCAGCACGCGCGACGCCTGTTCCTGCCGCACCAGGTCAACCAGCCGCCCTTCGGACATGCCGGTGCGGCGCAGGCGGTCATTGAACAGCGCACGGTCGAACTGCCCGTCACGCCCCTTGAACGCGGGAATGGAGAAGATTTCGTCACGCACCACGGAATCGGGCACGATCAGGCCGTGGCGGTCGGCCGCTTCGGCAATTTCGGCCTGCAGCACAAGGCGGGTCAGCACCTGCTGGGCGATCTGTTCACGCGTGGCGGCCGGGATCTGTGACGGATCGGACAGGTGCATGGACTGCGCGACCTGCGGCATCTCGGACTGCAGCGCGTTCTGGTACGACTGCACCAGGATGGGGCGGTCACCCACGCGGGCCACGACATCGGCGCGTTCGGTGCCGATGTTCATCAGCACGTCGCCCACGCCAAACCCGATGAAGGCAAGGAAAAACAGCCCGGCGACGATGCGGCCCACCCATGAATCGACAAACACGCGATACAGAAAAGATAGCATGAAAAACCCTGCGCCAGCACCAAGACAAAGCCGGATGGAACAGGGCGTGCGCACCATGCGCACCCGTACGGGCGCCCTGTTTTCCGGTCGGGCACCATACGGTCACGCCAGCGGTTTGACCAGCACAAGGATGCACGCACGCCCGCGATGCGGCGCATGCGGGTTGCAACCGGGGTCACGCCATGGTGTAGGCTGCACCCCCATGACAACCATGCCACGCGCCGCGCAGGCGGTACGCCACGGCATGGGCGCAGGAGTGGAAACATGAAGCAGATAATTGTCGGCAACTGGAAAATGAATGGCCTGAGCGCGGATGCCGACGCGCTGGTGGACGGGCTGGCTGCGGAACTGGCCACGCTGTCCCCCCGGGCCGATGTCGTGGTCTGCCCGCCGTTCACGCAGCTGGCCCGCCTTGCGCCAAAGCTGAAGCAGGCCGGGATCAGGCTGGGCGCGCAGGACTGCCACAAGGATAAATCCGGTGCCCATACCGGCGACATTTCCGCCCCCATGCTGGTGGACCTGGGGGTGGAATACGTCATCCTGGGCCATTCCGAACGCCGGGCCGAACACCATGAGCTGGATGAGACCGTGCGCGAAAAGACGGTCGCCGCCATGGCGGCGGGCCTAACGCCCATCGTCTGCGTGGGCGAAAACGATGACCAGCGTTCGTCCGGGGATTCGCAGGCCACCGTGGGCTGGCAGCTTGAGGGGTCCCTGCCGCAGGGATTCAGGGGGATTGTCGCGTACGAACCGATCTGGGCCATCGGCACGGGACAGGCCGCGTCACAGCAGGATATTGCCGACATGGCCGCCTTTATCCGCGCCGAACTGGTGCGGCAGTTCGGGGATGGTGGCAAAACGATCCAAATCCTTTATGGTGGTTCCGTCAATGAACGCAATGTCACCGATATCCTGCCTGTCGAACACGTGGACGGGGCGCTGGTGGGCAGTGCCAGCCTGAAGGCCGACGCCTTCGTGCCGCTTGTCCGCGCCGCCCGCGCTTCGTGATTGCCGCCCGGCGGACGGGGATCTACTGGAAAGACGCATGATCACAGTTCTTCTTCTACTGCACCTGTTCGTCACCATCGCGCTGATCGGGACCATCCTGATCCAGCGCAGCGAGGGCGGTGGCCTTGGAATCGGCGGGTCTCAGGGCATGGGTTCCTTCATGTCCGGGCGCGGGACGGCAACGCTGCTCACGCGTTCGACCGCCGTGCTGGGCACCGCCTTCATGGTGCTGTCGCTGACGCTGGCGGTCATGAACCGCGGGGCATCGACCGGTGCGGGGCATGATATCCTGGCCCAGCCGCCCGGCCCGGCCGCACCCGCCACAACGCCCTGATATCAGGCGGTTTTTCGCAGAAATAACCAACGCCCCCGCACGCTGTGCCGGGGCGTTTTCCATTTTTTCGGCCCGTAGCGCGTCGTAGCCTTTGCAGCGCGGGCGCAAGCTGTGTAGAAAGGCCATCCATGACGCGGTTTGTATTCATCACCGGCGGCGTGGTGTCCTCCCTCGGCAAAGGCATTGCTTCGGCTGCCCTTGCTGCCCTGCTCCAGGCCCGTGGCTATCGGGTCCGGTTGCGCAAGCTTGACCCCTACCTGAATGTCGATCCGGGGACGATGAGTCCCTATCAGCACGGCGAGGTCTTCGTGACCGATGACGGGGCTGAAACGGATCTTGACCTTGGCCATTACGAACGCTTTACGGGTGTGCATGCCACCCGGGCGGACAATGCCACGACGGGGCAGATCTATTCCGGCGTGATCGCGCGCGAACGGCGTGGCGACTACCTGGGTGCGACCGTACAGGTCATTCCCCACATCACCGACTCGATCAAGGAAACGATCGTGGCGGATACCGAGGACCTTGATTTCGTCCTCGTGGAAATCGGCGGCACGGTGGGCGATATCGAAAGCCTGCCCTTCCTTGAATCCATCCGGCAGCTGCGCAACGACCTTGGCCCCGACCAGACGATGTTCATCCACCTTACCCTGCTGCCATGGATCGCGGCGGCGGGTGAGCTGAAAACCAAGCCCACGCAGCATTCCGTCAAGGAACTGCAGAATGTCGGCATCCAGCCGCAGATGCTGGTCTGCCGGTCGGACCGGGAAATACCCGACAACGAACGTCGCAAGATCGCAAGCTTCTGCAACGTGCGCCCGCAGGCCGTGATTGCGGCGCGCGACGTGGACACGATCTATGCCTGCCCCATCTCGTACCATGCCGAGGGCATGGATACCGAGGTGCTGCACCATTTCGGCCTGCCCACGACGCCCGACCCCGACCTGTCGCGGTGGGAAAGGATCGTGGACGCCGTCCGCCACCCCGACCGCGAGGTGGTGGTGACGGTGGTGGGCAAGTACACCGCCCTGCTCGACAGCTACAAATCCCTGATCGAGGCATTGCAGCATGGCGGCATCGCCAACCGTGCGCGCGTGCGCCTGAACTGGGTCGAGGCGGAAGATTTCGAGAAATCGGATGACGCGGTGAACAGCCTTGCCCGCAGCGACGCCATCCTGGTGCCCGGCGGCTTTGGCGAACGCGGGTCGGAAGGCAAGATCCGCGCGGTGAAATACGCGCGTGAAAACAACATCCCGTTCATGGGCATCTGCTTTGGCATGCAGATGGCTGTGATCGAATGCGCGCGCAACCTTGCGGGCATCAAGGATGCGTCGTCCACCGAATTCGGCCCGACCGACCAGCCGCTGGTGGGCCTCATGACCGAATGGGCGCGCGGCAACGAACTGCTGCGTCGGCGTGAAGGCGGCGAGATGGGCGGTACCATGCGCCTGGGCGCCTATCCTGCAAAGCTGGCCGAAGGGTCGCGGGCGGCACAGACCTATGGCCGCACCGATATCCGCGAACGCCACCGCCACCGTTACGAGGTCAACAACCATTACCGGGAGCAGCTGGAAAAGACCGGCCTGCGCTTTTCGGGCATGTCGCCCGACGGCATCCTGCCCGAAGTGGTGGAATATCCCGACCACCCGTGGTTCATCGCGGTGCAGTACCACCCCGAGCTGATTTCCAAGCCGTTTGACCCGCATCCGCTGTTCTCCGGCTTCATCAAGGCCGCTGCGACCAAGGCGGCGGAAAAGGGTGCGAAGCGGTGACCGACCATCACGCCATAACCATCGGCAGCGTTACGGTCAGCAACGAAGCCCCCTTCGTGCTGATCGCGGGGCCATGCCAGATCGAATCCCTGCAGCAGGCCACTGAAGTGGCCGATGCGCTGCATGGGATTGCGACGAAACTGGGCATCGGGCTGATCTACAAAAGCTCGTTCGACAAGGCCAACCGTACCTCCATCAACGGCGCGCGCGGCGTGGGCATGGCGCAGGGGCTGGATATCCTCTCACAGGTGCGCGCGCGCTTCGGCATGCCGGTGCTGACCGACGTACACCTGCCCGACCAGTGCGCCCCGGTGGCGGAAGTGGCCGACGTGCTGCAGATCCCGGCCTTCCTGTGCCGCCAGACCGACCTTTTGCTGGCGGCGGGGCAGACGGGGGCGGCCATCAACATCAAGAAGGGGCAGTTCCTGGCCCCATGGGACATGGCCAATGTCGCGGCCAAGGTTGCCTCAACCGGCAATGACCGCATCATGCTGTGTGAACGCGGCACGTCGTTTGGCTACAACACGCTGGTCAATGACATGCGCGCCCTGCCGATCATGGCGGGCACCGGCCATCCCGTAATCTATGACGCCACCCATTCGGTGCAGCAGCCCGGCGGCCTGGGGTCGGCTTCGGGCGGTCAGCGGGTGTTTGCACCCATCCTGGCCCGCGCCGCACTGGCCATTGGCGTGGCCGGGCTGTTCATTGAAACCCATCCCGACCCCGATACCGCGCCGAGTGATGGCGCGACCATGCTGCCGCTGGAATGCATGGAAGACCTGCTGGCCACCCTGCTGCAGTATGACCGGCTGACCAAGCAGAACCCGCCGGACGTCATCATCTGATCCCCCCGTACCCCTTGCCACAATTGGAAGGGGTACACCTCCCTCCGGTCATGGAATGCCAGAAAACCGTGCTTTCCTGCGGTCTGTAGCGCCATGGGCCGGCGGGGTGTACCCCTGTTCCCTCCGTACCCCTTACTTAACAATTTGTTTGACGAAGCCAGGTAGACCAGGTGCCGTGGGAAGTTTGGGAAAATAGGGGTACGGAGGGAACAGAGGGTACACGCCGCGGTTTTCCGGGCTTTTTGCGTACCCCTTGGCGTGTACCCCTTACCCCGCCATGCGCTGCAGGATCGCGGTGCCGGCGCGGCTGAAGGCCTGTGCGTTGAAACTGCGCATGATCCATTCACGCGCGGCCTGTCCCATGACGGCCATCTGACCCGGCTGGCGCAGGGTGGCTTCCAGCCTGCGGGCCAGCGCGCCGGGCTGCCGGGGCGGCAGTTTCCATCCCGTCACCCCGTCCACGATGGACCGGCCCATTTCCCCCACATCGCTGCCCAGTACCGGCAGGCCCATGTTCATGGCTTCGTGGGCGGCAATGCAGAACCCTTCGTAAAATGATGGCTGCACATACAGGTGGCATTGCCGCAGGAAGGCTGCCGCATCCTCGACATAGCCCGCGAAATGCACGTTATCCAGCCCGTGGCGCAGGCAGAAGGCGCGCAGGCGGTCGTGTTCCGCCCCCTCCCCGCCAATGGTGACGCGGTACGGCGGCAGCCCCGGCACGTCACGCAACTGGACCAGCGCGCGACACAGCACATCGTACCCCTTGCTGGCATGCAGCCGCCCAAGCGAGCCGATCCGCACTTCCTCCCCCGGTCGCCACGCCGGCGCAGGCGTCACATCGGGCCAGGCGCGGAAGATGGGCCAGCACATGACGCGGCTGCCCGGCAGGGCCAGCCTTTTGCGGGTCAGGGCGGTGACATAGGCGGAATCCCCCACCCAGATCCGGCTGCGTTCCTTCATCATCTGCAACAACGCAAGGTTGGCGGGCAGGAGGAAGGCATTATGCTGCCAGCTGACCACGGGAATACGCCGCCATGCCCCCACCATCTGCCCCAGCAGGGTCGCCCGTGTAAGCGATGTCCAGATATGGGTGGGCCGGACATGGCGCACCCATGCATCCAGATCGGCCAGGTGCCGGGGTATCGAGGCATCATCCGCGCCCAGCACCACGGGTTCCAGCCCCGCGCGGCGCAGGTGGGGCATGGCCCGCCCGTTGCGCCGCGACAGGGCTGCTACATGCACATCATGCCCGCACTGACGGAAAACACTGGCAATAGCCGGTATGGGCAGGGCCGCGCCGCCGCCTTCAAATGTATTGATGATATAGGCAATGCGCATGGCCTCCCTCATCCATTCCATGGATCCGCGGCGGACCATAGCACCACGCGCATCAGGGGTTCCGGGCTTTATCCTGTAACAAAAAGTAAACAATTTCCCGTGCCGCGCGGTGGGCGGCGGTTTCGCCCGTAACCGTATGGAATGTTTCGCTGAATGCGGCCTGCTGGCGCGGGGCGAATTCGCGCTGGCGCGCATTCGCCACCGCCAGGGCATGGGGCAGTTCGCTGACGCTGTCGATCACCTGCCCCAGGTTCCAGTGCGCGTAGCTGGGATTGCCCTGCCAGCGCGCGCCGTGGGAATTGAGGAAGATGCACGGCCGGGGGCGCGCGATCCATTCATAGACCTGGCTGCTGGCATCACCCAGATAGATGTCGGCAGCCAGGACATAGGTCATGTCCACCGAATTCTGGCTGCCGGTGTCAATGCGGATATGCGACAGGTTGCGCAGGCGTTCGGGGATCAGCCGGCGCAGGCGCACGCGGCGGTGTTCGACCGATGTATGCAGCCTGCGGCGGAACAGCATGACATGCGGGGCGAAGATCAGGTTGTAGTCGTCCTGCCGCGCGAACCATTCCAGCACGTCCATGCCCATGTCCCACCATGATGACAGGACCGGGTCGAAATGCGGATTGTACAGGACCGTGGGCCGGTCGTTGTCAAACAGGCGCGGGTGGCGCGCCATGTCCACGGTGTCGAATTTGGGATAACCGACAATGGCGTTGTGGCCGGGGCGGATCAGCTGCCGGTCCAGCATGCGGTCGCGCGTCTTGGTTCCGGGCAGCAGCACAAGATCGAAAAACCGGGTTACGTCGCGAAACCCGATGGAGCGGTCCCCCGCCCCATGCGGGAAATAGATCAGCCGGATATCAAGGTTGAAATGGCTTTTCAGCAGGGCCGATGTGGTTTCGGGCACCACCAGCGCGTCAAACCCACGAAACAGGTCCACGTTTTCGCGCAGGTTGGCAATGCGGCGAAACGGCACCACCGCCTGCGCCACCAGGTTTATGGCCCGCGACACCCGCCCGATATCAATGCGGACAAAGCGCACGCGGTCCACGCAGGGTGCTATGGTCCTGCGCACATGTGCTTCCTGCGCGGGGGTGGAGGTCACGACCGTCACGTCCTGCCCCAGCGCCACCAGTTCACAGATGATCGGCGCGGTGTGCGAGACCTGATGGATGCAGTCGTGGTTGAACAGGAAACCGATCTTCATGGGCCGCAATGTCATGATAGGGATGGTGTGGCATACAGCGCGCAGTCAGGGATGGGAACCCTCTGGCTGCATGTCCCGGCCATTGCCACATGCGGGCGGTCAGCGCGCCATGCGCCCCGACAACAGCGCAAAGACCTCCGCCTGCGTGGAAACGCCCAGCTTTTCATAGATGTTGCGACGGTGGACCTTGATCGTATGCGGCGAGATCCGCATCGACTGCGCGATGGACTTGGTCGAATGCCCCGCCTGCATCAGCACCATCACATCCATTTCACGCGCGGTCAGGCGGGGACAGCCAAGGCGTTCCAGCACGGCCTGCAGGTCCTCGCCGGCATTGCCTGCCTGCGCGCCCCCCGTTCCCAGCCGGACCGCCAGCACCATAAGCGGCAGCACCCACGCGGCATAAAGCTGCAGCACCCCCATATCCGCTGCCGAAAACACCCCGCGTGAGCCAAGGGACAGCGAAATGACCCGCCCGCCCCCGATCGGGGCCAGGAACTGCACTTCGTCATGATCGACCATATGGCGGTAATAGGTCTGGTAATACTCGGTCTGGCGGAACAGTTCGGGAGCGATATCATCTATATGGTACAGCCCCGCTTCGGGACCGGACAGGGCAAAGCGGCAGAACGGGTCCAGCAGGTGAAGCCGCGCCAGATAGTCATGCAGCAGCGCATCGGCCGCCGCATCATCCGGGCAGTCGGCCAGCACGACCGGCCTGTGCCCGGGCTGGAAAATCATCGCGACCCATGTATCGAACGCCACCTGCCGATGCAGGAAGGTGGTCAGCCGCCGCCAGAAATCCGCATTCCCCACATCCCCGACCAGCTTGCCCAGGGCCGCGTGGAACGCCAGGTCGCTTACCTCCATCCCATACTTCCAAAGCAGTACATGCGCATCCCCCTTCCGCTTGATACCCGGCCGCCATGGCGGATGCTACCAAAGGCTTTCGTTACGGGCCAGCACCATACGGCCCCGGCCCGCCGCAACATGCCGCCACCATGCACAACAGCCACAAGGAATGCGTAATGACGGATATCTCGCGCCGCGCCATCATGACCGGAGGCCTTGGCCTGCTGGGGGCCACCGCCCTGACCACCCGCGCCCTGTCCCCCACCGCCGCGCATGCCGCATCGCCCCCGCAGGCTGCGCGCCCGCGTGCCCGCGCGCTGGGCCTGCCCATGCAGGGGCAGACCGGCCCGGACAATGCCATTACCGATGTCGCGGGCGTGCCGGTCGGGCATACCACCCTTATATCCGGGCATGGGGACCATGCGGTGCGCAGCGGGGTCACGGCCATCCTGCCGCGTGCGCCGGGCGCGCTCATGCAGCCGTGCTGGGCCGGGACGTTTTCCATGAACGGGAACGGGGAAATGACCGGCACCCACTGGATCGAGGAAGCGGGCTGGTTCATGGGGCCGATCGCCATTACCAACACCTGTTCCATCGGCACCGCGCACCAGGCCGTGGCCCGGTGGATGGTGCGCAGTTTTCCCGACCGCATGGGCGAGGACATCTGGCCCCTGCCGGTCGTGGCCGAAACCTATGACGGATGGCTGAACGATATTGGCGGGTTTCACGTCACCGAACGCCACGTTCTGGACGCCATCCGCAACGCCCGCACCGGCCCGGTGGCCGAAGGCAACGTGGGCGGCGGCACCGGCATGATCACGTATGAATTCAAGGGCGGCATCGGCACGTCATCGCGCCGGGTGGAAACCAGCGCGGGCCAGTACACCGTGGGCGTGCTGGTGCAGGCCAATAACGGCATCCGCCCGTGGCTGAAGGTCTGCGGCACGCCGGTGGGACTGGTGATGAAGGAAGACGAGGTCTGGACGAAGGAAAAAGGCTCCATCATCATCATTGTCGCGACCGACGCCCCGCTCATGCCCACGCAGTTGCGCCGCATGGCCAAGCGCGCGGGTATTGGCATGGGGCGCCTGGGCACGCCGTCGGGCAATGATTCGGGTGACCTGTACCTGGCCTTCACCACCGCCAATGATCCGGGTGAATACCCGGTAAAGGACCGCGTGCATATCGACGCCCTGAATGATGATGACATGGACGCCATGTTCATGGGGGTTGTGCAGGCGGTGGAGGAATCCGCCATCAACGCCCTGCTGGGCGCGCGCACCATGACCGGTCGCCGCAACCGGACGGTCCATGCCATAGACCCCGAGCGCCTGCGTGACCTGGTGCTGAAGGCGAACGAACCCTTTGCCCATGCCGATCGGGGATAAGGCGGCGTATTCCGAAGCGTTCTGAAAACAGCGCCACCGGAGACATCCTCATGGTTTCCCCGACGCCATGCGGTATTCAGCACAAAGTGAATTCCGTCGCCCGTCACGTCCCCTACCGTGTTCCCGCACGGGTTCGGGCATCGTGCGCGGCGGCGGGGGAACGCGGGACAGGTTCCGGGTTATTGCGAACAGGTCTTAATTCCGGCACGCTGCCGTAGACAGGGATGCATCATGCCGGTGCAGGGAATATCTGCCGGCATGGTCATGCTGCCCCTTCGCACGAACGGGAATAAGGATAAACGACCATGTTCACACCACGCCTGAAACTGCTGGCCGTCCTTGCCGGACTGGCCACCCTGCCCACCATGGCCCATGCCGCGGGTACGGCGTCGGGTACGCTGATCGGCAATGATGGCACCGACCACGGCACCGTGCAGGTCACGGATGCCCCCCGTGGCGTACTGCTGCGCATTACGGCCAAGGGGCTGATCCCAGGCTGGCACGGGATCCATTTCCATGAAAAGGGCGATTGCGGGCCGCCGAAGTTTACCTCCGCCGGGGCGCATGTCCATGCGGCGACACCCGTTGTACATGGCCTGCTGAATGCGAACGCCAATGACGCGGGCGACCTGCCCAACCTGTTTGTCAGTCAGGACGGGACGGCAACGGTGGAGATGTATTCCACGCTGGTTTCCCTCAACGGCGCGGATGGCCGCCCTGCCCTGCTGGATGCGGACGGATCGGCGCTGGTGATCCACGCCAACCCCGATGATTACCGCACCCAGCCCATTGGCGGCGCGGGGGATCGCGTCGCCTGCGGGGTCATTCATTAATTCCACATACGGTTTCCGGCCACGATCAAGGTTGCGGCCGGAAACCACAATTCAAAATAAAGAAGTTTCTGGTGAAGCTTTTTTCAAAAATCTTCAAAGAACACCGCCTTTTTGAAAAAAGGCGGCGCCCAAAAACTTTTATTACTTCTGTGCATTTTTTTACAGGTCGGCACTGATCGAGAACTTGAAGGTCTCCGGGTCCCCCATGACAAGATCGCTCTGGTAAACCGAAGCCCAGTAGCGCTGGTTGCCAATGTTATCGACCTCGAAGCGCGCGGTCAGCGGTTTCTTTGCCGCAAGGAAAGTATAGCGCGCACCAAGGTCAAAACGTGACCATGCGGGCAGATGCGTCGAATTGGTACTGTTGAACTGCTGTTTGCCCGTGCTGATGACACGGCCCACCAGTGTCAGCCCCTTCACGAACGGCACGTCGTATTCAAGGTTGCCGTTGATGGTATAGTTCGGCACGCCAATCACGGTCTTGCCGTCATACGCGCCGCCCGCCGTATTCATCTGCTTTGCATCAATCAACGTCAGGCCACCGTTGAAGCGCAGCCCGCGCAGGATTTCCCCATTAAAGGTCAGTTCCATGCCCCGGTTACGCTGCCGGCCATTCTGTGTGTACAGCATCTGCCCGGTATTGCCGTAGGCTTCGGTCATGCCCTGCGGCATGGCGGTCTGGAAAAATGCGACACCTGCGGCAAAGCGGCCCACGTCATACTTGGCGCCAACTTCGTACTGGGTACTCTGGTACGGGGCAAAGACCTGCCCGGCATTGACGTAGGTGGCCCCCACCGTCTGCCCCGCCGACAGCCCCTGGATACGGTTGAAATACAGGGCCGCATGTTTGACCGGATGGATGACAAGGCCAATGACAGGCGAGAACGCCGCCGCATCGTAATGCGTATCCAGCTTGCCACTGCCATACAGGAAGGAATCCGACAGGATATCCTGGTACCGGAAGCCCCCCGTCAGCGCGATGCGGTCGTGCCAGAACGTCATGGTATCGGACAGGAACAGGCTGTACAGCTTGTTCCACGCCACCCGGCCGGGATTGTTCAGGCTGCCGCCGCTATAGGTTTCCTGCGGGGTAAACTGCGTGGGATGATAGATGTTGCCCGCGGCAGAGGTCAGGCTCATGGAATAGGCGGCATCTGATTCCTCCCATATCGCCGACCCACCCGCGTTGATTTCATGCCTGATCGGACCGGTGGTGACATGCGCACGGATACCGGCCTGCGTGGCCTCGTTCATGACGTTGTACGCATCCGCCATGGCGCCCACGGTGCCCGCCCCGGTGCGGGAATTGGTCAGCGTGGTGGTGGCGTAATTGCCCATTTCATTGCCGCCCTGCGCGCCAAATTTGCCATACGCCGTAATGTGGCTGCCAAAATCATGTTCGATGTTCAGCGTGCCGAACAGATAGCTCAGGTCGGTATAAGCCCAGCGCTGCCCCCAGTTTTCCGACGGCGCGGTGGCCTTGGGCGCAGGCATGCTATCCGCCAGGCTGGAGACGATGATCGCGCTGCGCCCGCCATAAACCTGCTGTTTCTGGTAATTCATGTTCATGTCGATGCGCGTATCGTCATTGTGCCAGTCAAAGGCCGCGCCCAGGGCCACATCGTCACGCCGTTCGCCCTTGATCGCCGTTTCCCCATCCATACCGGCGGCATTGAAGCGGAAGCCGAAGGCATGGTCGCGACCAAAGCGGCGGCTGATATCAAACGCGCCACCGCCCTGCCCGCCGCTGGTGTAATCGCCGGTAATGCGCGTGATGTCCGTCGCGGCCGCGCGTTTGGGGATCAGGTTGACATTGCCGCCAATGGCCGAGCCACCGGGGGCCGCGCCATTAAGGAACGCGCTGGCGCCATTGAGCACCTGCACCGAATCATAAAGCTGGGGCGAGACAAGCTGCCGTGGGGTAACGCCATACAGGCCATCAATCGCCACGTCATCGCCATACAGCGTGAAGCCGCGGATCTGGAACAGCTGCGCGTAATTGCCATACCCCATTGTCGTGCGCACGGTGGGATCGTTCAGCAGCACGTCGCCCAGTGTCTGTGACTGCTGGTTTAGGATCAGGCTGGAATTGTAGCTGCGGATGTTGAAGGGCACGTCCAGCCCCTTCTTCTTGCCCAATGCGCCCAGATCACCACCGCTGCTGACATACATGCGGTTCCTGCGCGCGGCGGTGACGACCATGTCCTCGTGTCGGGGCGCGGGGCTGTCCGGTGTGGCATCCGCCTGTGCCACCGCACTGTCCGCCGGGGTCCGGTCCGGCTGTGCGCGGGGTGTGGAGGCGGGCCTGGCCTTCTGTGGCACGGCACTGTCCACGCCAGTTGCGGCGCGGACCGCCACCGGAGCGCCCAAACCCACCAGCAGGCTGGCGGCGCAGATGGTGCTCAGGCAAAGCGTACGAAGACTCATTGATCAAAGCTCACACTGTGACGGTTCCCGGCAGCTTATTTAGCAATTGAGAGTGAATTGCAATATCAAATATGCACCTTTCCCAACCCATCCCGGACGGGCGTGCATGTGCTGGCATATCCTGCCCTGCCCCGGCCACACCGCGCCCGTGGCATGGCCTTACTGGAAATATATCCGGAAAACCGCGCGCCCGGCCCCGGCCATTGTCAACGGGCGGCACGGGACGATCCGGGAAATATTGCCCCCCCATGCAGGCCCGGCAACGGACACAAGCAATCTTTTGTAAATCTTCCACACACATTGATACTTCAGCCGGTTGTCCCATATCGGGGACATGACGGTGCCTGTATCGAATATCCTGCAGGCCCCTGCGTCATGGGGCAAAGCCCGGCCTGCCCTGCCAGCAGCAGGAAACAGGGAAAGGGATGCGCGTTATTTAATCTGGACCTGACAGATAACAGCCCGCGGTTGCGCGACGCGCCTGTCGTTCGGTTCGACATTCCCGATGCATTGCCAATACCAGCAGCATGACATGGACCGGCATGGTCATGCCGACCCCAAGGCTATCGGCACAACAGGAATGATGCCGGAATGTATGAAAATTCAGGACAGTATTTTCATTTCCAGTTTGCCACACAGTATTTCCCCATACCCGGTCTTTCTTAAACTTCGGGGCATGTCACCAGTTGGTCCCGATGACTGTCGATTGTATTCATCGCCCTTACGGCAGATTTCATTGTCCCATGCATTCCACTGTGCTGGGAAACGTCCGGTCGCATCAATGCCATCCTTCCATTTAGCAAACGGCCATGCGGTTGCCCCCTGAACGACACGACATGTTCTGGCCAGTGCCTATCTTTCGATTGATGCAGGCCGCCGTCAGTGGAATGGGGAAATGTGGGCATGCCCTGTATGCTGATCTAAAAACGGATATTCAGCACCATTATTTGGCATCAAATAAAACAGAAATACAAAATAGGAAATGCATTGCCAGAACAGAAGATCAGAATGCGTTACTGGTTCCGATATGGCATTCCATATCCACCCACAAAAAATCCCTCAGGACGCATGCCCAAACGGACATGAATCCTGAAGGATAATAAAAACAGAATGTATTTATAATATAGACGCTTTATTTATTGGAAATAATACTCACTCATTCCCACTCAATCGTTCCCGGCGGCTTGGACGTAATGTCATAGGTCACGCGGTTGACGCCACGCACTTCATTGACGATCCGCCCAGCCACGCGGTTGAGGAAGGACATGTCAAAGGGATAGATATCCGCCGTCATGCCGTCGGTGCTGGTCACCGCGCGCAGGGCGCAGGCGTAATCATATGTGCGGCCATCGCCCATGACCCCCACGGTGCGGACCGGCAGCAGCACGGCAAAGGCCTGCCAGATGGCGTCATACAGGCCAGCGGCACGGATTTCCTCAAGGAAGATCGAATCAACCCGCCGCAGCAGGTCCAGCTTTTCGCGTGTGATGGCGCCGGGGATACGGATGGCAAGCCCCGGCCCGGGGAACGGATGGCGGCCGACGATCGCTTCGGGAATATCCATCTCCCGGCCCAGTTCGCGCACCTCGTCCTTGAACAGTTCACGCAGCGGCTCGACCAGCTTCATCTTCATCCGTTCCGGCAGGCCGCCCACATTGTGGTGCGACTTGATGGTGACGGACGGGCCACCGGTGAAGCTGACACTTTCGATCACGTCGGGGTACAGCGTGCCCTGCGCCAGGAATTCGGCGCCACCCAGCTTGGCGGCTTCTTCCTCGAACACTTCAATAAACAGGCGGCCAATGGTCTTGCGCTTGATTTCGGGGTCGCTCACCCCTTCCAGCGCGTTCAGGAACAGGTCGGACGCGTCACGGTGGATCAGGTGAATGTTGAAGCGGTCACGGAAGGTGCGGATCACTTCATCCGCCTCACCCGCGCGCAGGATGCCGGGATCAACGAAAATGCAGGTCAGCTGGTCGCCAATGGCCTGATGGATCAGCACGGCGGCGACCGAGGAATCCACCCCGCCCGACAGGCCGCAGATCACGCGTCCCTTGCCCACCTGCTGGCGGATGCGGGCGATTTCCATTTCACGGAAGCCCGCCATGGTCCACGTGCCCCGGCAGCCCGCGACATCATGGGTGAAATTGCGCAGCAGGGCCGCGCCATGCGGGGTATGCACCACTTCGGGGTGGAACTGCACGCCATACAGGCGGCGGCCTTCGTCGGCGATGATCGCGAACGGCGCGCCCTCGCTCACGGCCACGGCCTGGAAACCGGGCGGCAGCTTTGTCACGCGGTCGCCGTGGCTCATCCACACCTGTTCACGCCCGCCGCGCGCCCATGTGCCACGGAACAGGGCACAGTCCTTTATGATATCGATATGCGCGCGGCCGAATTCACGGTGTTCGGATGTCTCCACCGTGCCACCCAGCTGGCGGCACATGGCCTGCTGGCCGTAGCATATGCCCAGCACCGGCACATTCAGGGCGAACACCACCTCGGGGATGGTCGGCGCGTCCCTGTCCAGCACGCTGGCGGGGCTGCCGGACAGGATGATGCCCTTGGGCGCAAAGGCGCGAATCCGCTCGGCCGTGCTGGAATACGGCCAGATTTCGCAATACACCCCGCTTTCACGCACGCGCCGGGCAATCAGCTGGGTGACCTGGCTGCCGAAATCCAGGATCAGGATACGATCCTCATGCAGGGATTCATCAAGTCCTTCGACAGGGGCGGCGGTCTTCGCGGTATCGTTCATCATGTATCTTTCGGTCGCGGCATTATCGATAAACTAGGCTTCCAGCATGAGCCGGGAACATATTGCAAGGGTGGGATAGTCTTTCCCGCGCAGATAGCACAATATACGCATTCAGGCAGGCCCTGTCTTTCCTGTCGGTTCCGACAAACCGGATCATATGGTTGTTTCATGACTGCACGTTCATTCCTGCTGGCCGCCGCCTGCGTGGCCTGCCTTCCCCTTGCCGCTTCCCCCGCGCGCGCCGATGCCAAGAATGACCCGCAGGGGTTATGGACGGGGCAACTGGTGCGTGATCAGGGCAACTGCACCACCGAAACCGGCAATACCTCGACCTTCCAGATCGGCACGAAACGCATGACGTTCACCCCCGCCGATGGCTCCATCGCGCTGACGGGCGTGCCGCAGAAAAATGCCGACCTGTACCATACCGAAACCGTGGTCAGGCAGGCATCGGGTGCGGCCTTTCCCATGGTGTTCGAAGCCCGCCCCGAAGGCGACACGATGGTCGGCACCTATGGCACCCCGCGCTGCCGGGCGCATATCGTGCTGAAACGCTAGCGTTTTTCCTGCCTGCCGGGTCGTGTTCACGCAATCGGGAACAAAGTGGTCCGATACAGGCATGGATGCCGGGCCTCGATCCGATATATTCCCTATATGGCTGATAACATGACACTAGCCGGGGCTGTCCTGTCCATTGTGGTCCGTAACGGGCGCATGCTGCTGGTCTGCAGGCGCAACCCGCCAGATCAGGGGCTGTGGGGTTTTCCCGGCGGCCGCATCGAATATGGCGAAAGCTATCTGGACGCCGCAGCGCGCGAACTGCGGGAGGAAACCGGCTTCATCACCCATGCCGAAGGCACGCTGACGGCCTTTGACCTGATCGACCGTGACAGCGCGGGCCGGATCCGCTTCCACTACCTGATCGTGGCCGTGCAATGCCATGACAATGGCTGGACCGACATCGCGGCGGGTGATGATGCGTGTGACGTGGGGTGGTTTGACCTGGCGCAGGTGCGCGCCAGTCCCGCCGCCTTCAGCCCCGGCCTGCTGGAACTGGGTACGCTGGCCCTGTCCCCGCGTGGCATCGCCCCATGGCCGGTAGCCGCACAGATACGCACCCCCGTCCCCCATTCCACCCGGACCGAGAGCATTCCGTCATGACCCAGATTTCTGCCCTGATTGTCGAGGATGAGGCGACGATAGCGGAACTGGTCGCCACCATGCTGGAGGCAAACGGCATCCATGTCACCATAAGCCCCGACGTGGCGGACGCCATGCAGCGGATCGGGACAACGCGCTTTACGCTGGCGCTGGTGGACCTGACGCTACCCGATGGCGACCCCGATGCCCTGATCGCCACGGCACAGGCCCAGGGCTGCCATGTGATCGTGATGAGCGGCGACCCCGACCGTCTGGCCGGTTACGCGCCGCTGCCGCTGCTGGAAAAACCCTTCCGCATGAAGGCATTGCTGGAACAGGTGCGTCAGGTTGCCCCGGCGACCTGATCCTGAACGCTTCAGAAGCAAGGGTTTTTGGTTCAGCTTTTTTCAAAAAGCTTCAGGCAACGCCGCCTTTTTGAAAAAAGGCGGCACCCGGCAACTTTTAATGCTGTGCTACGGCGTGGGTAGCCTGACGATGGTGCTGCGCTGTGCAGGCGACAGATCCGGACGCAGGCTGACACGATACAGGGCGACACGTTCCGCCACCCTTTTGCGTCGTCCGCGCGTCAGGGTGGCAACCGGCTGGACCGACGTGAAATCATCCCGGTCAAAATCACGGCGGGGATTACAGACCATGATCCCCTCCCCCGCCACGTCATGCGGCAGGTTGAACAGCGCCCAGCGCGGTTCCATCCCCACCACGACCCGGCCGGGCATGACCGTGGCCAGTTCCGCCGCCGTGCCGTAATCACACGCGGCAATGAAATCGCCCGGTCTCGCATGGTCCGCAATCCGGGTGGCCAGATCGCGCCAGCCCGCCATCTGCCGCAACGCCACATCCGTATGGGCCGACAGCGGCAGCGGGGCAAACAGCGCCTGCATGTAAACCAGCGCGCCAAACATGACACCGCCCCCAACCGCCCAGCGCCCCCACCGCCACGCCACCATGGCCGCACCCGCCGCCAGCATGGGATAGATCACCACCGGCCAGTTCGCCTGCACCCGGTCGCCCATGGCATGCTGCATGAATACGCAGGCCGGCAGCAACGTCATGCACGCCAGGAGCGCAGCCCCCGCATCCCGCCGCGCATGGCGCAGCACGACAACCTGCCCCCATATAAAAAAGGCCGCGATGCCCGGCGTCATCAATCCCGACTGTCCCGCCGCCAGTTCGGTCAGGAACTGAACGGCCCGCCCGGGATGCCAGTCCGCTGTCCGCCCACCCTGCCGGACAAAACTGGCCCAGCCATGCCGTGCGTTCCACCACACCACGGGGGCCACGCACAAAGCCGCCGCTACCGCGCCACCCATGACGCCCGGTACCTGTCGCAGTCCCCATGCGCGGTGACGCAGCCCCCGGACCACCAGCCACAGCCCGATGCCGCCAACCGGCAGGATGGCGGTATATTTACTGTCGCACGCAAGGCCCGCGGCCAGACCCGCCACCAGCCACCAGCCCGTCCCCGCCCCGGCGTTGACGCGCCCCATGGCCCATAACAGCATGGACACGAAAAACATCACCGGCATGTCCGGTGTTATGACAACCGACTGAATTGCCAGCGCCAGCGTCGCCTGCAACATAACGCAGGCCCGCACGGCCCCCGCCCGCCCTGCATCGGGCAGCAGGTCACGCACGGCACGGAACACGAAAAAGGACAGCCCCGCCCCCGCCAGCACCCCCACCAGCCGGACACCAGACGCCGTGTCACCGCCCAGCAGCATGCCCAGCCGTATCCACACCGCCACCATGGGCGGGTGGTCAAGGTAGCCCGCGGCGGGTGCGAACGCCCACAGCCGGTAATACGCTTCATCAGGGGAAAGTGGCAGGACGCCCGCCACAACCAGCCGCACAGCGGCCAGCAGCAAAAGCAGGTACAGCCACCAGCGCGGGCTGTACCGCATCATTACACAGGCACGCCGGGCCGGTTCAGACTGGTGCGGATGGTCTGCAGTGTCTGCACGCGCACCACATGCGGGGCTTCGGTCAACTGCCGGGTCAGCAGGTTTTCATGCGTCGCGTCGCGCGCCACCAGCCGGACCAGGAAATCCCCCCCGCCCCGGATCATGTGGCATTCGCGTACTTCCGGCCAGCCGGATACCTGGTTTTCAAAAGCCGACAGGACCGCTTCCTTCTGGCTGTCCAGCCCGATCAGCGCGAACAGCGTGATCGACCATCCCAGCCGCGCGCCATCCGTATCGGCATGATAGCCACGGATCACGTGGTCTTCCTCCAGCCGGCGCATGCGGCGCAGGCAGGGCGGCGCGGAAATGCCCACGCGCCGCGCCAGTTCCACGTTCGTCATGCGTCCGTCCAGCTGAAGCTCGGCCACAATCCGACGGTCAATCGCATCCAGATCAGCCATCCGTTCCGCCATGCCTGTTCCATCTTTCGCAAAGGGGGCGGCTGTCGCGCCCATATGCCGTAATAATGACGCCCTTCCTACTCCAACCCTTGCACGGACGCCAGTGGACGACCATACCAAAGGAAATTATGACGATAGGGTTTTTCTGATCTCATGCCCCAGACGTGTTCTACCGACCTGCTTGTCATTGGTGCGGGTCCCGCCGGTTACACCGCCGCCATCTATGCCGCGCGCGCGAATCTCTCCCCCGTCCTGGTCGCGGGGCTGCAGCCCGGCGGGCAGCTGATGATCACCACGGATGTCGAGAATTATCCCGGCTTCGCCAAGGGCGTGCAGGGACCGGACCTGATGATGCAGATGGCCGAACAGGCCGGCAATGTCGGCACGCGGCTTATGGATGACATCATCGTTTCATGCGATTTCACCCGTGCGGACGGCACCGGGCGGTTCTACGCCACCGGCGATTCCGGTACCGTATATGAAGCGCGCAGCGTCATCATCGCCACCGGCGCGCAGGCCAAATGGCTGGGTGTGCCGGGGGAAAAGGAATTCCAGGGTTCCGGTGTGTCGGCCTGCGCCACGTGCGACGGCTTTTTCTATCGCGGCAAGCGCGTGGCCGTTGTGGGCGGCGGCAATACGGCAGTGGAAGAAGCACTGTACCTGACCCACCACGCCAGCCACGTGACCCTGATCCACCGCCGCGACAGCCTGCGCGCGGAAAAGATCCTGCAGGACCGTTTGCACGCCAACCCCAAGATCTCGGTCATATGGAACAGCGCGGTCGAACGCATTACCGGCAGCGGCACGCCCCCCGTGGTCACGGGGGCGGACCTGCGCAACACCGTGACCGGCGCGATTCAACATATCGATGTGGATGGGGTGTTCGTTGCCATCGGCCACGCCCCCAACACCACAATTTTCCGTGATGTGGTGGCGATCGATACAGACGGTTACATCATCACCACGCCGGGCAGCACCCGCACCTCCGTTCCCGGCGTTTTTGCCGCAGGTGACGTGCAGGACAAGATATTCCGCCAGGCGGTGACAGCGGCTGGCACCGGGTGCATGGCGGCACTGGAGGCCGAGCGTTTTCTTGCGGCAGCGCAGTAATGAAACATGAAGAGTCCTTGACCTGCCTCCGTATTTCCTTCACCACAACGCTTAGTGTCATAACACTTGGCGCGCCCTTTATTAGATAGCAAAGCGGAGTCAACGCGTGGACTGGGATAAACTCCGGATATTTCATGCTGTAGCCGAAGCAGGGTCCTTCACCCATGCCGGCGACGTGCTTAACCTGAGCCAGTCTGCGGTATCGCGGCAGATTTCAGCCCTGGAAGAGGCGCTGCAGGTCCCCCTTTTCCACCGGCATGCCCGGGGGCTGATCCTGACCGAACAGGGTGAGACACTGAACCAGACGGTCCGGGAAGTCTTCTCCAAGCTGGCCATGACGCAGTCCCTGCTGACGGAAAGCAAGGAAAAGGCGGCGGGACGGCTACGGGTCACCACGACAACCGGCTTTGGCACCTGCTGGCTTACGCCGCGGCTGCACCGG
Source organism: Komagataeibacter ossonobensis (assembly GCF_057359305.1). Taxonomy (NCBI): domain Bacteria; kingdom Pseudomonadati; phylum Pseudomonadota; class Alphaproteobacteria; order Acetobacterales; family Acetobacteraceae; genus Komagataeibacter; species Komagataeibacter ossonobensis. The sequence goes on along the minus strand of NZ_JBXAYQ010000003.1, from coordinate 142,322 downwards.
TTCATGGAAACCAATCCTGACATTTCGATCACCCTGATCCTGGAAGATAACGACCTGGATCTGGGCATGCGCGAAGCGGATGTCGCGGTGCGCATGCACCCGCCCCGCCAGCCGGACCTGATCCAGCGGCACCTGGCGGATTTCCCGCTGCCGATCTATGCCTCGCAGTCGTACCTGAATGATTACGGCACGCCGCGCACGCTGGAGGAACTGAACGCCCACAAGCTGGTGCTGTTCGGTGGCTATCATCCGCCCGTGCCGCACATCAACTGGCTGGCTGAAACCGGCGTCCCGTCGGATGAACGCCGTCAGGCACGGCTGGAGGTCAACAGCTTGGCCGCCATGGCGGGCGCAATCGCGGCCGGTATCGGAATCGGGTCGATCCCGCTTTACGCGGCATCGCAGTATCCCAATCTGGTCAAGATCCTGCCGGAAGTGCCGCTACCCACGGTCGATGCCTATTTCGTATATCCCGAGGAACTGCGCACATCCAAGCGCGTGGCGGTATTCCGTGACTTCCTGCTGGCGGAAATCAACGCCCGCCACTGATCCCGGCAGCCATGCCAGCCATATGATAAAGAAACACCGCGCCGGGTCCAACCCGGCGCGGTGTTTTTGTCTGAGACTGTCTGGAAAGCCAGCCCGGAAGACGCCGGGCAATCAGATAAGAAAGTTTTTTGGTGAGGCTTTTTTCAAAAAGTCCCAGGGAACGCCGCCTTTTTGAAAAAAGGCGGGATCCAGACGCTTTTATCTTTTTTTTCTCAATAAATGATTTTCAATCAATCATCGATAGCAGGCGAATCAGGAAAGGGATGGATTGTCAGTCGGTTGTCTGATGCGACTGATTGACGCGTTCGCGCAGTTCCTTCCCCGCCTTGAAAAACGGCACCACCTTTTCCTCCACCGACACGGTTTCACCCGTGCGGGGGTTGCGGCCGGTGCGGGCGTCACGTTTCTTGACCGTGAACGCCCCGAAACCGCGCAGTTCCACCCTGTCCCCCCGCATCAGTGCATTACTGACTTCCGTAAAGATGACCTGAACAATACGTTCCACTTCCCGTATGGGCAGATGTGGACGCGCAGCGGCGAGTTCGGCAATCAATTCCGATCTGGTCATCCTGTTCCCCTAATTTAAACAACAGATTAAAGTTTCCAGATCGCAACGGCCCCGTCAAGCGCGGTACTTTCCTTCAACAGAAATTCTGCACCCGGCACCCCCGACAGGACACCCGAAAACCACCGCCGCCAGTTGACCCGCGTGGCCGTGGGGCCGATATCGGTCACCCGCACATCATCGGGCAGATGTGTGTTGTCGATCAACCATTTACGTGCATCCGCCATGGACCCGACCTGATCCACCAGCCCCAGCGGGACCGCCTGCTGCCCGGTATAGGGGCGACCATCGGCCAGCTGTTTTACACGTTCGACTGGCATATGCCGGTCCTGCGCCACGACATTGACGAAAAAACCATACAGGTCGGTAATCACGCCCTGCAGCATTTCGCGCCCCTCGGGAGAAAGTGGCTGCACCATGGAAGGCTGCCCCTTCATCGGGCCGGACACCAGCTGGTCCACATGCACCCCCACCCGGTCCAGCAGGCCCGATACATCGGGCGATTCCAGAATGACCCCGATCGAGCCGGTCAGGGTGGAGCGGTTGGCAAAAATGCGCGAAGCGGGCACCGACACCATATACCCTGCCGATGCCGCAACCCCACCCATGGACACCACCACCGGCTTGCGCCGGGCAAAGGCGGCCACGGCGTCATGCAGCACCTCGCCCCCCGTTACCGCGCCGCCGGGGCTGTTGACCTCCAGCACCAGGCCACGGACCGATGCATCATCGGCGGCTTTGCGCAGGGCTTCGACATTTTCGTGTTCGTCCGAAGGGATGATCCCCTCCAGCTTCAGATGAACCAGGTGCGGCGCATGGCCCACAAACCCGCCCCCGGCGCGCCATGTGGCCACGATGCAGGCAAGCACAAAAAAAGCCACAGCCCCGCCCCGCCAGACCAGAAGCCGGCGACGAAGGGATGTGGCATGCAGCAGCATATCAGGGTCAGTATCCATGATGGAGCCATATCATGGATACCCCCCATACCGAAGGCAGGACTATGAAAGCCGTATCAGCATTATGCCTTGCGTCGGCGGCGGGTGGGCCTGGTCGGCTCATCATGATCGGCGGCAGCAGCGGCAGCAGCGGCGGCGGACGCTGCGGTAATCTTGCGGCCAAGACCGATTTCACGTGCGAGGCTGGACCGGCGTTCGGCATAATTGGGGGCGACCATGGGGTATTCGGCCGGCAGGCCCCAGCGTTCACGGTACTGCTCCGGCGTCATGCCATAGGCGCTGTGCAGATGGCGCTTGAGCATCTTGAGCTTCTTGCCGTCTTCCAGGCAGACGATGTAATCCGGAAAGACCGACCGCTTGATCGGCACGGCAGGCTGCGGCTTTTCAGGTTCGTTGACCGGGCGCCCCGCTACGGACAGCGCCTGATAGACATTGCGTATCAGGTCGGGAAGCACATCGGCCGCGACACTATTGTTTGAAACATGCGCCGACACAATCTGTGTCGTCAGTTCCAGACATGAAAAATCCTGCTCTGTATCAGACATAATATATTCCGTGCCTCTGTATTCAGCCATGTCGTCGCGATTTCCACACGAACCTTACATTTCAGGGACATATACTGCCCCTACAATAAATACAATACTGCTGGTCGGCCACTGGAGCGTATTATCTATCAGAATTTTTTGTTTCTATTATATAGAATGCCCCGTCCTAAATAACGTATCCATGATGTGAACACCCGATTTGTGTAAACTCATCTCATATTGTATCATTATTTTTCATGCATCAACGTGGATACGGGCGAAACAGGCCGCAGTTCCGTCATGTGCCATCTGTGCGGGTGGGTTTTTCCTGCGCAATACACCGCTCAACTGCTCCATATCGAATTCCGGGTCGCAGGCCGCGCAGATCAGGCGGATGCGCGTTTCCTCCATATTATCCTTAATGCTGTAAATGACCTGTCGGGCCTCCTTGCGTGTTATAACGATTTCCGCCCGCCGGAGTTCCGCCAGCTGCTGACTTAACGTAGGCTGACCGATACCGGTTTCAGCTTCGATCTGGCCCACGCTCTTTTCACCTGCCAGCAGGCATGCCAGCACCATCAGCCGCTGCGGCTGGGCCAGCAGACGCAAGCGTTGCACAAGGTTTTCTGCAATTTCTCGTGTTCTGGGCAGATTGCTCATGTCACGGATCCCCTCGACCAGTTAGGCAAACCCCTACGTACCATAATCCCGCCCGGCGGAACACAGGACAGGACTTGATAAAATACATACATAATATATTAAACAGATAAACCATTTATGCACCCCTCTTTTACGGGAGCCCACATGACCGACCGCGCCGCATACGCATCCATGGCCACCCGGCCCGGCCTGCGCTGTCATGCCTGACGTGTTGCATGCCCTGCTGGGGCTGTGCAGCGGCGGGATCATCGGCTTCACGCTGGGGCTGGTTGGCGGCGGCGGGTCGATCCTTGCGGTGCCGCTGCTGCTTTATGTAGTGGGCATTGCCGACCCGCACCGGGCCATCGGCACCAGCGCGCTGGCCGTGACCATCAATGCGCTATGCAGCCTGGCCAGCCATGCGCGGGCGGGCAATGTCATATGGAAATGCGCCGCACTGTTCGCCAGTGCCGGCATATCCGGCGCGCTGGCGGGGGCGGCGTGCGGCAAGGTCGTCAACGGACAGCACCTTCTGTTCCTGTTCGCCCTTGTCATGGTCGCGGTTGGCGCGCTGATGGCGCGCGGGTGCCACCAGACCGCGGCACAGGCACAGCCCGCCGCCATGCGCACGGCCCCGCTGCCCATCGTGGCGTACGGGGTCGCGACGGGGTTCTGTTCCGGGTTCTTTGGCATTGGCGGCGGGTTCCTGATCGTGCCGGCCCTGCTGGCGGCGACCGGCATGCCCATGCTCAACGCCATTGCCACGTCACTGGTGGCGGTCTGCGCCTTCGGGCTGACAACATCCATCAGTTACGCGGCGGCGGGCATGGTTGACCTGCCCATGGTGGGCATACTGGTCGCGGGGGGCGTTGCGGGCAGCGCGGGCGGCACCGCGCTGGCGCGGCAACTGGGCCAGCACCCGCAACGGCTGCGCCGGATTTTTGCCTACCTTATTTTCATTGTGGCATTCTACATGATGTGGCGCAGCGCGCAGGCAATGGGCCTTGTCTGACACGGTGCGCGACCATCGCGCCGTCATGACCCGAAAGCCGCCCCATGCCCCAGACCACCATAACCCTTGGCCACCCGATCGACTTTGCCCGCTGGCGCAGCGCGACGCGCGCCCTGGTGGGCCAGCACGTCCCGCCCGGGGACATTACGTGGCATGTCGCGCCATCCGGCCCGCCCGACACGCCCGAACCCGCATCCCCGCCCTTCCGCATCCCGCGTGAGACCATGCAACTGGCGGCGGATGTGCTGCAGTCCATGCTGCCTGACCGTTTCACCCTCGCCTACCACCTGATCTACGCGCATGCGACCGGGACCGCGATCCCGCCGCCAGAACTTGCGCGGATGGAAGACGTGGCACAGGCCGTGCGCGCGGAAACCGTGCACCTGCGCCACGACCTGTTCACCCTCATGCAGCGCGGTGACGGGCATGATGCGTGGAATGCCACGCTGGACGCCGCGACCTATGCCCCGGAATGCAATGCGCGGTTCATGACCTTCCAGCTGTCGCTTGCGCCATGGCGGCTGGCGCTGCCGGGGCGGCGGATGGAATGGACAGGCGAAAAACTGCTGTACGGGCAGGACGGCACCGCGCCCGCCCCCATTGCCTTTGGCAGCCTGCCGCCGCCCGCCATGCCGCTGGTAAACGGGCTGGACATTTCCCGCATCACCGCCCTGCCCGCCGTGGCGCTGGCGGCGCGGACCTGCCGCATCTGCGCCATGGCCCGCCACGCCACCCAGACCGTGTTTGGCGAGGGCCGCAGCGACGCGCGCATGATGTTTGTCGGTGAACAGCCGGGGGATAAGGAAGACCTTGCCGGCCGCCCCTTTGTCGGCCCGGCGGGCCAGTTGTTCGACCGTGCCCTGCTGGAGGCGGGAATCGCGCGTGACGACACGTATGTGACCAATACCGTCAAGCACTTCAAATTCCGCCCCCATGGCACGCGCCGCATCCATGAAAAGGCGGGGCCGGAGGAAATCGCCAGCTGCGCCCCATGGCTTGCGGCGGAACGGCGCATCATCCGCCCGCATGTACTGGTCATGCTGGGGGCCACGGCGGCGTCCGCCCTGCTGGGCCGTCCCGTCACCATCGGGCGTGAACGTTCACGCGCGATTACGCTGGCGGACGGCACGACCGGGGTGGTGACGGTGCATCCCTCCTTCCTGTTGCGCGTGCCCGATGAAGCGGCGCGCGTGCGCGAATATGACCGTTTTGTCGCGGACCTGAAGCTTGCGGCCAGCCTGCGCGCGCCCACAGCCCCCTGATCCGCCCACACGGCCCGCCACGAAATCCGCCGCAGGCCCGGCCACGAGGAAAGCCGATGCCAGATATGCACTCGCGACACCGTTACGCCATGCCAAGATGCGTTATGGATAAGGCGCCCCATGTCGCCGGAAGCCGCATATCGTGCCTGCAGACCTGAATCTTCTGCCCTCTTTTGTTACCCGTCTTTTCAGCGGAAAGCATTTTCCCACCATACGTGCCCCCGGCTATGCACGGATGAGTGGCCTGAAATGGCTGTATGCCCCCACGCCAGAGGCCCTGGCCTTTGCCGTGCGCACCACGTTCGCGGCGCTGATGGCGCTGACCATCGCCATGTGGATGGAACTGGACGACCCGCCATGGGCGGCCATGACGGTATGGATCGTAGCCCAGGGATCGCGTGGGGAAAGCCTGTCCAAGGCCCGGTGGCGACTGGTGGGCACGGCCATCGGGGCGGTCAGCGCCGTCATACTGGTCTGTTCGTTTCCACAGGCGCCGTGGCTGTTCTTCCCCGCCATCAGCATATGGATCGGCCTGTGCTGCATGTGCGCGACGCTGGTGCGCAACTTCCGGTCCTATGCGCTGGTGCTGTCGGGCTATACCTGCGCCATCATCGCGCTGGCCGCGACACGCGACCCCGACAACATCTTCATGATCACCATGTCCCGCACGTCCTATATCGTGCTGGGCATCACGTGCGAAACGCTGGTGGCGGTGCTGTTCGCGCACAACCTTGCCTCAAGCGCGCGGCGCAACATGCGCCAGAAGATCCAGATGGCGCTGGGCAGTTCGACCGATGCGGTGGCCAACCTGCTGGCGGGGGACGAAGCCGCCTTCATCCGTTCACGCGCGCTGTTCGGCACGATCCTGAGCATCAACGACCAGATCGAGTTCAGTGAAGTCGAGATGGGACCGCACGGGCATGAAGGCGACCATGCGCGCGCCGCCCTTGCCGCCGTGTCGGTCCTGCTGTCCCGTGGCCTGGGCATGATGGCGCGCATCAAGGCGCTGGGCACCACGAACGAACAGTTTACCGAAACATCGCTGCTGACGCGCACCTTCCTGCTGGGCGTGCCCGCGCGGCTGGAAAACGACGCCGAGATCCCGCATATCCAGCAGGACCTGCAGGACCTGCGTGGGGTGTGCCGCCAGCGTATCATCGACGCGCTGACCCATGAGATCAGCATGGCCCCCACCACGGAAACGGTGGAGGTGGACGACCTGCTGAACTGCCGCATCCTGCATAACGCGCTGGATGAACTGCTGGGGGAACTGGAGCAGGCCATTACGGAATTCGACGCCAGCCAGCACGAAATCCGTGGTGACCACTTCCATTTCCGGATCGAGGCGCACCGCGATTTCAAGGAAGCCGCCTATAACGGCATCCGCGCCGCCGTGGCCATTGGCGCGTCCGCCCTGATATGGGAAGTGACGGCATGGGCCAACGGCATCGGCTTCATCACCATGGTGGCGGTGACGTGCGGGCTGTTCGCCACGCGTGAAAATCCGGTGGTCGGCACCATGAACTTCCTGCGCGGGGCGTGCTGGGCGGTGTTTGTCTCGGGCTTCCTTGTGCTTCTGTTCCTGCCGCGGCCTGCGGAATTCGAAATGCTGGCCGCCGTCCTCGCCCTGCCCATGATCGCGGGCGGACTTGCCGCGCGCAACCCGGCCACGGCGGGGGCGGCCGCATCCTACTGCCTGTTCCTGCCCAACCTTGTGGGGCCGGGCAACCAGACGCGACTGAACGAAATCGCGTATTTCAATGCGTCCTTCGCACTGCTGTGCAGTATCGGCTTTGCGGTGCTGATCTTCCGCGCCGTGCTGCCGTTCGATAATGATGAAGAACGCTGGCGCATGCGCAACCGCACGCTGCATGACCTGCGGCACCTGGCATCGGCCCAGCCCATGCCGCGTACGCAGTCATGGATCGGGCGCAATACGGACCGTTTCTCCCGCCTGATCCGCCATGCGGGGCCGACGCCCACCCCCACCATCGAGGCATACCTGCAGGGCACGCTGTCGGCCATGACCATCGGGCTGAACATCATCCGCCTGCGCACGGTCATGGAACGCGGGCAGTTGCCGCCCGCCGCCAACCGCGCCATCGAACTGTTCCTCAGCCGCATGTCGCAGTTCAGTGGCCGGTACGGGCGTTTTGGCCGTACCGCGCGGGTGGCGCGCGGGGCCACGCGCAGCCTGCGGCGGCTGGAGGCGACGGAAACCAACATCACATCGCGTATCGAGATCACGCGCGCCATTGCCTACCTGCTGGTCATTTCCTATGAACTGGGCGCAAACGCAGCCTTCCTTGATGCTTCCCAGCCCTATCGCATGACCGACGGATCATGACGCGCCCCTGACACGGGAGCGGGCAAGGGAAGGATGGAGCCAATCATGACCCCTGCCCCTGCCCCCGCTTCCACCGCCAGCACCTGCGCCGCCCTGCGCGGACATATCGTGACCTTTCGCGGCAACCCGTTCCTCATGCCGCCACAGGACGCACTGGTGGATGAACCCGACGGGCTGGTCATCATCACCGATGGCCGCATTGCCCATGCCGGGGCGTATGGCGAAACCATCAGGCACCTGCCGCCGGGCATGGACGTGACCGATTACCGCGGGTGCCTGATTTCGGCGGGGTTTGTGGACACCCATGTCCATTACCCGCAACTGCCCATGATCGCGGCCTATGGCGAACAGCTTCTGGAATGGCTGGAACGCTATACCTTTCCCACCGAACGGCGCTTTGCTGACGAGGCATACGCCACCACCATCGCCCGGCAGTTTCTGCACGGACTGGTGCGCAACGGGACGACCACTGCGGCGGTGTACTGTACGGTCCACCCGCAGTCGGTTGATGCGTTCTTTGGGGAATCCACCCGCCTTGGCACGCTGATGGTGGCGGGCAAGGTGCTGATGGACCGCAACGCGCCCGATTACCTGCGCGATACGGCACAGCGGGGATATGATGAATCGCGCCGCCTGATCGACCGCTGGCATGGCAAAAACCGCCAGCATTATGCCGTCACCCCGCGTTTCGCCCCCACCAGCACGCCCGGACAGCTTGAACTGGCGGGCGCGCTGCTGAAGGGTGACGACACCCTGTTCATGCAGACCCACCTTGCGGAAAACCGGGCCGAGGTCGCATGGGTAACCGAACTGTTCCCCGACAGCCGCTCCTATCTGGATGTGTATGACCGCGCGGGGCTTGTCCGCCCGCGCAGCGTGATGGGACATGGCATTTACGTGGATGAACACGATCTGTGCCGCTGCCATGAAAGTGGCTGCGCGCTGGCGCACTGCCCCACGTCCAACCTGTTCCTGGGCAGCGGGGCGTTCCGGCTGTTTGACGTGATGGATGCAAAACGCCCGGTGCGCACGGGGCTGGGCACCGACGTGGGCGCGGGCACCAGCCTGTCGCACCTGCAATCCATGAACGAGGCCTACAAGATCGCGCAGATGACCGGGAAGCGGCTGCACCCGGTGCAGGCCTTCTGGCTGGCGACACGCGGCGGGGCAGAGGCGCTGCATCTGGACGACCGCATCGGCACCGTAGCACCGGGCATGGATGCCGATCTGTCCATCCTTGACCCGCGCGCAACACCGCTGCAGGCACTGCGCGCGCAGATGTGCGACAGTACGGCCGATATCCTGTTCACGCTGATGATGCTGGGCGATGACCGCAGCATCCGCGCGACATATGTGGCGGGCAGGATGGTGCATGAGCGTGGGAAGGAAGAAACCGCCATCTGAACGGCGCAGACCCCGGGTATCACGAAAGGATGCCCTTGACCTGTGCCGGAGCGCACCGGAACCTGTACCCATGCCGACGTGCATGCGGCGTGCCGTTGCGGGTCACGAACACCCCTGCCTGCCCTGCGGCATGGCGCATATGCACACGAAAAAACCCCACCGGTTCAGGCAGGGAAGCATTGTGGAACAGGTTTTCAAAGGGATTGAAGACCACACGCGATGCAGTGGCGGAGAGGGTGGGATTCGAACCCACGGTACGCTTGCACGCACAACGGTTTTCGAGACTTGTCGGTTTGGCAGTCTTCCGGGGGTCCATAAATTATTTCCCAATTCTGTTTCACGCGTGTAGCATCGGCCAAATGCTAGAAGGGAGTTCGCATGTCGGTCTACAAACGGAACGACTCACAACGTTGGTGTGTCCACATCAGGCGAAAGGGGTTCCCCAATGTTTATAAAGATTTCACTCTGAAGGGAGACGCTGACCTGTTCCACCGTCTGGCCATGTCTGAAATGGACAGATGCACTGCAACCGGGACACCGTTCTACCCGGAATTATTGCTGCCGCGTTTACGGGGTGCTGCCGCCATTCCGAAAGCGCCGCCCGTTGACCCCAATGTGCCGTCAATGGAATGGACGCTGCATCAGGCTATTAAAAAATACATGTATGAAGAACTGGACAAACTGAAAGGGGCCAAACAGGCGCTCCTACGGCTGAACATGTGGGACGCATCCGAATTCAGCAAAATGAAGCTGGCGGATATCACCCCGGAAATGGTCCACAAATGGAAAGTCAATCGCCGGAAGGTCGTTGATGGGGTGTCACTCCCTGTATCCCCGTCAACGCTCCGAAATGACCTGTATAGGCTGTCTGTGCTGTTTGAGACTGCCAGCAGGCCCATAACCAAGCATGGATGGGGTCTCAAGGGGTTGAAGAACCCTGTTAAGGACATATCCCTGCCTGCAACGAACCCCCCACGCCAGCGCCGTCTGTATGAAGGAGAACAGGAACGGCTGATGAAGGGGATCATGGCCGGAAACCATGCGGAAATGGTGTCAGCGTTCTTTGTCCTGGCACTTGCAACCGGAATGCGGAAATCCGAAATTCTTGGCCTGAATGAATCGGAAGTCATCCGCTCAACGCAGGGGATGGCCATCCGGAAACAGGATACGAAAAACGGATCACCCCGGATTATCTACCTGAACCAAGCAGCGGCAGACACGGTTTCACGACTGGTCATGAACGCCGGGAAATCCGGGAACCTGTTCACTATCCAATCCACAACCCTAGACGAAGCTTGGAAACGCGCTCGTGAACGGGCTGACTGTGTGGACCTGCACATTCACGATTTACGCCATGAAGCCCTGTCCCGGATGGCTGACGCGGGGTTCACTCCACAGGAAATCATGAGCATGTCCGGACACAAAACGAGTGAAATGCTGGATATATACGTGAATGTCACGGAAACCAACCTGCGGAACAAAATGGCCCGCATGGCTTCCTGAAACCCGTCAATCCAGTCCCGTGAACACGCACCCCGCCGGTCCGGTGGGGTGTTTTTGCGTTTCAGGCACCCAAAACGGCGCTATGGGGCTTTCTAGGGGTGTTTACATCTCCGCATTTAGGGGTGATGCGGAGAAAGAAGCATCATATCTCTTGACAAAAGTATAGATATATTCAGGCAAAACAAAAATGGGACAAACATTCCATATGGCCCCCCATTATCATGAATGTCCCATTTTGAACATGTATCACCATGACATTCACCGTGTATATACACTTTGAATGGTGAAAGTCTATCATTTTATCCTTCAAACTCATTTATTTAGTCTTCGATTCCGTAAAAGTTTTTAAGACATTTTTGGCGGTAAACTGCCGAAAACCGACATTTGTTGTATTATGCAAGAAAAGAAAAGTAATTTATTTTATGTTCTCTTGCAAAAACAGTGGTATATTACTTCTCAAGCGAACAACGCTGCTGGAGACAAGATGATGAAGCCGGAAATGGTCAAAGTTCAATTAACAATACCGGTGCAGCATTTACAGTCCTTCAGGGCATTCGCGAAGTTCTTGCGTCACCAGCGGAAACTATCGGTGGCGTCCCAAAACGACATGGAAACCCAAGGAGAAATATCATGTCAAACGCATCAAACAACTTCTTCGGCATCACAGCATATGCCGGGAGCGGTGGAGCAGTCACACAAGTGACGTTCTTCAACCCCGAGAACCGGACACGCCAGCCAGTGGGGTTCCCAAGCGTCCTGAAGGCATTGGAGACGCCAACCAAGCCAATTATCGTCCGGAACGCCTTTGAAGGCCGGTCGAAGGACAATGGCGTTGTGGACCCTAAGACGGTCACACCCGAAGTCAGGCTTGTTTACATGCCAAAGACCAAGGAACACCCGAAGGGTCTGGCCAACACGTTCCGTATCACCAAGGGTTATCCGGGGAAATCCATTGAAAGCCTTCAGGATGTGGCATCCCGTGATGACTTCGAATTCGACCCCGCAACGCTGATGCGTGATCTGTTGGAGAACAGCAAGCGTCTGAGCGAGCGTGGACAGGCTGAAGCCACAGACGACATCGTATGATCTGAAATCATCATGTTGGTGCAATGAAATTAGGGGGGCAGTGATTGGAACACTGACCCCCTTCTTATTTAGCGCGACTTGGAAACCCATAAAGGATACGCTGATATGGATGATACCACAGAATATGACGATATACAAGTTGATAAGATTATCAGTGAGTATTTCATTTCCGGTCGCAATGATGAATCATGCGATGGACACCCATTGTTTGATCGGAAACACCTGAAATCATATGACATTCTTAGAATCCTGAAGGCGCAGGGACAAGACCCCAAGCCTTTTATGGAACGTGTTCTATTCAATGACGGAATGTTCCCGCATGATGCTGATGTGCTTCTGACGTGGGACACTGAATATGTAGCCGTGGATGAAGACGGGAATCCTGTATGTGACGGGTCCGGTGAGTTCCGACCGACAACACGCAATGAGTGCCTTTCTTACCAGTTTTGTGCGGTTTTCTGGGACAGGGTGATGGGTGTGAAGCGCATCACGTCATTCCTTTGGTTCCCGCATCCTGACAAGCCTAAGCTGGCTCTGAAGGACATCTTCAGCCTTGTTTCCCATGAATTGCAAATTGGCAGAGACAGGGCGAAGTCTATTGCAATCAAGCGTGCTATGGAAAAGAACCCTGACAGGAAAATCAACAGTATTAAAGACTTTTCATTGAAGTTCTGCATGTTTGCTCATTTCTCGTCTGCTGAAATGTCTATGCTTTCAGACAGGGATAAATGGTCGAATTCTGTAAAAGGTGGTTTCGATGCTGTCCGTAAATTGCCGTTTACCTTGAGAATGAAGAAATGTCATGCTTCCTTATTGGACAGGCACACGATACCAGTCTCATTCTTTTGGAAGGACTCGATGCTTATTGCGCCTACTGGGTTTGGATCGCTGGACAAGCTGCTGTCTTTCGTGTCTATCCGGAAGATGTCGTTGTGCAGTTCTACACATGACATGAAGCCTGAATCGGTTCTCGTTAAGGGTATTCCGTCAAACATCAAGCCAATCCAAAGAATGGACTTGGTTCTTGCAAATGATCGCCATGCTTTCGAAGAATATGCGATGCGTGATGTTGTAGGACTCATGGAATATGTCTGCTATATCAACAGTATTTGTCAAGACAAGTTCGGGATTCCATTTGTCAAAGCCACACTTGGCGGTGTTGCTGTTGCCGCTTTCGGTAAATATCTGGACGAACAAGATTTGTCATTTGACGAATTCAAGGGTTTCAAAAAAGAAAAGATAATCAATAAGGAAGGGAAGCTACAGACTGTTTCTGTTCCTGACAGCATACGCCAATCTCTGGACTCTCTTGCAGGAAGTTCTTATATCGGTGGCCTGAATACTACGTTCAGAATAGGCATTTTCATTGATGGTGATTATGTTATTGTTGATATTGACTTCTCTGGTGCGTATCCGGCAGCGATGGCGTGCCTGCCATATCCAGATTGGTCAGGGTTTGAATATGTCACCCAAGACTTCGAGCATGCTGCAAATCTTTCTAAGCCTGTTCTTAATCCGAACAAAGACGCCAAGGTAAAAGGGTATCTCCCGCTCCTATTGGGACGCGTGAACTTCAAGCATAAGGACAATGAATTCAATCCATGCCTTAGCATAAATACGGCTCGTGGTCTCATGAATGTGCGGGAAGGCACAACTTATGTCACCACACCGGAAATCAATGCAATGGAACGTAAGGGCGTTGAAGTCATAAATGGTAATTTTTACAGATACCCCATACTTCTTGATGAAAGCGATCCTGACAACATGGGTATTGTTCTTGCATTGGCGCGTTTCCTTGAGATTCTACAGAAGGAACGGAAGAAGTATCCTAAGAAGTCACTTCTGAATACCATGTATAAGGAAATCTCAAACTCTCTCTATGGAAAGCTTGCCCAAGGCATCCAGCATCGCATTGTGCGTAATCTCGTTGGGTCTGGTGAGAAGCAGCTTAATGAATCCCTTGTGACGTGCCCCCTGTTCGCTGCCATCACTACTGGCATCGTCAGGGCTGCTCTCATTGACACCATTGACGCATGCGAATCTGTGGGCTGCAAAGTCCTGTCCGCCACCACAGACGGGTGCATGGTTGCTGTGCCAAAAACCATGATTACGAACTGGGATGACTTCGAGCATAACTATGAAGACTTGCGGACATATTGCCCGGTATTGTATGATGCGATTGCCGCTACCGATGGATGCAAATTGCTCGATATGGGTAAGCGAAACATGGGACTGCCAGCGGACAGCTTCCTTGAAGTCAAACACCGTGGTGATGAAGCTGTAACGCTTAAAACCCGTATGTATTTTATGAAATACAAGGGTGTTGTCCAGCATGTCGCTCGCGGCGGTCATAAAGCTTCTGATGGCAGCATGGAAGCTGGCGCGGCATTGCTTGAAGCCATCAATGATGATGTAGAAATCCGCGAACTCGAATTCGAAACATTGTCTTCAATGCGTGATGTGTTTGACCCAAACCAGCCGGACATAACGGACATCATCACTAAGCAATGTAAGCGACGTGCTAATGCCGATTATGACCAAAAACGGTGTCCAGACCATGACGTTCCCATGCAAGGGACAGTGACAGTGCCGTGGCAAACACTGGACGACGCTTTGAAGAACAGGGCTGCTGCTGACAACATCCGTAAACAGGGCCGCAGAGCGGGCTTGCATGAAGTCAAGCAGGTTGCGCGCGGCATCTCCCTGCGCGGTGGAACTGACAAGGCTGACAGGCGTGAAATCGCAAAGCTGATGGCCGGGGGACTAGGTGGCTGGAAGGTCATGCGTAAGGTTCGAAAAGGGAAGCAGACTTATGAAGTCCCGATGAAGCTGGCTGACCTTGCTGTCAAGCTACCGGACTTTACCCATGACAATCTTAGAAGCTACCGGAAGCGGCCATCCTTTAAGCCGCTGGTGCCATGCCTGAAGTCATTCAAGCAAATGGCTCTCATGGCCAAATCTGTAAACATGGCCCTTACCGTTTCCATGATGGCATCAGCTACCGCAAGCACCCCTGATGAAGTCCGTATGATCGCATCACGATCCGGCTTTGTGGACTTCCATGACGATGCTGACATCGTGATTGCTGCATAAGCGGTCAGCCATAAATTTCTTTAGGAGCCAGAAGTCGTGAATGTGCATCATTTCATGATACCCACCCACTATTCTGGCCAAGGGGCTGACGCCCCTGTGGAACCCCTGTCGTCATTTTCCAATGACTATTGAGCCATCAGCAAATCGCGGCTTGCTCATGTGCTTGTTATACGTGTCAAGCGCGATAATCAGTTCGTCCACAGC
Organism: Komagataeibacter ossonobensis; assembly: GCF_057359305.1. Lineage (NCBI taxonomy): Bacteria > Pseudomonadati > Pseudomonadota > Alphaproteobacteria > Acetobacterales > Acetobacteraceae > Komagataeibacter > Komagataeibacter ossonobensis. Next base: position 127,178 of record NZ_JBXAYQ010000003.1, on the reverse strand, counting down.
GTCCTGCAAACTGGCTGGTGCAGAGTCACCAATAGCCTTCATTGCCGCCATAACATGATGGACATTGCGAGCGACAAGACGCGAACTTGAAAACGCTTTCACTTCCAGAGTAGTGTCGCGTGCGATGTCAGCAATGACTTCGTAGTATGAAAGTAATTTTGCTTCATTCCGCTTCTTGAAATTCGCCTGATTTCTGCGGTTTTGCGCTGCCCTGTGCGCTTTCTTTTCTTCTGCCGTCATGATTAAAGATTGCATTGGAAAATCCCCCCGTTTTTTCTTTCCTGAATACAGTATAGCACAAAAATCAGATGATTACTAATCAAAACATAAAAAATTGTTAATGATTAGTAATCGGATGTTTGAAAACCTGATTTTAAGTGATTAGTAATCACAGGTATGCAATATAACATGTGATTTCTAATCAAGCCATGCTCTTACTGCATGATTAGATAATCAAGTTAATTTCTGTTAATTTTGATTAGTAATCAAGTATAGTGACAGTCATGAATTACATAGAAAAAGGGCAACAGAAAACCCCCTGTCATTGCTGATCAGGGGGCTTCATGAATTGTCATTTCATTGTTCAAGTTTAATAGTTTTCCATACTAAAGCAGTAGTGAGCGCATCACCTATTGCTGAATGCGGTCTACCAATAAACGATGCTCCGGCGCAATCTGCGGCGTCTGTGAGCTTCATGCCACCGTATCTATTCGCATACCTTTTCCATTTTTGGCCTGATGCTCGCATTGCACAAACAGTATCCAGACCACGAATCCATGATGTGTCAAGTCCATGTGACATTGCCGTCTGCTTTAACAAACGAATATCATATTCTTCATTGAAAATGACAACTTTCTTACCGACAAGAATGCTTTTCAGTTCATCCACAATATCAGGAAATTGCTTACATTCACTGACATCAGACGGCGAAATATCATGAATATCCTGCGCTTCATCCCATATCTCATGATGTGCTGGCTTGATCCGTTTATCCATGAGAACATTGCCATTCAAATCACAGACGCCGATTTCAATGATGACATCATCATCATCAAGGCCGGTGGTCTCTGTATCAAGAACCACAGTGTTTTCAAGCTCTTGTATGCGTTCTTCGCGAGCAATCTGGCGGGCCTGACGTTGAGCTTCCTTCATGATCTTGATGGGCTTCTCAAGTCGTTTGAATGACTTCATCAAATCATCAGGTAACTGGTCTTGGCTCGCGGCAATCGCATAATAATGCTGAATATCCCCGATTTCTCGGTCTTTCTTGAATGTTTTATAGACATAATCAAGTTTTCTCTTGAGCATATGAAAACGAAACACAGGCTCGACTTCAACCCACAGCGCCTTCATCGACGAACCCCACGAAAGATCGGAAACCCACCTGTCGTATGCTGATGCTTTCGCCGGAATAAAGTCAATCTTGAGATCATCCATATTCATGTTGTATCGCTTCACCAGCATTCTCTTGGTCTTTTCGATTATTTTGTTGCCGGAGCCATTCTTGTTATTCATACTCGCTTCTGCAATGAGCTTGAATGCTTTCATTATCGCCTTATGTGAACGGACATGAATAATGGAATTGAATTGAGCATACATCAATGAATATGCATACCAGTTTTTCCCCGCGAGACCTGATAAATCCATCTTCATTGCGAAATGAGTAACACCACCATCAATGACGAATTCACCACTATACGAGATGTCATAAATACTCATCTGTCTTGGTTTCTTATACCTTGCCATTGTCCTGTCTCCTTCTGGTAAATTGTCATGTCACACATTGTAATACATATATCGAGTATTACAGACATGGTGAAACGGACCTTATATCTGTTGAAGATTTCCGGGGGTTCCACAGGGGCGTCAGCCCCTTGGCCAGAATAGTGGGTGGGTATCATGAAATGATGCACATTCACGACTTCTGGCTAAGGGTATAAATAGTAATCATTGGACACTGTTAAGATGTGTCTCATGCACAGCATGGAGAGCATACAATGTCCCGAAAAACTGAAAACATGAGTGTCCGTATCAGCCCGGAAGATAAGGCACTAATACATGCCGTTTCCGGTGGGAACGTGGGTGGATACATTAGACGATCCGCACTGGAAGCTGCCGTTCATGGTCAGTTCATTTACCCTGAACTTGTCGCCATAAATAAGCAGCTTCGTGCAATGGGTAACAACCTAAACCAGATTGCTCGAAAGGCAAATTCAGGTCAGACCATCAGTGATATCGAAACCCTTGTGAAAGATATCAGGTCATATCTTGCGCCACTTGATGACTTGATGGCGAAGGTGATGTAATCATGATTATCAAAGAATTGTCACTCATACCCGCCACTCATAAAGCGTCTCACAATGCTGCCAATTATGTTCTGAATACTTCGGAAGGCAATGAACGCATCGAGTGCAGGCAAGGTTCTATTGAAGACGCTATTAGCGGTTTTCGTTGTGCTGAACGCTTCAACCGTAAGCACTCAATGCTTCACTTGGTCTTCGCATCCAAAGAGCCTTTGACTCATGAACAATACACCGATGCCTTCAGGGCACATGGTCAGGAGTTCGGTTATAAACCGTCTGACGTTCTGGTGGCAGCTAAACATGTGAAGCCCCGTGAGAACGGCGCTGAAGAGCACTATCACCTGTTGGTCAGAATGATTGATCCAGAGACAGGCCATCGACTGAACAGGGACAGAAGCTTTCAGCGTGGTGAACTGGTTCAGCGTGAATTTGAACACCGCCACGGCCTTGAAATCTTGTCAGGTTCACACAACGGGTATGTGATCAAAAACACCAAGAATGAAGAACTCAAGCGAATCCTGATGGACATGAAGCGTCCGGAAAAGGCGTTCACTCGTGGTGAACAGGGTCTTGCGAAACGGAACGGTCACGATCTCCGGCAGATCAGGACTGAAATGCGGGACTTGTGGGGTCGCTGTGATGGCTGGAAGTCATTCACAGCGGCACTCAAGTCTGAAAGGGGATGGGACATTGTTCCCGGCACCAAAAAGCCGGACGTGCTCGTGATCAATGATGAAAACGGTAAATACGTTGGGTCAGCGGGTCGCATGCTTGGCTTTCGGAAAAACGACCTTGATCGACTCGTGCAAGCGTCTGTGGACGATGTTGTGGCACCGCCAACCCCCGTGGAGTCTCCAAAGACTGACAAGCCTGTAAAGCCCGCTGTGGTGGCTTCCAAGCCAGTTCCAAACCCTGAACCCGTGAAGGCCGATAAGCCGTCTGTGAAGGCACCTGCCAAGCCTTCAAAGGGTGGTTCAACAGGGACTCGCGTCACGTTGTCGTCCTTCATCAAACAGTCGATGAAAGGGAAGACCGAACAGGAACGGAATGCGGAAATTTTCGCTGAAAACAAACAGCGGGAAGATGCCGAAGCCATCAAGAAGCAGGTTGCTGAACAGAATAAGTTTTATGCAGAATATTTTGAGATGCTGGACAAACTCATTGAGCAAACCATCACGGTGAAGCGTGCTGAAATTGGTGAAGAACCTTTCAAAGGGAAACCTAAAGCTTTCCACAAAGAACGGCTGGAAAAGATATATTTCAACAAGGTCAATGAAGCTTTGCAGAATTATATAAGTGCCAAAAATTCAGTGTTTTTGTGGAGTTCCGACAAGCAGCGTGATTTGCTGGTTTCCCGCTTGAAACAGTATGGTTTCCATCAGAACGGTGTCACATTGGACGTTCTGCTTAGTGATCCATCACCGGAAACCCTGCGCCAGCATTGTGAAACATTTGCGGCATCAAAGATCATTGCACGCCATGCGATGGTGAAAAAGCATAACGAAAAACTGATGGACCATGCGGAGATGAAAAAAGACCTGTTCAGGCTCCGTGACCGAATCCGTGAATGTGACGATTCGAAGCTTCGGAAACTCGCTCTGAACGATCCCATCGCCGCTGTGAAAATGATGCATGAAATGGACGCTCAGGACAGTCCTGAAACCACCCCGGATAGGAGTCCGGAACCCGCTCCCGGAGCACCTGAAACGGATGCTCACGGACAGCCTGTGAGACCGTCCAAAAAGGTCAAAAAACTGGTGGTGCCCACTATGCGCTGATTTCTGCCGATTTTCAGGCTGTTGCAACCTGTTTCACACCTGTAGCAGCGCCCAGTATATACAAATCCATTGACGGGTGAGACGTTTTATGTCTGCACCCGTTCAAGGATTCGGCTGTTTCCCAAGGAAAAAGCGTGTATATACAAAAACATAGCATAGCTACGTTCTGCATGCGTTCACCGCGCTGGCGGAGAGAGTGGGATTCGAACCCACGGTGCCCGCGAAGGCACAACGGTTTTCGAGACCGCCCCGTTCGACCGCTCCGGCACCTCTCCAACTGCACGCGGTGATGCAGCGGCTTATAGGGGCGTGCGCAGGGCGGCGCAAGGGGTCTTTTTTCACCCTTTGCACATGTCCATAAAAAATATTGACCTGTGGCGGCACACCCAGTAAAAGCCCGCATTCACCCCGCGCGAACGGGGACCGCCGCATGATCGCGGCCAATATAAAAAAGCGACTGGGCCGTGCCGCCTGCATTGAAACAATGCCGCGCACGCCAAGAGATCGGAAAGATAGATAAAGACATGTTTGCAGTTATCCGTACCGGCGGTAAGCAGTACCGCGTTGCCAAGGACGCCGTCCTGAAGATCGAAAAGCTGGAAGCCGAAGCCGGCTCCACCATCACGTTCGACCAGGTCCTGGCCGTTGGCGGTGAAGGTGGCACGACCATCGGCGCGCCGACCGTCAAGGGTGCGACCGTCACGGGCACCGTGATCGCACAGGACCGTCTGGCCAAGATCATCATCTTCAAGAAGCGCCGCCGGCAGAACAGCCGCCGCAAGAACGGCCACCGCCAGCCGGTGACCGTGGTGCGCATCTCCGCGATCAACGCCGCCTGATCCCTCGCCCGGTTCAGGCCGGGCAGGTCAGATCAGAAAGATTTCAGTTTTAAGGAGTTCAGGCAATGGCACAAAAAAAGGCAGGCGGTTCATCCCGTAACGGGCGCGATAGCGCCGGACGTCGCCTTGGCGTCAAGAAGTTTGGTGGCGAAAGCGTCATCGCAGGCAACATCATCGTCCGCCAGCGCGGCACGAAGATGAAGGCAGGCGTGAACGTTGGCGTCGGCCGCGACCACACCCTGTTTTCGCTGGTGGACGGACATGTGAAGTTCGAACGCCGCGCGGAAGGTCGCGTGCATGTTTCCGTGCAGACCCTGCCGCTGGCAGCGGAATAAGGTTTACGCCTTAATCACTGCGGGAATACCCGAATTGAAGGGGGCGGTCATTCTGGCCGCCCCTTTTTTCGTATGATGCCGGACCACGTTTTCTGGTATCATGCACGCACATAAGGCACGTGCGCAGGACTGCACGCGCCCACCGGATCGCAGGCAATGAAGTTTCTTGACCAGGCCAAAATCTATGTAAAATCCGGCGACGGCGGGGACGGTGTCGTCGCCTTCCGCCGGGAAAAATATATCGAATTTGGCGGTCCGGACGGGGGCAATGGCGGCCGGGGCGGCGATATCATATTCGAGGCGGTCGATAACCTGAACACCCTGATCGACTTCCGTTACACCCAGCATTTCCGCGCGCGCAAGGGCGGCAATGGCGCGGGGTCCGACCGCACGGGGGCTGCGGCCGAAACGGTGGTCATCAAGGTGCCGATCGGCACCCAGATATTCGATGAAGACCGCGAAACCATGCTGGGTGACCTTGATGTCGCGGGCAAGCGCCTGCTGCTGTGCCGTGGCGGCGATGGTGGTCGGGGCAACGCGCATTTCAAGACCAGCACCAACCGTGCCCCCCGCCGCGCGGACAAGGGATGGCCGGGCGAGGAACGCTGGGTCTGGCTGCGCCTGAAGCTGATTGCCGATGTCGGGCTGGTCGGCCTGCCCAATGCGGGCAAGTCCACCTTCCTGTCCACCGTATCGGCGGCGAAGCCCAAGATCGCGGATTATCCCTTCACCACGCTGCACCCGCAGCTTGGGGTGGTGCGGCTGTCGGTTACGGAAGAATTCGTGATTGCCGACATTCCCGGCCTGATCGAGGGCGCGCATGAAGGCAGCGGGCTGGGCGACCGGTTCCTTGGCCATGTCGAACGCTGCGCGGTGCTGCTGCACCTGATTGATGGGACAGCGGAAGACGTGGTCGAATCATGGCGCACCATCCGCCATGAACTATCGGAATATGGTGGTGGCCTGGCGGACAAGCCCGAAATCATCGTGCTGAACAAGATCGACGCGCTGTTGCCTGAGGAAATCGAGGAACGCAGAACGGCGCTGGAACAGGCCTGCGGGCATGACGTGATGTGCATGTCCTCGGTCGCGCATATGAATGTGGATACCGTGTTGCGCCGGTTGCAGGATTTTGTCACCCACGACCGCGCGGAAAAGGCCGGACAGGAAAAGGGGGAGATCCCCGCGACATGACGGATACCCCCCTGCCCCAGCTGCGTACGGCGCAGCGCGTTGTCGTCAAGATCGGCAGCGCCCTGATTGTTGACCCCGAACAGGCCGCGCCCCGCCAGGCATGGCTGGACAGCGTGGCGCAGGACATTGCCGCCCTGCGCGCGCAGGGCACGGAAGTGGTCGTGGTGTCGTCCGGCGCGATCGCCCTGGCGCGCCACCAGCTTGGGCTGACGCGGCGCGTGCTGCGGCTGGAGGAAAAGCAGGCCGCGGCTTCCGTCGGGCAGATCCGGCTGGCGCAGGCATGGACCGATGCCCTGTCGCGCTTCGATATCACGGCGGCGCAGCTGCTGCTGACGCCTGATGATACCGAAAACCGCCACCGCTACCTCAACGCCCGTGCCTCGCTCAATACATTGCTGGGACTGGGCTGCGTGCCCATCATCAACGAAAACGACGCCATCGCCACGACCGAAATCCGCTTTGGCGACAATGACCGGCTGGCCGCGCGCGTGGCTGAAATGATCAATGCGGACCAGCTTGTCCTGCTGTCGGACATTGACGGGCTGTACACCGCCGACCCGCGCAACAATCCCGATGCAAGACACCTGCCGGTCGTGGCCGAACTGACCGACAGTATCGAGGCCATGGGCGGCGCACCCCCGCCGGGTTATTCATCGGGCGGGATGCGGACCAAGCTCATGGCGGCGCGGATTGCAACCCAGTCAGGCTGCGCCATGGCCATTACGCAGGGCCAGCCGCTGCACCCGCTGGCCCGGCTGCGTGATGGCGGGCGCTGCACATGGTTCCTGCCCGCAACCGATGCCCGTTCGGCCCGCAAAAGCTGGATCGCGGGCAGCCTGACACCCGCGGGGCAGGCCGTGATCGATGATGGCGCGATCCGTGCGCTGACGATGGGGTCATCCCTGCTGCCGGCGGGCGTGACCACCGTTACGGGTGATTTCGACCGGGGCGACCTGATCGCGGTCATGGACCGGCACGGCAACCGGATCGCCTGCGGCCTTGCCGCCTATGCGGCGGATGATGCGCGGCGGATTGCGGGGCACCAGTCTGATGAAATCGAGGACCTGCTGGGCTGGCAGGGCGCGGATGAACTGATCCACCGCGATGACCTGGTGCTGCTGATGCGGACAGAACCTGCAGCTTCCTGATAATTCACTGAAAAGAAAAAGTTTTTGGTGAAGTTTTGTTCAAAAAGCTTCAAAGAACGCCGCCTTTCTGAAAAAAGGCGGCACCCAGAAACTTTTATCTATCAATGAACTGGTTTCAGACGGCATCTTGAACCGCCCGTGTTCCCTGAAGCTTTTTGAAAAAGCTTCACCAGAAACTTCTTTATGATCTGCCGTTTACGCCAGCATCCCTATTCCGGGCGTGGCGGCCAGCGCAGGGTGGGTTCCGCGCGGCTTCCGCGATCGGGCGGCCAGACCGATGCCCGCACCGGGCGCGCGCCACGGCTGGCGGCGTCATCACGCGGGGCCATACGGCTCCATTCGGACAGGGGCGGCATATCATGGTCCGCGCGCCGGTCATCCGCATCGTCGCGTTCGGGCGCGCGGGACACATAAGGCCGCTGTGCCTTGCGGGCGGAAGACAGCACATCCCATTCCTCCGCCATGTCATGCCGCGGCGGCGCACGCACGGGTTCGGGTGCCCGGATCGGCTCCACGGGCCGGATCGGTTCGGACCGGGGCTGCGGGCGTACCGGGGCAACGGGGCGGATGGGCTGCGTGGGTGCCGCACGCGCGGGGCGGCGTTCATAGGCGGGAATGTCGGTTGCGTCCCCCGCGCCATCATAATCCGTCACGGCAGGCTGCGGGGGGCCGGGTTCCCATACGGGGGCGGACGGGGCCACGATGTCCGGCAGGACATCACCGGCGGCGGGCGGCGCGGGGGCGGCCGCATGCTGGCCCATGGCGATGACACGCAGTTCCGCCTGCAGGTCATCAAGCTGTATGGCCAGGTTATCCAGCCGTCCCTTCACGCCAAAGACCGCGAAGGGCACCAGCAGCCACACCAGCGTAAACAGGATGCCGCCAATCAGCAGCACGGCCTGCGCCCACGCGGGCATCCATTCGGGAAAAAGGGACGACAGCATGTATCGTGCCACCTGAACTGAAGTTACCCGGCAATGCGGGCGGTTTTCCCCCGCACCGCCAGACCATTACATGCCCAGCGCGCGGCGGTAGATGTCAAGCAGGGTTTCCTGTTCTTCCACCTCGGCCGGTTCCTGCTTGCGCAGGCGGATGATCTGGCGGATCACCTTTACATCAAAACCGGCGGACTTCGCTTCGGTAAAGATATCCTTGATATCGCCAGCAAGGGCCTTGCGCTCTTCTTCCAGGCGTTCAACGCGTTCGATAATGCTGCGCAGGCGGTCGGCTGCGATACCGCCGACGGCGGCAGACTTGTCTTCCGCCTCGAAATTGTCAGCATTCATGGCAGGTGTCTCCAGATATCGTGATTGTGCCGTTCCGCGCCCATCAGCACACATGAAGGGAATGTCACTAGGCGACGGGGTGGAAGGGCGGGATTATCGCGCCGTCGCCCGATGGTCAATGCCAACTTGACAGCCCCGAGAGACGGGCCGTAATCGAAGCGGCAGCCCGTATGCAGCTTTTGCGGCATGCCCCAACCCCACGCATGCCCCCCGGCATGTCTGGCACATTATACAGGCAGGAGGCCAACTTCCATGGCACATCTTCCCCCCGTTGACACCTTTGACTACATCGTTTTCGGCGGGACAGGTGACCTGACCATGCGCAAGCTGCTGCCTGCGCTGTATCACCGTTACCGCGACGGGCAGATTCCCGATGATTCCCGCATTATCGGCACCGCGCGTTCCCCCCTGTCGCGCGCCGACTACCAGCAGCGCGCGCATGCGGCGCTGAACGAACACGTCAAGCCCGGGGCGCTGGATGACGCAACCGTGCAGCGTTTCCTGAACATGGTGCATTATGTCAGCCTGAACGGGGCGGAAACGGACAGCGACTGGCCCGCGCTTAAGGCCCTGCTGGACGCCGTGCCCGCCACCCGCATCCGGGTCTACTACCTTGCCACCTCCCCCGCGCTGTATGGGCAGATCTGTGAAAACCTGAATACGCAGGGACTGATTACCGGACAGTCGCGCGTGGTGCTGGAAAAACCCATCGGCACCGACCTTGCCAGTGCGGAGGCGATCAATGACAGCGTGGGCCGCCACTTCCACGAAAACCAGATTTTCCGCATTGACCACTACCTGGGCAAGGAAACGGTCCAGAACCTGATCGCGCTGCGTTTCGCCAACCCGGTGTTTGAACGGCTGTGGTCATGCGATGCGATCGATTACGTGCAGATCACCGCGGCCGAGACCGTGGGGGTTGAAGGGCGCGGCGCGTATTACGACCGGTCCGGCGCGCTGCGCGACATGATCCAGAACCACCTGCTGCAGGTGCTGTGCCTGGTGGCGATGGACCCGCCGGTCTCACTGGAAGCCGACAGCGTGCGCAATGAAAAGCTGAAGGTGCTGCACGCGCTCAAGCCCATCGCGGCCGATGACGTGGCGATCTATACCGCGCGCGGGCAGTACATGCGCGGCACGATTGGCGACAGGACGGTCGGCAGCTACCTGGAGGACCTGGGCGAAGGGGTGACGAGCGAGACGGAAACCTTTGTCGCGCTGAAGACCGAAATCCTGACATGGCGGTGGGGCAACGTGCCGTTCTACCTGCGTTCGGGCAAGCGGATGGCGGAAAAATCCAGCGAGATCGTGATCCAGTTCAAGTCGGCGCCCTGGTCGATCTTCGCCAACCGGCCCGAACCCAACCGCCTGATCATCCGCATCCAGCCCGATGAGGGGGTGATGCTGTCGGTTTCAACCAAGGACCCGACGCCAACCGACAGCCTTGCGCTGCGTCAGGCCGACATCAACATCGAATTCGAAAAGGCCTTCAACGTCCGCTATCCCGACGCGTATGAACGCCTGCTGCTGGATGTGGTGCGCGGGGACCCGATCCTGTTCATCCGCCGTGACGAAGTGGCCGCCGCATGGCGCTGGATCGACCCGATCGAACAGGGCTGGCGGGAAAACAAGGCCCCGCTGGAACCCTACGCCGCTGGCACATGGGGGCCGGAAGGCGCGCGCAACCTGCTGTCGCAGTCCGGGCACCTGTGGCACGAGGACATGAAGAAATGACCCCCGCATGACCAAAGCCCCCGCATCCACACCGCCGCGCCTGACCCGCAGGCGCGCGCCCGTCAGCCTGAAACAGCGGATCGTGCGCCGGGTGCTGATGATCGTGCCCATGGCGGCCCTTGTCTTTCTGGTCGGCCGCATGGGCTGGCTGGATCAGGCGGCGGACAAGCTGACGTTTTCACGCACAAGCTGGTTTGACAACACCGCACTGGTCGAACATTTCCGCACCATCGTCACCCATAACGGCATGACATCGGATTCCAAGGACTGCCTGCTGTTCGTACTCAACGGTAACGACCCGCCGGACGCCACCCGCATTGACGTCATGGAAAAACATTCCGGCAAGTGCCCCGGGGACCGCAACACCCTGCCGCACCTGTTTACGCTGCAGATCGATCGGATTGACCAGACGGTACGGACGGACTGGCAGTCACCGGGGGTGTTCCACCCGCTGCCGCGCTGACCCCGCGCGCGCCACGCAGGGCGCGTTTCAGGGCATGGGCGCCATAGCGTATGGCCTCCCGCCCGGCGGGCAGGAAGGCGTAGAAGTTCAGGAACCCGTGTACCGTGCCCCGCCATGTGCGGGTTTCGGCCTTGCTTCCGGCCTGCTGCATGGCGGCGGCATAGCCTGTCCCCTCGTCATGCAGCGGGTCGCATTGCGCAAGCCCGATCACCGCAGGCGCCAGTCCCGCCAGTGACGATGCATAGATCGGGGCCAGGCGCGGGTCGCGCAGGTCGGCGGGCGTGCGGACATACTGTTCGGCATACCATTCCATAAGTTTGGTCGACAGCATGTAGCCGCTGGCATAGGTCTGGCGCGACGGCACGTCACGTTCACCATACAGGGATGGGTAATACAGCAGTTGCATGGCCAGTTCCGGCCCGCCCCGGTCGCGCGCCATCTGCGCCAGCACGGCCGCCAGCGTGCCGCCCGCGCTGTCGCCCGCCACCGCGATGGGACCGCCCCAGCGGTGGGCTTCCCCCGCCAGCCACTGCAGCGCGGCCCAGCAGTCATCCACGGCAATGGGAAAATGGTTTTCAGGGGCAAGGCTGTAGGCAATGGACAGCACCGCCGCCCCCGACTGCCGCGCCAGCCGGCAGCAGATGCCATGGTGGGAATTCAGCCCGCAATGCACATACCCGCCCCCATGCATGAACAGCACCACGCCATGCACCCGGCCATAGGGCACGTACAGCCGCGCGGACAGCATGCCACGACTGCCCGGCACGCGGCATGCGATGACGCGCCGCACCTGCAGCGATGACAGCGCCATGGGAAAACATGGGCGGTCCAGCTTCGCGCGCATGTCCTCCAGCGTATGGGGTTCATGCGCGCGGCGGGCCGCACGCAGCTTCATGCCCCCCAGCAGCAGGCGGGTCAGCAGGCCGGGGCGGGACACGGCGGTGGGGTCTGGCATGGGGCTTCTCCGGCGGGAACACGAACACGGACGGGCCGGGCGGCCCATATCCATCATTTATCGCTTGACGCCAGATGCATGCACCGCCAGTTTCCGCATGCCAGACGGTCGGACGGTCGCTGTCGCGTGGTCATACACGTGATGGAGGAAAGTCCGGGCTCCACGGAAAAACGGTGCCGGCTAACGGCCGGCGGGGGCGACCCCAGGGACAGTGCCACAGAAAACAGACCGCCCCCACGGCAATGCCCGTAGCAATACGGGCCGTGTTGGGGGCAAGGGTGAAACGGTGCGGTAAGAGCGCACCGCATGCATGGCAACATGGATGGCAGGGCAAACCCCACCGGGAGCAAGACCGAATAGGAACGGCGGATGGGCCGCAAGGCGCCATCAGGGGTTTCCGCCCCGTCGTTCGGGTTGGTCGCGCAAGGTGTGCCGCAAGGCCCATCGCAGAGGAATGACCGTCCCGCCCCATGGGCGGACAGAACCCGGCTTACAGACCGTCTGGCATCTTTTCCTATCCCGGGTGTGAAACGAGGTAAGCAACCCCCTTCACCCAGAGTTGTTTACAAGTATTAACACTAAAGAACAAAACATAAACATGTCACATTGCTGCCATATTGGCCCCGACTTTCCCCCTTTACCTGCAGGTGTGGGCTGCTGTGCTATAATAACTGCAGTTTTCAGCCATCTTTCCTACATCTTTAATTGACCACCCATGAAATCCCATGTTATCCCATGGCCATACCGGAACAAAGGGTGGCGGCCGGATTCCGGCGCTGTCGCCTGGCGGTCTGTCATTCATCCGGTTCCTGAAATTCATGCCAAGGGAGGGCATCGCGCAGCGTGAGTGTATTCCTGGGCACACACCAGAACCGGCTGGATGCAAAGGGACGGGTTTCCATTCCTTCCACATTCCGCGCCGCACTGCGTGCCCGGGCCAAATCGGGCGAGCCACTGGCCATACTGCGCCCGTCCCATCTGCATCCCTGCCTTGAGGCATGGCCCGCCGATGCTTTTGCCGCACTGACCCGCCCGCTGGATGAAATGGACATTTTTTCCGAAGACCACGACGACCTCGCCACCGCCCTGTACGCCGATGCCTATCCGTTCGAGGCCGACAAGGAAGGGCGCATCCTGCTGCCGGAATCGCTGCGGACCTATGCGGGGCTGACGGATCAGGTCACATTCATGGGACTGGGCCGCACCTTCCAGATCTGGGATCCGCAGGCGGCAGCCGACCGCCGCACCGCCGCACGTGAACGCGCCCGCCGCCTGACGGCGGGCCGGGGCGCCCCCGCCACGGGCACGCCGTCATGAACGGCCCCTTCCCCCCGCACGATCCCGGCCATGTGCCCGTCATGCTGGCCGAGGTCATGGAATACCTCGCCCCGCATGATGGTGGCCGTTACGTGGACGGCACGTTTGGCGGTGGCGGCTATGCGCGCGCCATCCTTGCCGCGTGCGACTGCCAGCTGTGGGGCATCGACCGCGATCCCGCCGCCATTGCGCGTGGGCAGGCCCTTGCCCCCTCCTTCCCTGACGACCATGGCGCGTCCCGGCTGCACCTGCTCCATGGCGGGTTTGCCGACATGGCGGATTTGCTGGCGGACGGTGGCATCACGCAGGTTGACGGCATCGTGCTGGACCTGGGCGTATCGTCCTACCAGATTGACGAGGCCGAGCGCGGCTTCTCCTTCCGCATGGACGGACCGCTGGACATGCGCATGAATGACACGGGGCCGACGGCGGCCGACGTGGTCAACACGCTGCCCGAAGCGGAACTGGCGGACATCATCTACCATTATGGCGAGGAACGGCTGTCACGCCGCGTCGCCCGCGCCATCGTGGCCGCCCGGGCGGAAGCCCCGCTGCTGCGCACGGCGCAGCTTGCGGATGTGGTGCGTTCGGTCGTGCGTCCCGACAAGTCGGGCATCGACCCCGCCACCCGCACGTTCCAGGGCCTGCGCATCCACGTCAATGACGAACTGGGCCAGATCAGCCGCGTGCTGGAAACCGCCCCCCGCCTGCTGGCGCCCGGCGGGCGGCTGGTTGTCGTATCGTTCCATTCGCTGGAGGACAGGCTGGTCAAGCAGGCGATGGCGCGCGCCGCGGGCCGCATGCCCGCCCCGTCCCGCCATGACCCGCGCGCCATGACCGCGCGCGCGGCCCCCACGGACTTTACGCTCCTGACCGGACGCCCCATCCGGCCGGGAGAGGACGAAACCCGCCGTAATCCACGTGCACGCAGCGCAAGACTGCGCGCGATGGAATGCATTGCCCCCTCATCCATTCCAGCATCGGAAACTGCCGAATGAGTCGGTTTGTCACGTTATTCTTCGCCGTGGTGGCCGCGGTCTCCGGCCTGTTCCTGTATAACAAGAAACAGCAGACGACCGCCCTGGACCACCAGATCGCACAGATCGTGGAGCAGACCGAACACGTACGTTCGCAAACGGCGATGCTGCGCGCCGAATGGGCCATGCTGAACCAGCCCGACCGCCTGGGCACGCTGGCCAGCCGGTATGACAAGGGGCTGCAACCCGTAACACCGGGCCAGTTCGTGCAGATGTCGGCCCTGGCATCCCACATGCCCGCACCCGGCAGCCCGCTGCACCATCCCGCCCCGGCCCCGCGCGCAACAATGGTTGCGACGCTGGCCGCCGACCATGTCGTGATCCCGCCGGTGCATGACGCGGCCCCCCACGTGGCCCCGGCCATGCCGGTCGCGCCGCATGTCGACCATGTGGCGGCGGCCCCCCGCCATGCCGAGCCCGCACCCGCAGCGCATGACGCCCTGGCCCGCGCCCTGGCGCAGAACGATGTCCGCCCCGCCCGCGCCCCGGTGGCCGAACGCGTGCATGCGCCCGAACGCCCGGTGGTGGTGGCCGCAGCCGAACCCGCCCATGCGACGGTCGCGCATGACACCGTCATATCCCCCACCCGCATGGGCGGCGGCTACCACCAGCACAGCCAGAACATAGCCGAGGCCGCATGGCACCCGGCAGCGGCGGCCGTACGCATGGGCGGCAGTTCCCTTGGCACGCCCCATGTCAGCGCCCTGCCGCCGCCGGTGCCTGTCAGCAACTGATCCCTGATCCCCTTTCCACCCCGGCCCCCAGCCCGGAACGCGCATGAACAATCCGACCCAAGACCAGCCAGGCAGGAATGCCCCGGGCGCCATCCCTGTCGGTGGCAGCCTGCGCACGCTTATGGCGCAGGACCGGATGCATGCGCGGCTTGTGGTGGTGGCCGGCGTGTTCTGCGTGCTGTTTTCGGCCATTGGGCTGAAGCTGACGATGGCGACGATCATCCGCCCCATGCCGCCCCAGCAGCAGCAGATCGCGCCACAGGTTCCCCCCATTCCCAAAAGCGACCCCAAGGGCATGATCGCGGGGGATGTGGCGCTGCCGCAGGTCCATCGCGCCTCGATCATCGACCGTACGGGACAGGTGCTGGCCATGTCACTGCCGGTGGCCCAGGTCTATGCCAACCCGCAGGAAATGATTGACGCCGCCGATGCCGCCCACAAGCTGAAGGCCGCCCTGCCCACCCTGAACGAGCAGGAAACGAAACGGCGCCTGTCGCTGAACAAGCAGTTTGTCTATCTGGCGCGCGACATTTCCCCCGCACAGGAACTGGCGATCAACAACCTTGGCATTCCCGGCATCTATTTCGAACCCGGTGAGCGCCGCCGCTACCCCATGGGCAGCGTCGCGGCCCAGATACTGGGCGGCGTGGACATTGACGACCACGGGGTCGCGGGGGTGGAGCGGTTTTTTGACAAGCGCCTGGACAGCGACCGCGCGCCGCTGCGCCTGTCGGTGGATGTGCGCGTGCAGAACGTGGTGCATGACGAACTGCAGTCCGCCATGGACACGTTCCAGGCCATCGGGGCCTGCGCCATCGTTATGGACGTGCATACGGGCGAGATCATAACCATGGTCAGCCTGCCCGATTACGACGCCAATGATTTTGGCCGGGCATCGCCCGATGCGCGCTTCAACCGCGCCGTGACCGGGATGTACGAACCCGGTTCCACCTTCAAGCTGCAGACCGTCGCCATGGCGCTGCAGGAGGGGGTCGCGCATATATGGGACAGCTTTTCCAGCACGCCCATCAAGATCGGCCGCTTCACCATATCGGACATGAAGGCGGACCATTTCGCGCCGTGGCTGTCCCTGCCCGAAGTCATGGCCTATTCCTCCAACCCGGCGGCGGCGC
Organism: Komagataeibacter ossonobensis; assembly: GCF_057359305.1. Classification (NCBI taxonomy): domain Bacteria; kingdom Pseudomonadati; phylum Pseudomonadota; class Alphaproteobacteria; order Acetobacterales; family Acetobacteraceae; genus Komagataeibacter; species Komagataeibacter ossonobensis. The sequence goes on along the minus strand of NZ_JBXAYQ010000003.1, from coordinate 110,922 downwards.
ATATCGCGCTGGATGCGGGGGCGGCGCGCCAGCAGGACTGGCTGCGCAGCATGGGCTTCTTTTCACGCGTGCCGGTCGAACTGCCCGAAGCGGGGCGGCCGATCGTGCCGTCGGTCCATAACTGGGGCGTTTCCACCACCATGACGGTGGCGTTTGGCCATGGCGTGGCCGAACCGCCGCTGTCCATCGTCCGGGGGACGGCGGCAACCGCCAACGGCGGTTTCCTGCTCAAGCCCACCCTGCTGGCGCCGGATACGGGGCAGCAGGCGGACGCGCCGCCCGCGCCGGATGCACCCGATACGCCACCGGGCATGCCCGCCAGCGCCGAACGCCTGATTTCGGCGGCCAATTCGGACATCCTGCGCAGGATCCTGCGCCTTGACGTGGCGAAAGGCACGGGACAGAAGGCGGAATCCCCTGGTTATTACGTGGGCGGCAAGACGGGTACGGCAGAAAAGATCGGCCCGCATGGCGGCTATCTGAAGCACGTCAACGTCTCTGCCTTTACCGGCATTTTCCCCATGAACGCGCCGCGTTACGCGATCTATGTCATGCTGGACAGCCCCAAGCCCACGGCCCAGACCCATGGCTGGACCACGGCGGGGTGGAACGCGGCCCCCACGGCGTCGCGCATGATCACGCGCATCGCCCCCATGCTGGGCCTGTTCCCCGATACGCAGCATGCCGCAACGATCGAGGCGTCGCTGGCCATTCCCATGCGGCCTGCCGTGCCGCGCGGCTATCGTGCGCTGGGGCCGGGTTACGATCCGGGCACGGCGCACCTGCATGAACATGAACACGAGACCGCGGGCCACCCCCATACCGCCCGCAAGGCCACCAGCACGGCACAGGTGCCCGCCCGTGACCTGCATGCCAGCAACGACATGGACCCGCTGGCCGCCCCACACCCGCGCGACAGGGGATGATATCGATGCACCTGCCTGAAGTCCTGCGCCGCGCAGGCGTGGACATGCCCGTACCCGCCGGCGCGGACGGGCTGACCATTGCCGGCATTACCGCCGACAGCCGAGCCATCCGCCCCGGCATGATCTTTGCCGCCCTGCATGGCACGCATATGGATGGGCGGACATACATTCCACAGGCCATGGCAAACGGGGCCGTGGCCGTACTGCTGGACGCCATCCCGGCTTATGACGTGCCGCCCGGCATCATTGCCCTGCGCGTGCCCGATGCGCGCCGCATGCTGGCGCGCATCGCGCGTGTGCTGACGCCGCATGTGCCGACGTCCATCGCGGCGGTGACCGGCACCAACGGCAAGACCAGTACGGTGGAATTCCTGCGCCAGATCTGGACCCTGCAGGGATTGCCCGCGGGCACCATCGGCACGATGGGCGCGGTCGCCCCCTGCCCGCTGCCCGATTGCGGGCCGGTGCTGACCACGCCCGACAGCGTGGGACTCATGCACATGCTGGGTACCATGGCGGAAGCCGGCGTGGACCATGTGGCGATCGAGGCATCGTCGCACGGGCTGGAACAGCGCAGGCTGGACGGGCTGGCGCCGTATGCGGCAGGCTTCAGCAACCTGACCCGCGACCATCTGGACTACCACGGCACGACCGAACACTACCGTGCCGCAAAACTGCGGCTGTTTGACACCGTCCTGCCCGAAGGCGGCATTGCCGCCATCAACGCGGACATGGACGCGGTAACCTGTGCGGCCATTGCCGACATCGCCCGCCGGCGCGACCTTGTCCTGCGCAGCACCGGCGAACAGGGCGCCACCCTGCGCCTGATGGACGCGCGCCCCACGCCCACCGGGCAGGTACTGCGTATCGCCACCGCCGCCATGGTGCATGAAATCACGGTGCCGCTGGTGGGACGGTTCCAGGTTGACAACATGCTGCTGGCCGCCGCCATGGCGGACCGGGATGCGGCCGGACCGGACCGGGCGGTGCCGCTGCTGGAACGCCTGCATGGTGTGCGGGGGCGGATGGAACGGGTGGTGGTGCTGCCGGGTGGGGCCGCGGCCTATGTCGACTACGCCCACACGCCCGATGCGCTGGAGCGCCTGCTGCATTCACTGCGCCCGCATACGCCGGGCCGGCTTGTGGTGGTGATGGGGGCTGGCGGCGACCGGGACCGGGGCAAGCGGCCCGTCATGGGGGCAACCGCAACCCGCCTTGCCGACCGGGTGATCGTGACCGATGACAACCCGCGCACGGAACAGCCCGACACCATCCGCGCGGCAATCATGGAAGCCGCCCCCGGCGCGGTTGAGATCGGGGACCGGCGGCGCGCGATCGCGGCCGGGCTGGACATGCTGGGTGCGGGTGACGTGCTGGTGGTGGCAGGCAAGGGCCATGAACAGGGACAGGTCGTGGGCCACGATGTCCTGCCATTTGATGATGCCACGATAATCCGTGGCCTGACGGGGAATGAATGACACTGTTATGGAACCGCGCGGACCTGCTGGCCGCGACATCGGGGCGTTTTCCGTCAACATCACACGACGATATCGCGGGAACCGGCGTTTCGATCGACACCCGCACGCTGCGGCCGGGCGATGTGTTCATTGCGCTGCAGGGTGAAAACAGCAACGGGCACGACCATGTGGCCGCAGCGCTGGATGCGGGGGCTGCGGCAGTCGTTGCGCATGAACCATGCGGGATTGACGACCCGCGTATCCTGATGGTCGGCAATACGCTTGCGGCCATGCAGGACATGGCGCGTTTCGCACGCGCGCGCTTTGCCGGGCGCATGGTGGCGGTGACCGGCAGCGTGGGCAAGACATCGGTCAAGGACATGCTGCGCCATGCGCTGGCGGCGTGCGGCCCCACCCATTACGCGGTGGCGTCATACAACAACCACTGGGGCGTGCCGCTGACGCTGGCGCGCCTGCCGGCCAGCGCCGCGTACTGCGTGTGCGAGATCGGGATGAACCACCCCGGCGAAATCGCGCCCCTGGCCACCATGGTGCGGCCCGATGTCGCGGTGGTGACGACGGTTGCGTCCTCCCACCTGGGGCTTATGGGCAGCCTTAACGCCATTGCGCGCGAAAAGGCGGAAATCCTGCTGGCCCTGCCGCGTGGCGGGACCGGGATCGTGCCCGCGCATGTCACCGGCGCGAATTATTTCCGGCGCAATGCCGAAAGCGTGGGGGCCACGCTGTGGTGGGCGGGCCATGCGCCGGACTGCACCGTATATGAAACGGATGTGAAAACCGACGCGCAGGGCAGCGGGTTCGACCTGTCCCTGCCCGGTTGGCAGGGACATGCGCAGGTGAACGCGCCGGGACGCCACATGGCCGATAACGCCATGCTGGCGCTGGCCGCAGCCCATGCGGCGGGCGCGGATATGGGCCATGCGGTGGCCGGACTGGCCACCTTCCACCCCGGCGCCGGACGCGGGGCGATGGCAAAGGTGATGCATGACAAAGTCACCCTGCTGGATGAAAGCTATAATGCGTCCCCTGCCTCCGTACGGGCGGCCCTGGACCTGCTGGGGCTGGTCGCCACGGGGCGGCGTGTCGCCATTCTGGGTGACATGCTTGAACTGGGTGCGTTTGCACGGCATGAGCATACCTCCCTTCTCCCTGCCGTCCGCGCGAACGCGGATATTGTCTTCTGTTGCGGCCCGAATATGAAAACACTCTTTGACACCCTGCCTTCTTCCCTACAGGGGGGGTGGATGCCTGATTCCAGCCAGCTTGCGCTACTTGCGCGCGCGGCCCTGCGCGCGGGGGACACCGTCATGGTCAAGGGCAGCCTTGGCAGCCGGATGCGCCACGTCGTCAACGCCCTGCAGGCCGATGACGCGCGGGTGGGACAGGCCTAATGCTGTATGACCTGTTCCAGCAGCATGCGGGGGCGCATACCTCCATGCTCAACCTGTTCCGCTACATCACGTTCCGTTCCGGGGCGGCATGCCTGACGGCGCTGGTCATCAGCCTGTGCCTTGGCAATCCGCTGATTACGCACCTGCGCCGCATCCAGCGCGGGGGGCAGCCGATCCGCACGCTCGGGCCGGAACGCCACCTGATCGAAAAGGTCGGCACCCCCACCATGGGCGGCGTGCTGATCCTGATCTCGCTGTTCGGGTCCACCCTGCTGTGGGCGGACCTGACCAACGGGTTTGTCTGGGCCGTGATGCTGATTACGCTGGCATTCGGCGCGGTGGGCTTTGCCGATGATTACCTGAAGCTGTCACGCCGCAATACCGATGGCGTTTCCAAGCGCATGCGGCTGGGGTGTGAATTCGGCGCGTCCCTGATCGGTGGCATCTGGCTGGAACACATGATGCCGCCCGACCTTGCCAACCACCTGGCCTTCCCGTTCGTGAAAGACCTGCTGCTGCCGCTGGGCTATGCCTTTCCGCTGTTTGCCATGATCACCATCACGGGCTTTGGCAACGCCGTGAACTTTACCGACGGGCTGGATGGTCTGGCGATCGTGCCGGTCATTATCGCGGCCCTTGTGTTCGCGCTGATTTCCTACCTGGTGGGCAATCATGTCTTTGCCGACTACCTGCAACTGCATGCCGTGCCGGGCACGGGGGAGCTTGGGGTGTTCTGTTCAGCACTTGTGGGCGCGGGGCTTGGGTTCCTGTGGTTCAACGCGCCGCCGGCTGCCGTGTTCATGGGGGATACGGGGTCGCTGGCGCTGGGTGGCGCGCTGGGGGCGGTCGCGGTCGCGGTCAAGCATGAACTGGTGCTGTGCATTGTTGGCGGGCTGTTTGTGGTGGAAACCTTTTCCGTCATCATCCAGGTGTTCTGGTACAAGCGCACCGGGCGGCGCGTATTCCTGATGGCGCCACTGCACCACCATTTTGAAAAGAAGGGCTGGGCGGAATCCAAGATCGTCATCCGGTTCTGGATCGTATCCATCGTGCTGGGGCTGTGTGGTCTGGCCACGCTGAAACTGCGATGAGCACGGCCTTCCCCCCGTCCCTGCTGGCCGCGCACCATTACGGCGTGGCAGGTCTGGGCCGCAATGGCGCCGCCGCCGTCAACGCCCTGCTGGCGATGGGGGCCAGCGTGCAGGCATGGGACGACCGCGCGGAAGCCCGTGCGGCCCTTACCCCGCATGAACGGCTGAAGGTGGCCCCCTTTGACAACATGCTGGGTCTGGCGGGGCTGGTGCTTTCGCCGGGCATTCCGCACAACCTGCCCAGCCCCCACCCGCTGGCGCGCATGGCGGTGGAGGCATTCGTGCCGATCCTGTCGGATGCGGAACTGCTGTACCGCGCCGTGCGCACGGCGGGCAGCCGTGCACGGTTCGCGGGCATTACCGGCACCAATGGCAAATCGACCACCACGGTGCTGCTGGCCCACATGCTGGCCGGTTGCGGCATGCCGGTTGCGGCTGGCGGCAACCTTGGCCCGGCCGCACTGTCCCTGCCGCTGCTGCCCGATGACGGGGTGTACGTTCTGGAAATGTCGTCCTACATGCTGGAACGGCTGGAGCAGATGCATTTCAATGTCGCCTGCCTGCTGAACCTGACCCCCGACCATCTGGACCGGCATGGCGACATGGCGGGCTACACCACCGCCAAGCTGCATGTATTCGACCACCAGCATGCGGGCGACCTGGCGGTACTGGGCGAAACCCTGCCCGATTACGAGACGATCCGCAGGCGGCTGGCGATCACGCGGACCACCATTGCCTGCGTCAGCGGCGCCGACATGCCGCAATGCGACCTGTACTGCACGCCCGACGCGCTGTGTGACCATGAAGGCGTGATCGCCGACCTGCGCGCGGCCCATGACCTGCCGGGCACCCATAACCGTGAAAACGCGGCGGCCGCCACCGCCATGGCGCTGCATCTGGGCATGCCACGGGCTGCGGTGGAACCCGCCCTTGCGTCCTTCACCGCACTGGACCACCGGCAGAAAACCGTGGGCAGCATTGATGGCGTCCGATTCATCAATGACAGCAAGGCCACCAATGCGGACGCGACCGCGCGCGCGCTGGCGTGCCATGACCGGATGGTATGGATCGCGGGTGGCACGGCCAAGGCTGGCGGGATCGAGGAACTGGCCCCCCTGTTCGACCGCATCGCCATGGCGCTGCTGATCGGGCGGGATGCACCGGCGCTGGCGGCAACGCTGGCCCGCCACGGCATTCCCCACCGCATTGTCGAAACCCTTGAGCGCGCCGTGCCCGAAGCACTGGAGTGCGCGCGCGAACCGGGGGCTGATGTCGTGATGCTGTCACCCGCCTGCGCCAGTTTCGACCAGTTCAGCGGGTTCGAGGCGCGTGGCGCGCATTTCGCCGCACTGGTGCATGAACTGGCCGCCAGCAGGGACGGAACCGCCCGCGCATGAGCGGCATATCGCGCATAAACACGTCATGGGCGGCACGGTGGTGGCGCAGCATCGACCGGGTCACGCTGATCTGCGTGGGGATCCTGATCGGTTTCGGCTATATCCTGATGCTGGCCGCCAGCCCCGCCGTGGCCGTGCGCATTGGCGCGTCGCGCGACATGTTCATTTTCAAGCAGGTGTGCTTCCTGGTCCTGGCGGCGCTGATCGTCGTTTTCACGTCCATGATCTCGCTGCGTGCCGTCAGGCTGACGGGGTGGATCGGGTTCGTGCTGGCGCTGGCCGCGACATTCATGACACTGGTGCACGGGATCGAGATCAAGGGCGCGCGGCGGTGGATCGCGCTGCCGATGATGTCGGTGCAGCCATCGGAATTCCTCAAGCCGTTCTTTGCCGTGGTCACGGCGTGGCTGCTGACCGAACGCCAGACGCGACGGTATTTTCCCGGCATGCTGATGGCGATCGGGCTGTTCGCGCTGGTGCTGCTTTTGCTGAAGTCACAGCCCGATATCGGGATGCTCAGCGTCATTACCACGGTTTTCCTGACCCAGCTTTTCATTGACGGGCTGAGCCTGTTTCTGGTCGGCGCAGGGGTGGCGGGCATGGTCGCGGCCTTTGCCGGGGCGTACATGGTGTTCCCGCACGTGCGATCACGCGTGGAGCGCTTCCTCAACCCTGCCGTGGGTGACCATTACCAGATTGACACGGCCCTGCGGGCCTTTGGCAATGGCGGCCTGCTGGGCCGTGGCCCCGGCGAGGGCCGGGTGAAGGACCTGCTGCCCGATGCGCATGCCGATTTCGTCTTTGCCGTGGCGGGGGAGGAATTCGGCATGCTGGTCTGCCTGTTCATCGTGGGCGTGTTCGCCACCATCGTCATCCGCACGCTGCTCAAGCTGCTGCATGAAAACGACCCGTTCATTACGGTGGCGACGGCAGGGCTGGTGACGGGGTTCGGGCTTCAGGCCTTTGTCAACATGGGGTCCACGCTGCACCTGATCCCGACCAAGGGCATGACGCTGCCCTTTATCTCCTATGGCGGTTCCTCCGCCATGTCGGTTGCGCTTACAATCGGCCTGGTGCTGGCGCTGACCCGCAACCGGCCGGGGGAAGGCCGGTACGGACAGTTCGGTTCCCCTTCTTCATCGCAGAAAGCACCGTCATGACCCGTCACTGCATTGCTGTCGCGGCCGGAGGCACCGGCGGCCATTTTTTCCCGGCCGAGGCACTGGCCTGTGAACTGGTGCGCCGGGGGCATGACATCATCCTCATGACCGACCGGCGCGCGGGCCAGCGTGAAACCGGCGTCTTTGCCGGGCGGCAGCAGTTTGTCCTGCCCGGTGCGGGGATTGCGGGGCGCGGCATCATCCGGGCCGCGCGCGCAGCCATGGCACTGGGCCGCGGAACGGTGCAGGCGCGTGGCATCCTCTCGCGCATCCGGCCTTCGGCCGTTATCGGGTTTGGCGGATACCCGTCCGTGCCGCCGCTGCTGGGGGGCAGCCTGCTACCGAAAAAGCAGCGGCCGCTCCTGTTCATTCATGAAGGCAATGCCGTGCTGGGCAAGGCCAACGGTTTCCTGGCCGCCCGCATGGATGCAATCGCGACATCGTTCCCTGTCGTTGCGGGCGTGCCCGATGGCGTGCCCACCACGCTGACCGGCATGCCGGTGCGGCCTGATATCGCGGCCCTTGCGGGCGAAGGGTACGAGCCGTCAAACGGGGTCATCAACCTGCTGGTATGGGGCGGGTCGCTGGGCGCGCGGGTATTCAGCGATGTGGTGCCGCCTGCCCTTGCCGCCCTTGCCCCGGCGCTACGCGCGCGCGTGCAGGTTACACAGCAGGCCCGCGCGGAGGATGTGGACCGCGTGGCGGGCGCCTACCGTGCTGCCGGCATTCCCGCCACCATCGCCCCGTTCCTTGACAACGTGCCCGACCGCCTGCGCGCGGCCCACCTGGTCATCGGGCGCGCGGGCGGGTCATCGGTTGCGGAACTGACGGTGGCGGGCCGCCCGTCGCTGCTGGTGCCGCTGCCCATCGCGGCACGCGATGAACAGGGGGCGAATGCGCAGGCACTGTGTGACGCCCATGCCGCGTGGATGATCCGCCAGCCCGATTTCACCGCCCCCGTCCTGACGCAGCGCCTGACGGAACTGCTGGCCGACCGTGACCTGCTGGCCCGCACGGCACGGGCGGCAAGCCGCCTTGGCCGCCCTGACGCCGCCGCCCGTCTGGCGGATATGATAGAAGCCCGCTTGCCCGACATGCCCCGCACCGCTTAATTCCGCCAGCGCGAACACGGAGACCTGATTACATGAGAGCCCTGCCCCTTTCCATTGGCACCATCCACTTCGTCGGCATTGGCGGAATTGGCATGTCCGGCATTGCCGAAGTCCTGCACATGCTTGGTTACGCGGTGCAGGGTTCCGACATTGCCGAAAGCGCGAATGTCGCGCGTCTGCGCGCCGCCGGCATTCCCGTGACCATCGGCCACGACGCCGCCAACCTGGGCGGTGCGCAGGTGGTGGTGACCTCCACCGCCGTCAAGCGCGACAACCCCGAGGTCGTGGCCGCGCGCGCGCGCCTGATCCCGGTGGTGCGGCGTGCGGAAATGCTGGCCGAACTCATGCGCCTGCGCTGGTCGGTGGCGGTGGGCGGCACGCATGGCAAGACCACCACCACCAGCCTTGTCGCCGCGGTCCTGGAAGCGGCGAAGCTGGACCCCACGGTCATCAATGGCGGCATTATCGAAGCCTACGGCACCAACACCCGCATGGGTTCGGGCGACTGGATGGTGGTGGAAGCCGATGAAAGCGACGGGTCGTTCCTGCGCCTGCCCTCCGTCATTACGGTCGTAACCAACATGGACCCCGAGCACCTGGACCACTGGGGCACGGAAGAGGCGATGCAGGCGGCGTATGACCAGTTCGTCTCCAACATCCCGTTCTACGGCTTTGCCGTGCTGTGCATCGACCATCCGGCCGTGCAGCAGATGATCCCGCGCCTGTCGGACCACCGGATCATCACCTATGGTTTCTCGCCCCAGGCGGACGTGCGCGCTGAAAAGGTGATTACCGACAAGCTGGGGGCCACGTTCGAGGTCGTGATCACCAACCGCAACCGCAACCGATCCCGCCGCGCGGGGCCGTTCCGCCTGCCCATGCTGGGCCACCACAACGTGCAGAATGCGCTGGCGGCCATTGCGGTGGGGACCGAGATGGAAATAGACGATGCCACCATCCGCTCGGCCTTTGCCGCCTTCCGTGGGGTCAAGCGGCGTTTCACCCGCACGGGGGAAACCGGCGGCATCACCATCATTGACGATTACGGCCACCACCCGGTGGAAATCGCCGCCGTGCTGAAGGCCGCGCGCCAGGCGGGCGCGGGCAATGTGATCGCGGTCATGCAGCCGCACCGTTATTCGCGGCTGAAGACCCTGTTCAACGAATTCTGCACCTGCATGAACGACGCGGGCACCGTCATCATCGCCGATGTCTATGCCGCAGGCGAACAGCCGATCGAGGGCATTGACCGTGACGCGCTGGTCGAGGGGCTGCGCGAACGCGGGCACCGGTCCGTCGTGCCGCTGCCGGGGCCGGAGCACCTTGCGGAAATGATCAACGCCATTGCCCGGCCGGGTGACTTTGTCGTCTGCCTTGGCGCTGGCAGCATCACCAACTGGGCGCAGGCGCTGCCCGCGCAGCTTGCGGACCTGCAGGGCATCGCCCATGCCCCCGCCCCCACCCAGAAGGCGGATGCCCATTCATGACCGCCACCGCCCCCCTGCCGCAATGGGCACAGGTTCTGGATACGGAGGGCTTTCGCCCGCGTGGCCGCCTGACGCCGCAGGCCGACCTGGGCCTGCGCACGTGGTTTCGCGTCGGCGGCGCTGCGGAACTGCTGTTCCAGCCCGCCAGCGCCGAGGACCTGGCGCAGACCCTGCGCCACCTGCCGCTGGAGGTTCCGGTCATGCCGCTGGGCGCGTGTTCGAACGTAATCGTGCGCGATGGCGGGATTGACGGGCTGGTCATCCGCCTTGCGCGTGGTTTTTCCGCCATTATGCGCGATGGGGACGGGCTGGTGGCAGGGGCGGCATGCCTTGACATGACCGTTGCCGAACACGCGGCCGAAGCCGGGCTGTCGGGGCTGGAATTCCTGGCGGGCATTCCCGGTTCGATTGGCGGCGCCGTGGCCATGAATGCCGGGGCATACGGGTCGGACATGGCGGCGGTGCTGGACTGGGTGGAAGTGGTGACGCGCGACGGCAGGCTGCTGCGCCTGCCCGCCGCATCTCTGGATTTCGGCTATCGCCATGCCACCCTGCCGCCGCAGTCGGTCGTGGTCCGTGCGCGGCTGAACGGCATGGCGGCGCCGCCCGCCATCATCCGCCAGCGGATTGATGAAATCCGCGCCGCGCGTGAGGCGGCGCAGCCGGTGCGCGCCCGCACGGGGGGATCGACCTTCCGCAATCCCGACCCCGACGAATCGCAGCGCAAGGCATGGGAACTGATTGACGCGGCGGGCTGTCGCGGGTTGCGGGTCGGTGGGGCGCAGGTCAGTGAAAAACACTGCAATTTCATACTCAATACCGGCGACGCCACTGCAGCCGATCTGGAGGAACTGGGCGATACCGTAATCCGGCGCGTGCATGACCACACCGCGGTCACATTGCGCTGGGAAATCAAGCGGATCGGCCGCCCCGCCACGCATGTTACGGGAGAAAGCGCATGACGGCCCGCCGGGTCTGCATCCTGATGGGCGGCATGTCCGCCGAACGCGAGGTCAGCCTGGCCAGTGGCCGCAACGTGGCCGAGGCCCTGCGTGGCCGCGGGCATGACGTACACTGCATTGACGCAGGTCCCGACCTGCTGGCCATCGTGTCCGACCTGCAGGCCCACCACCCCGACGTGGTGTTCAACGCCATGCATGGCCGGTTTGGCGAGGACGGGTCGATCCAGGGTGTGCTGGACTGGATGGGAATCGCCTACACCCATTCCGGCGTGCGGGCATCCGCCACCGCCATGGACAAGGACGCGGCGCGGACCGTGTTCATGGCAGCCGGCCTGCCGGTCGCCATCGGGCAGGTCATGACGCCAGTACAGCTGGCACCGGCGGACCCGATGCCCGCCCCCTATGTGGTCAAGCCGCTGAACGAGGGATCATCCGTGGGGGTGGAAATCATCCTGCCCGGCAGCAACCGCCGCGCCACGGTGGCGGCGGAATGGACCTTTGGCGGCCAGATGCTGGTGGAAGAATACATCCCCGGCCGGGAACTGACGGTTGGCGTGCTGGAAGACCGCGCGCTGACGGTGACCGACATCACGCCGATGGGCAGCGGCCCCAGCTTTTATGACTATCAGGCCAAATACGCATCCGGCGGGTCGCGGCATGAACTGCCCGCACGCATCCATCCCGACGCATTTGAACAGGCGCGCACGCTGGCGCTGGCCGCCCACCGCGCGCTGGGCTGCCGTGGGGCCAGCCGCACGGATTTCCGCTATGACGACAGCGCGGGGCCGGATGCGCCCGGCCGCCTGGTCATTCTGGAAACCAACACCCAGCCGGGCATGACGCCGACCTCCCTTCTGCCCGAACAGGCGGCGGCCTGCGGCATGGACTACGCCACGCTGTGCCAGTGGATGATCGACCACGCGACCTGCCGTACATGAGGCGACCGACCGACAGCAGCGACCGCCCCTCCCGGCTTTCGATCTTCCTGCGCCGCCAGAAACGCCTGCTGCGCCCGGCACTGCTGGTGCTGGTGCTGGTGGTGATCGGGGTGGGCTGCGTCACGACATTCCGGCATTTCGGGTCCGATCCGCGTTTCGCGCCGCTGCGCGGGCGGATCATCAACATGCTGCCCCTGCGCATTACCGACATTGAGGTGACGGGCTGTGTGCTGACCAGCGAGACCGCGCTGCAAGAGGCGCTGGGCGCGCGCACGGGGGACTTCATCCTGGGCTTTTCCGTAGCAAGCGCGCGCGAACGCATCGACGCGCTGCCCTTTGTCGATCATTCCGTGGTGGAACGCCACCTGCCCGGCACCATCATCATCCACCTGTTTGAACGCCGCCCCTTTGCCGTGTGGCAGAATCACGGACATTTCATGCTGATCGACCGCGAGGGCCACCAGGTGCGTGACAAGGGCATGACCGGCAAGGACGCCGAGGCCTTCATGCAGCTGCCGCTGGTGGTCGGTCCCGACGCCAACACCGCCGCCGCCGCCCTGATTGATGAACTGTCCGCCCAGCCGGAGGTACGCAGCCATGTCGTGGCCGCATCCCGCGTGGGCCAGCGGCGGTGGAACCTGACCCTGCGCAACGGCACGACCATCCTTCTGCCCGAAGGACAGGAAGTTGCGGCGCTGAAGCGTCTTGCACAATTGCAGGAAAACATAAAAATACTGGACCGGCCGGTGATCGCCATCGACATGCGCCTGCCTGACCGCCTGATCGTGCGTGAAAACCCCGTTGCCCCGAACGACAGTGACCGGGATCGGGACGACACGCCGCCACAGGCTGACCCCACCGGGGATCAGGCCCCTGCCGCGCCATGGCTTTCTTCCCCCGAAACCGGCCCAAGACGGAGGCGGGCATGACTTATCCAGTGCCGGGCGTGGTCAGGACGACCGTGCCCGCAACCAAGACCACCACACCGGCCGCCCCGGTGCCCGCCATCCCTGGGGCCGGGACGCCAGCGCGCGTACCCCGCCCGCGGCCTGCGACATCCCTTGTCCCCGCGGGTGAGCGCCTGCCCACGCGCAAGCTGCGCACGGGACCGTTCAGCGTGCTGGATATCGGGTCCACCAAGATCGTATGCCTGATCGGGCGTGGCGAGCCTGACAACACCATCCGCATCCTTGGCCACGGGTGGCGGCGTTCGCATGGCGTGCGCTGTGGCGGGATCGTGGACCTGCGTGAGGCGGAAAGCGCCATCCGCGCCGCCGTGGCGCAGGCGGAGGACATGGCGACGGAACGCCGGGATTCGATTTTCGTCAACCTGTCCTGTGGCCACCCCGAAAGCCGCCACATCAACGCGCGCTGGTCCGTGGGCGGACGGGAAATCACGGATAACGACGTCAACCGGATCATAAGCGAGGGCCGGATGCGCGCCGTGTCCGAAGGGCGGTCGGCCATCCATACCCTGCCGCTGGATTACGCGGTGGATGACACGCAGGAAGTGCTGGACCCGCGCGGGCACCTGTGTGACCTGCTGTCCGCGCGCCTGCATGTGATCGACGCCAACACGACCGCGCTGCGCAACCTGGAAGCCGTGCTGTCACGCGTGGAACTGAAGATCGAGGGGATGGTGTCCTCCCCCCTCGCCTCGGGGCTTGCGGTCATGAATGAGGACGAGCGCAACCTCGGCGCCACCGTGGTGGACATGGGCGGGGGCACCACGTCGATCGGGGTATTTGGCGAAGGGCGTCTGCTGCATACCGCCACGATTCCCGTGGGCGGCCTGCATATCACGCGCGACATCGCGCACGGGCTGTCCACCTCCATCGACAATGCCGAGCGGCTGAAAACCATGCACGGTTCGGCCGAACTGCTGGCGGGTGACGATCACGATCCCATTCTTGTGCAGTTGATTGGTGACAACGACCATCATTATGTCAGAATTCCACGCGCAAGGATTGTATCGATCATACACCCCCGCGTGGAGGAAACCCTGGAGATGGTACGTGACAGGCTGGAAATGGCCGCGGTCGGCCCTGCATCCGACGGCCGCGTCATCCTGACCGGTGGCGGGTCGCTGCTGGAGGGAATCGGGCCGATGGCGGCGCGGATCCTGAACCGTCAGGTGCGTCTGGGCCGCCCGCGCCGCATTGTCGGCCTGCCTGAAAACGCGGCGACGTGGCCGATGTTCTCCACATCCGCGGGGCTTCTGGCCTGGGCTGCGGGGGCGGCAGATGAAATGGGCGAACCCGACACCCGTGACACCCGTCCCGGCAGCCTTGTCAGACGTTTCGTGGATTTCATACGTGACAGGGTATAATCTTGCATGAAAACCCTTTATTGTACTTTTGCCGTTAGTATGCCAGCACGCCTACCCCAATCCATCGGGAGCCAAGCATGACCCTCAACCTGACCATCCCGCAACAGAATCATTCCGATTTCACGCCTCGCATCACAGTGATCGGGGTTGGCGGCGGTGGTACGAATGCGGTGGACAACATGATCCATTCGCAGTTGCAGGGCGTGGAATTCGTCGTTGCCAACACCGATGCCCAGCAGCTTTCCCACAGCAGCGCCGACCGCCGCATCCAGCTTGGCCCCCACCTGACGCAGGGGCTGGGCGCGGGCGCGAAGCCCGAGATCGGCCGCGCCGCGGCGGAAGAAGCCTGTGACGAACTGTCGCGCCACCTTGATGGCGCGCACATGGTCTTCATCACCGCGGGCATGGGCGGCGGCACCGGCACGGGGGCCGCACCCGTCATTGCCCGCATGGCGCGCGAACGCGGCATCCTGACCGTGGGCGTGGTGACCAAGCCGTTCACGTTCGAAGGCCACCGCCGCGCGAAATCGGCGGAAGCGGGCATTGCCGAACTGCAGCAGTTTGTCGATACGCTGATCATCATCCCGAACCAGAACCTGTTCCGTCTGGCCAATGAGCGCACAAGCTGGAAAGACGCGTTCAAGATGGCGGACAACGTCCTGTACATGGGCGTGCGTGGCGTCACCGACCTGATGATGGCGCCGGGTCTGGTCAACCTCGACTTTGCCGATATCCGCACCATCATGGCGGAAATGGGCAAGGCAATGATGGGCACGGGTGAGGCCGAGGGCGAAAACCGCGCCATCGCCGCGGCCGAGGACGCCATTTCCAACCCGCTGCTGGAAGATACCTCGATGTCCGGCGCGCAGGGCCTGCTGATCAACATTACCGGTGGCGAGGACCTGACCCTGTTCGAAGTGGACCAGGCCGCAAACCGCATCCGTGAAGAAGTGGCCGAAGACGCCAACATCATCTTCGGGTCCGCCATCGATACCTCACTGAACGGGCGCATCCGCGTTTCCGTCGTGGCGACGGGCATCGACAACCCGCCCGGCGGCCATCCCGCCGCACGCCCGGCAGCGCCCCAGGCCGAAGCCGCCCCGGCGCAGCCCGCCCCGGCCGAGGCACCGCAGCAGGCGGCGCCGGTCGCCAGTGCCGCACCCCAGGGGGCACCTGCCGCGCCGCAGCAGCCGGCCGCCCCCATGGGCCAGCCCGCCGCCGGCATGCAGCCCCAGCGTCCCGCCGCGCCGCAGCCGCCGTCGCCCAACGCCGTACCGCCCCACATAGCCCAGGCGCAGCGCCCCGGTTCCCCGCGTTCGCCGCTGTTTACCGAAAGCGCCAAGCCACCCGCGCCGGAACCCCAGCCCGCGCCGCGCAGCCTGTTCGGGATCGTGACCGGTGCGCTGCGCCGTCATTCCACCCCGCAGCAGCCT
This sequence comes from Komagataeibacter ossonobensis, assembly GCF_057359305.1. NCBI lineage: Bacteria > Pseudomonadati > Pseudomonadota > Alphaproteobacteria > Acetobacterales > Acetobacteraceae > Komagataeibacter > Komagataeibacter ossonobensis. The sequence continues at coordinate 95,218 of NZ_JBXAYQ010000003.1, read as the reverse complement.
GAACCCGCCCGCCGGACGGAACCCGCCATGCAGCCGCAGCAGCAGCAGCCACAGCAGCAGCCACAGCAGCCGCAGGGTCAGGACACGGGCGGCAACCCGACACCGGATGATGGCGGACTGGATATCCCCGCCTTCCTGCGCCGCCGTTCACCCTGATGACGGTCATGATGCATGGCCTGCCCCCTGTGGGCAGGCCATGCATCCCTCCTGCCGAACAGGTAACAATAGGCAATAATCCTTGACTGTCCTGGAAAGAGACATGGCAGTAGCATGATATCATGCCAGTTACTGTGAATCTTCCACACTTGCGTCAAGGATACAGGCAATGAACGGCATGCTGCCGCAAGCACCCGTCCCCTTCGGGACGGCGTCCCGACATGATGGACAGATGCAGCACACCATACGCCAGCCGATCAGCAGCATCGGCACCGGCCTTCATACCGGCAGGCGCATCAGCCTGAAGCTGTCCCCCGCCCCGGAAAATACCGGGATCGTCTTCCGTCGCAATGACATCACCCTGCCGCCGCTTGCGGCACGGTATGACACGGTGGTGGATACGCGGCTGAGCACGGTACTGGGCTGTGATGACGGAGATGGTCACGCCGAATGCATTGCCACCATCGAACACCTGATGGCGGCGCTGGCGGGCTGTGGCGTCGATAACATCTTCATTGATGTGGATGGCCCGGAAATCCCGGTTTTTGACGGTTCCGCGGCGGAATTCGTGTTCCTGCTGGAATGTGCGGGCATCACGCCCCAGGCCGCCGCGCGCCAGCATATCCACATGGACCGGACCGTGCGGGTGGAAGATGGCGATGCCTTTGCAGAACTGTCGCCCGCGACCAAGCCCGGCCTGACGATCGATATTTCCATTGATTTCCCGGCCGCCGCCATCGGTCAGCAGCATTATGTGACACTGGTGGAACCGGGGGCGTTCCGCCAGGATCTCAGCACCGCGCGGACATTCGTGCTGCAGCCTGAAATCGATTACCTGCATTCCGTGGGGCTGGCCCGTGGCGGATCGCTGGATAACGCCATCGTCGTCAACGGCGACAGCGTGGTAAACCCGTCCGGACTACGCCACCCGGATGAATTCGTGCGCCACAAGGTACTGGACGCGATCGGGGACATGTATCTGGCCGGTGGCATGATCAATGGCCATTTCCGTGGGCACAAATCGGGGCATACACTGAACAACCGCCTGTTGCGCAAGGTCTTTGCCGAACAGGCGAACTGGCATCGGGCCCCGCTTGGCACGTCCCTTTCCGCCCCGCAGCCGCAGGCCGCCTGATGCGGGGATGCGAAATCCGCACGTGGAGACTTCACCCGCCACCGGCACATGATATAAAGCTTCCATAACTGGAAGAGCCGGCATGTTCGCACCCACATCACACCATATCCCGCAACCCCTGCCCGCCACGCGCCAGATGGTCCGCTGGCTGGCGCTGCTGCCACTTGCGGGCCTGCTGGCGGCATGTGGACAGAGTGCCAGTACCATCAATGAACGCGCGCCGCGCGTCGGCTCGGCGGAGACGTTGTACAACAACGGCGTGGACGCCCTGCGTTCGGACCGGTACCTGCTGTCGGTCAACCAGTTCGATACATTGCAGCGCAACTACCCCTATTCCCAGTACACCGCCAATGCGCAGCTGATGGAAGGGTATGCGAACTACCTGCTGAACAAGTATCCCGAAGCCGTGCAGCAGCTTGACCGCTTTCTGGAACTGCACCCCACCAGTACGGATGCGGCCTATGCCTTCTATCTGCGCGCCCTGTGCTATTATGAACAGGTGGCCGATGTGCAGCGTGACCAGCAGGGCACGATCGAGGCGATGGACGCGCTGGAAGAAGTCATCACCCGCTTTCCCCAAAGCCCCTACGCCCGTGACGCGCAGCTGAAAATCGACCTGTGCCGCGACCATCTGGCGGGCAAGGAAATGCTGGTGGGCCGGTGGTACCAGCAGCAGAACGACTATCTTGCCGCAGCCGGCCGCTACCAGCGCGTGGTGCAGGATTTCCAGACCACCAACCATGTGCCCGAAGCACTGGAACGACTGGTGGAAGTGTATCTGGACATGGGCCTGCTGGAACAGGCGCGCAAGACCGGCTCGGTCCTGGCCTACAACTACCCCAGCAGCAAATGGTACACGGATGCGTACGATCACCTGCGCGCGCATCATCTGATCAAGGGCGTGGAAAGCAAGGACCACAAGCAGGGGCGGAACGTCTTTTCGCGGGCATGGCATTCGGTTTTCTGATTTCCGCCAACGATTATCTGTGCTGAACGGGAAGCCTGCATGCTGACACAGCTCTCGATACGGGATGTGGTCCTGATCGAAAAACTGGATCTGGCCTTTCCCCCCGGCCTGACGGTGCTGACGGGGGAAACCGGGGCTGGCAAGTCCATCCTTCTGGACAGCCTCGGGCTGGCGCTGGGGGAACGGGCCAGCGCATCGCTGGTACGCGCCGGGTGCGAACAGGCCAGCGTCAGCGCCAGTTTCGAGGTCGCATCCGACCATCCCCTGCACCAGCTGTTCAGTGAACAGGGCATCGTGCTGGATGATATGCGCGAACCCGTGCTGCTGCGCCGGGTCGTGACCACGGACGGGCGGTCGCGCGCCTATATCAACGACCAGCCCGTGGCCGTCAGCCTGCTGCGCCGGGCGGCGACGCTGCTGGTGGAAATACAGGGCCAGCATGAACAGATGGGACTGGCGGACCAGTCAACGCATCTGGACCTGCTGGATGTCTTTGGCGTGCCCGGCGCCCTGCGCACCCGCACCGCTGGCGCCTATCGCAAATGGATCGAGGCCACGGCGGAACTGGCGGCCGCACGGGCGGAAATGGAAAATGCCGCGCGTGAGGAAGACTGGCTGCGGCAGGCGGTGGATGACCTGTCCACCCTTGCCCCGCAGGAAGATGAGGAAACGCAGCTTGCGGGCCTGCGCCAGGCATTGCAGCAGGGCGAACGCCGGGCGGAGGCGATTGCGGCGGCGCTGGCCGACCTTGCGCCGCGCGACCGCCGTTCCCCCGGTCCGGCATCGGCGCTGCGCAACGCCAGCCGTGCATTGCAACGCCTGCTGCCCGCCCCCACCGACCTGAACCCCGAAGCCGTGGGCGCTGCCGAGCAGGAAGCCGCACAGGAAGCGCTGAACGCGCTGGAACGCGCGGAAGAAGCGCTGGCGGAAGCGGAAAGCATGCTCTCGCGCCTTGCCTCCGACGCGCAGGCCGACCCGCGCCTGCTGGAACAGACGGAAGAACGCCTGTTCGCGCTGCGTGCCGAAGCGCGCAAGCACGGCGTGTCCGTACCCGAACTGCCGGGGCTGCTGGCGGCCTTTACCGACCGGCTGGCGGCCCTTGATTCGGGTAATGCCCGGATCGAGGGGCTGGAGGCAACCGTTGCCGAAAACCGCGCGAAGTTTGAGGAGGTCGCCCTTGACCTGACCGCTGCGCGGGAAAAGGCGGCACGCAGGCTGGAACAGGCGGTGATGGCGGAACTGAAACCGCTGAAGCTGGAACGCGCGCGCTTTATCGTCTCCCTCGTCCCGCTGGAAGCGGAAGCCTGGAACGCACGCGGCAAGGAACAGGCGTCGTTCCTGATCGCCGCCAACCCCGGACAGCCGCCGGGTCCGCTGGCGAAGGTTGCATCGGGGGGCGAACTCTCCCGCCTCATGCTGGCGCTGAAGGTGGTGCTGGCGGGCCGGTCGGCCATTCCCACGCTGGTGTTTGACGAAGTGGATTCCGGTGTGGGCGGGGCCACGGCCTCGGCCATCGGGGAACGACTGTATACCGTGGGCCGCAGCGTGCAGGTACTGGTGGTCACCCACAGCCCGCAGGTGGCGGCACGCGGCGATGCGCACCTGCGCATAAGCAAGAGCGTGAACAGGGGCCGCACCGAAACCCACGCCGCCCCACTGGATGCACAGGCCCGGCGCGAGGAAATCGCCCGCATGCTGTCTGGCGACACCATTACCCCCGCCGCCCGCGCCGCGGCCGACAGCCTGCTGAAAGGGGTCTGACATGCCCCATGCCGCCCCGCCTGAATCCCTGGCCGAACAGGCGCGTCGCCTGCTGGCGGATTATGCCACGATGGAACAGGACAGGCCCCATGCCGAAGCCACGCTGGCGCAGCTTGCGACATTGCTGCCCGCGCTGGACGCTGCGTATCACCAGCATGATGCGCCACTGGTTGATGATGCGACCTATGACAGCCTGCGCCGGCTGAATACCGCGCTGGAAGAACGCTTTCCCGACCTGCGCCGCGATGACAGCCCGGCGGAAAAGGTTGGCGCGCCCGCCAGTGGTCCCTTCCACCGCCACCGGCACATGGTGCCCATGCTGTCGCTGGACAATGTGTTTTCGCGCGATGAGTTTGAGGGGTTCATCAGCCGGATCGCCCGCTTCCTCGGGCTGGGGGAAGATCAGGCGCGCGCCCTGTCCTTTGTCGCGGAACCCAAGATTGACGGCCTGTCCATAAGCCTGACCTACGAACATGGCCGTTTCGTGCGCGGTACCACGCGCGGCGACGGCACCGAAGGCGAGGACGTAACCGCCAACCTGCGCACGCTGAAGGACATTCCAGAACGCCTGCCCGCCCCCTTCCCCGATGTGATCGAGATACGGGGCGAAGTCTTCCTGTCCAAGCAGGCCTTCCTTGAACTGAACGCGGCACAGGAACGCGCGGGCGAAAAACCCTTCGCCAACCCGCGCAATGCCGCCGCCGGTTCCCTGCGCCAGCTTGACCCGAAGGTGACGGCCCGCCGTCCGCTATCGCTGTTTGCCTATGCCGCGGGCTTTTGCGACGCGCCACTGGCCGCGACCCACCACGGCTACCTTGAGCAGCTTGCGGCATGGGGGTTCGTGGTCAATCCGCTCAGCACACGGGTGAAGAATGCGGCCGAGGCCGAAGCCTTCATGGAGCGGCTGACGCTGGAACGCTCGGCGCTGGATTACGACATTGACGGCGTTGTGTACAAGCTGGATGACCGCGCGCTGCAGGACCGCCTTGGCTTTGCGGGACGTGCGCCCCGCTGGGCGGTGGCATGGAAATTCCCGGCCGAACAGGCCATAACCCGGCTGGAAAAGATCGACATACAGGTCGGCCGCACCGGCGCGCTGACACCGGTGGCCTTTCTGGAGGCGGTGAATGTGGGCGGCGTGATCGTCACCCGCGCCAGCCTGCATAATGAAGACGAAATCACGCGCAAGGACATCCGCGAGGGCGACCTTGTGCATGTGCAGCGCGCGGGTGACGTGATCCCGCAGGTAACGGGCGTGGTGCTGCCGCGTGACCATGACCGCCCACCGTTCCATTTTCCCCACACCTGCCCGGTCTGTGGCGCGCATGCCGAACGGCCGGAGGGCGAGGTCGTGTGGCGGTGTTCCGGTGGCCTGACCTGCCCGGCACAGGTGGTGGAACGGCTGATCCATTTCGTATCGCGCGATGCGTTCGACATTGACGGGCTGGGTGATCGCACGATCGTGGAATTCCACGAACTGGGGTGGCTGCGCACGCCTGCTGACATTTTCCGCCTGCCTGAACACGAAGCCGAAATCGCCAGCCGCGACGGCTGGGGCAAGGTTTCGGCCCGCAACCTGGTCAATGCCATCGCGGCCCGGCGCACCATTGAACTGTCGCGCCTGATCTACGCGCTGGGCATCCGCCGCATCGGCATCAACAACGCCCGCCTGCTGGCCCGGCATTACGGGTCCATGGCCAACTGGCGGCAGCAGATGGAAAAGGCTGCGGTCATCGGGTCGGACGAACGGCTGGAACTGGGATCGATCACCGGCATCGGTTCCGCCATTGCTGATGAACTGGTGGCGTTCTTTGCCGAATCCCATAACCGCGCCACGCTGGATGACCTGACATCCGTCCTGACACAGGTCACGGATGAGGAAATGGTGGCCGAAGGCGCATTGTCGGGAAAAACCATCGTGTTCACCGGCACGCTGACCACCATGACCCGCCCCGAAGCCCGCGCCGTGGCCGAACGGCTGGGCGCGCGCGTATCCGACAGCGTTTCCAGAAAGACCGACCTTGTGGTGCTGGGTGAAAAGGCCGGATCCAAGGCGCGCAAGGCCGTCGAGCTGGGTGTCGCCACCATGGATGAGGCCAGCTGGCGCACGCTGGCGGGCATGCCGCCCGTGGGGGAGCAGACCACCTGACGCAGGGGTGTGGGGCACGGACCGCGCACCGGCCTTGCATGTCCCTGCCACGTAACGTTTACTGTACACAACGCAGTTACAGGAGCATCCGGACGGACCGACACGTTACCTGCCGCAAGGGGATACGGCATGGATTTTCAGGGGGATAACATCTTATGACAGTTTCAGGGCCGCGGGGGCGGCTGCTGACAACGCGCCGCGCACTGCTGGGTATGGCGGGGGCTGCGGGTTCGGGGCTGCTGCGGCCCGCCCACGCGGCAGCCACGCCCGCATGGCGCAGGCCACTGGCGGAAGCGGATGCCGTGATCGGCTTTGGCCATACCGGGCCGATTACCGATGGCGGGTGGTCCATGGTGCATGACCGGGGCGTGCAGGCCGTGCGCCGCGCATTCCCGAAAATCCGCACCATCTATGTCGAAAGCGTACCCTATTCCGCTGACGCCACGCGCATTTTCCGGCAGTTCGTGGCCGAAGGCGCGCAGATGGTGTTCGCGACCTCCGAATACGGTGATTTCATCAAGGACGTGTCGGACCGCGCGCCGGACGTGGCGTTCATGGAATGTGACGGCACCAATGTGACCGGCAACCTGGGCTGGTATTACGTGGCGCACTGGTATGCCAGCTATATCATCGGCATTGCGGCGGGCCTTATGACACGCACGGGCAAGATCGGGTTTCTGGGCGCGTTTCCCATCCCGTCGGTCTATGCCTCGGCCAACGCGACGCTTCTGGGCGCGCAGTCGGTCAACCCGTCGGTTACGTTACAGAGCATCACCATCAACGCATGGTTCGACCCGCAGGCCGCGACACAGGCGGCGACCGCGCTGGCGGATAACGGGTGTGACTTCCTGTGCGGCATCATGGATGAACCGGCCTATCTGCGCGTGGCGGTGCAGCGCGGGCTGAAGGCGGCGATGTGGAACACCGGCATGCTGGATTACGGGCCGGAAGCCTATGTCAGTTCGGTGGACCTTGATTTCAATGATTTCTATGTCTCGCAGGTGCGCGACCTGCTGGCGGGCACATGGCAGCCGCAGGGCCGTTTCCTGACACTGGGGCACGGTGTGGACCGCGATGCATGGGGGCCAGGCGTGCCGCCCGCAGTCGCGCGCCAGGCCGACGCCATGCGCACGCGCCTGCTGGCGGGCTACAACCCGTTCCGTGGCCCGATCCATGACAACCATGGCCGCCTGCGCGTGCCCGATGGCGTCACGCTGAGCGATCTGGAAATCTATCACAGCGACTGGGCTGTCGCAGGAGTATCCGGCCTTGAATAAGCAGTCCGCCCCCCCCGGCGTCGCGCCGGGCACGCCGCCGGTCCTGCAGTTGCGCGGGATTGGCAAGTTCTTTCCCGGCGTGATCGCCAACAAGGACGTGGACCTTGATGTCTGGCCGGGTGAGATCCATGCCCTGCTGGGGGAAAACGGGGCCGGGAAATCCACGCTGATGAACGTCGTCACCGGCATCTACCAGCCGGAGGAAGGCGAGATCATCCTTGATGGCTACGGCCAGACCTTTACCGCCCCGCAGGAGGCGATCCGCGCGGGCATCGGCATGGTGCACCAGCATTTCAAGCTGGTACAGGCCTTTACGGTGGCGGAAAACATCCACCTTGGCTGGGATGAGGCGCCACGTATCGCCTCCCCCGCCGTGATGGAAGCCCGCACGCGTGAGATTTCCGAACGCTTCGGCTTTCCCGTCCGGCCCGATGCGCGTGTGTGCGACCTGTCGGCGGGCGAGCAGCAGCGTGTCGAAATCCTGCGCGTCCTGGCGCGCAAGGCCCGCCTGCTGATCATGGATGAACCCACCGCCGTGCTGACGCCGGAGGAGACGGGCGAACTGTTCCGCGCGCTGAAGGCGTTCCGCGCGCAGGGCAACGCCGTCATCATCATCAGCCACAAGCTGGATGAGGTGATGGAGATTTCCGACCGCGTCAGCATCCTGCGTGGCGGGCGCAAGGTTGGCACGTTCAACACGGCGGACTGCAATCCGTCCATGCTGGCGGCGACCATGGTGGGGCGTGACATCGTCCGGCGCAACATGCGCGCCCGGCCCGAAGGGGCTGCCCCCATCGCACCCGACCCGGTCATGCAGCTGCGCAATGTCAGCGTGCGTGACGACCGGGGGGTGGAAACCCTGCGCGATGTCAGCCTTGACCTGCATGGTGGCGAAATCCTTGGTATTGCCGGGGTCGCGGGCAACGGGCAGCGGGAACTGACGCATGTGCTGACGGGGCTTATGGCCCTTACGTCAGGCGAAATCCTTCTGGACGGCAGCCTTGTGGACCGCGCGGACCCGGCCCTGTTCGCGCGCGCGGGTGTCGGGCACATCCCCGAGGACCGGCTGCGCAGCGCGCTGGCGCCATCGCTTTCGGTCACCACCAACATGGCGCTGCGTGAATACCCCTACCCGCCCATCGGGACACATGGGCTGTATGATGCGCAGGCGGCGGGCGTGCTGGCGCGCGACATTGCGGAACTGGCTCAGGTCACCATTCCCGATTTCGCCATGCCCATCCGCAACCTGTCGGGCGGCAACCAGCAAAGGCTGGTGGCGCGGCGTGAAATCCGTATCGCCAGCCGGGTTCTGGTCGCGGCCTACCCCGCGCGCGGGCTGGATATCGGGGCGATCGCCACCATGCTGGGGTATCTGACCGACCTGCGTGACCAGGGGGTGGCGGTGGTGTTCATATCCGAAGATCTGGAAGATCTGCTGAATGTATCGGACCGGATTGGTGTCATGTTCCATGGGCGGCTCATGTCCGTAATCGATGCCGAGGCAGCCGACATGGCCACCATCGGCCTGCTGATGGGCGGCCGGGATGCCGCCGGTACCCAACCGGGAGCAACACAGTAATGGCCGCACGTGCATTCCAGCGCCTGCCCAGCGCACCGGCGGGGCGCATCCTTGTGCTGCGACTGGCGGCGATCGTGCTGTCGCTGTTCATCATCGCGGGCGTGCTGGCGCTGTCGGGGCACAGCCCGGTCACGCTGGCGGAACTGATCCTGCGTTCCACCCTTGGTTCACGCTTCGGGCTGGAAGATCTGGCCCTGTTCATGTGCCCGCTGCTGCTGACCGGGGCGGCGGTGACGGTATGTGGCACGATCGGGCTGTGGAATATCGGGGCGGAGGGCCAGTTCTATGCTGGCGCCATTGCCGCGACCGGTGTCGCCCTGGGGCTGCATGGCCCCGCCGTCGTGCTGCTGCCGATCATGACCATTGCCGGCATCCTGGGCGGCATGGCGTGGATTACGGTGCCGACGCTGGCACGCGCCTATGCCGGGGTGAATGAAATCATCACCACGCTACTGCTGAATTTCATCGCATCGCTGCTGACCTATTACCTGACCACCGGGCCGTGGCGCGACCGGATCAGCGGGGCGCAGGTTTCAACCCAGCGCCTGCCGGTCGCCATTCCCGAAATGTGGGGCATCGTGCACTGGGGCTTTCCCGTGGCCATCGTGATCGTGGTGGGGCTGGCGCTTGTGCTGTCGCGCACGCGGTGGGGATATGAAATCCGCATTGGCGGCGCCAACCCCGAAGCCGCGCGCTATGCCGGGATTCCGGTTCGGCTGCGCATCATTTCGGTCATGCTGCTGTCGGGGGCGCTTGCGGGCCTTGCGGGCATGTTTGAAGTCGCGGGCACCGTCCATCGGCTGCAGGGCGGCATGGCCAACAATTTCGGTTACCTGGGGATCGTGGTCGCCGTTCTGGCGCGCGGGTCGTGCCTGAATGTCATTCCCGCCGCCCTGCTTATGGCGCTGATCCTTGATTCCGGCATTGTCATGCAGACACAGCAGCTTTCGGCGTCGGTTGTCCTGGCCATTACGGGACTGATCCTGTTCATGATCGCCATTGGCGATGAACTGGCCCATTACCGGCCCGTGGCCAGTACCACGCCAAAGGGGAAAGCATCATGATCACGCTACTGACGGGCATGCTGGCCACCGCCGTGCTGGCGGGCGGGGTGCTGGCGCTGGCCGCCCTTGGTGAAGTGCTGGCCGAACGGGTTGGCGTGACCAACCTTGGCGTGGAGGGGCTTATGGCGCTGGGGGCGGTGACGGCGGTCATGACCGTATCCTCCGTTTCCTCGCCATGGGTCGGGTTGCTGGTGGCGGGGCTGGTTGGGGCTGCGGGCGGCATGGTGTTCGCCTTTGGCGCCGTGGTGATGCGGGCCAACCAGGTGCTGTGCGGGCTGGCGACAACCTTCATGGGGCTGGGCCTGTCCACGGCACTGGGTCACAATTATGCAGGCCAGCCGGTAACGACGACATTCGGCCATGTCTCCGTCCCGGTGCTGTCATCCATTCCGGTGATTGGCCCTGCCCTGTTCGGGCAGAATATCCTGATCGTGCCGATTTACGTGCTGCTGCCCGCACTGGTGCATTTTGTCATGTTCCGCACCCGCCATGGGCTGAACATGCGCGCGGTGGGGGAAAACCCGGCGGCGGCGGATGCGGCGGGCATTCCGGTCATGGCCATGCGGTTCTGGTATGTCACCCTTGGCGGTGCGATGGCGGGGCTGGCGGGGGGATACCTGACGCTGACCTATGTACCCGTATGGTCGGAAGGCATGGTGGCAGGTCGCGGGTGGATTGCGCTGGCACTGGTGATCTTTGCCGGGTACCGCCCGGTTATCGTCACGCTGTCCGCGCTGCTGTTCGGGCTGGTCACCGCCCTGTCCTTTGTCGGGCAGGCGCATAACTGGCCGATTGACCCGGCATTCCTGAACATGCTGCCATATCTGGGCACCATGGCCTTCATTATCGTGCCGGTCGTGGTCTGGCACCGCATGCGGCGGGTCATGGCGGCCCCTGCGGCACTGGCGCAGCCCTATTACCGCGACGTGTGCTAGGCCGCACCACCAGACGGCGCGGACATGAAGACAGCATGGCCGCGCCAGCAGCGGGATGGGACAGGCAGGCGACTGTCCCGCATATCACGAAGGGCATTGCTGGCGGGACGGCCGAAACGCCTCTGGCAGCCGTTCAGTGCCCGGATGCCCTGGATATAATTACGTCCATCGCGCATGGTTGTCGTAATCCGCGCCCTGCCATTGCAGCCGCTTGATTTCGTTGCGTAATGATAACTCACGATAAACGTGTTGGCATTTTCCTGTGCAATATCGATCAGGCGTATGGGATCGGCCAGGCTGCCATAAAACCGGGTGATGTTTTCTGGCGCGAAGGCCGGCCGGGTGCGTTTTTCCGGCACGACCATGGCTGAGGCATTGCCCCCCTGCCCGTCCCCCAATGCGGCATAGAACGCGCGGATTGTCGTTGCCGCGGTTCCATACTCATCAATCAAAATCCATGGGCTTTTCCTGTGCGGGCGCAATCGACGTGACGGTTACAAGCAGTGGTTCATGGTAATGACCCGTTTCCGCCGCCATCGGATTCGTAACCTTTACTGTAACAATCTGGTGCAGAAGGTTACGAAACTGCTCGAATGCAGGTTGTTCCGCCGTTAACTGGACATCCTGAAAAATGTTCCCCGGATCAGCAAACCCATCCACATCATCTGCAATGCAGATGGGATCATGCAGTTTCAGGATATAGGATGGTTCAGGTGTATCGCCCTTCTGCACATCTTCATAATTGGGTGGCCCGGGAAACACGACATAATCCAGCGTTCCGGTCAGTTCCGATGGTTCCTGATGCTGCAGATCATAGCAAGACCCGGCCCATGCGGCCGTCTGCCAGAAGGCGCATACAATTGAAACTAGCGCAATCGGGAAATATTTTCTCATTCCAAATAATCCAAAAATAATTTCTGGTAATATATTTTTATTTACTTTCCCTGTCCATGTGGGATTCTGGAAACCATCCTGCATCCGTTAATAAAAACCAGAAAAACTATGGTCCGGCCGGTTCCGACAGACGGAATGCCGGTCAGCAGGTCGCCCGCCCCGGATGGATACCGCGCCAGCACGAAAAGCCACTTTGCAGACACGTTTTGATATGTATTGCAAATGATTCTCAATTACTATACGACCCCACTTCCACACGGCAGAAAATGGCAGGAATGAGGTCAGGCATGCAGCGCAGCAGGGTTTTTTATGTATTTCCTCTTTCACTTCTGGTGACAGGGCATGCCCTTGCGGCTGATCTGGTTGAAAAATCGGACCACACCCATCGTGCGCGGCCGTCGCGCGTGAAAAAAGCAGCCCCCCAGCCTGACGCGAACGCCGTGCAGGCGGAAAAGCTGGAGGTCCATGCCCGCAGGCCGGCGACAGTCGCGTCCTCGGCCACGAAATCCGATACGCCGCTGATCGAAACCGCCCAGTCGGTCACGGTTGTCAGCCGCAACGAAATGGATGTGCGCGGGGTACTCAGCCTTAATCAGGCCGTGCGCTACACGGCGGGCATCACCCCCGACCTGCGTGGCGGTGGCGAGGGCACGCGCTATGACCAGTTCGCCCTGCGCGGCTTTACGGTCCCGACCTTCCTTGATGGGCTCAAGCTGCAGGACAGTCCCACGGGCTATGCCACGGCGCAGACCGATACGTCACGGCTGGAACGGGTCGAGATCCTGAAGGGGCCAGCATCCGCGCTATATGGCCAGTCCAGCCCCGGCGGCCTTGTCGCCCTGTCCAGCAAGCTGCCGACCGACCAGAAATTCTATGGTGGCGTCAACACGACGGGCGGCATGTTCGACCTGTATCGCGTGGATGCCGATGTTGGTGGTTACGCCACGAAGGACGGCATGGTGCGCTACCGGCTGTATGGCACGGTCAATGGCCAGCACAGCCAGATGAGCCGGACGGGCAGCCGGCGCTTTTCCATCAGCCCGTCCTTTACATTCGGCGGTGATGGACCGACCACGCTGACCATTCTGGGCAACTACCAGTACGATCCCGAAAATGGCACCTATGGCGGCGAACCGCTGGTGGGGTCGCTCAGGCCCGCATCTTATGGCTACCTGCCCCGGGATTTTTATGACGGTGATGAATCGTTCGAGAAATTCAACCGCCGACAGGGCGGCATCACCTATATTTTCAACCACCGTTTCAACGATAACTGGAGCTTTACCAGCCGCGGGCGGTACGATGACATCAAGACCATCTATCGCAGCGTGTACAACAACGGTTATTACACCAGTAATGACATGCTCAGCCGTTCCGCCTTTGGCACGAACGAACATACGCACAATCTGGCATTCGACAGCCAGTTCAAGGGCCATGTCCGCACCGGTCCCCTGCGCCATACGATGATGTTCGGCTTTGACTACATGCAGCAGAGCGCATCGGAAGAAGGGTTTTACGGTAGTGCGCCGGACCTGAATGTCCTGCACCCGGACTATAACATGGCCATTCCCGCCATGAGTCCATATCTGCATTACCAGACCAATTCACACCAGATCGGCATGTACGCGCAGGATGAAATGCGCTGGAAGGGTCTGGTCGTGACCGGCAGCCTGCGTAATGACTGGTATCGTTCGCAGCAGAACGAATACATGTACCATACATCATCGCATGAAAATCCCCGCCAGATTACATGGCGTGCTTCGGCCCTTTACCATTTCAATTTCGGCCTTTCGCCCTATATCAGCTACTCGACATCGTTCCAGCCGCAGTCGGGCACGGTTTCCAGCGATGGGGGCCACACGTTCCGCCAGGCAGATCCGTCCCTTGGCAAACAGCTTGAAGGGGGGCTGAAATACCAGCTTCCGGGCACGTCGCTGCTGTTTACGGCGGCGGGCTTCCATATTGAACAGACCAATGTGCTGGTTGCCGTTGGCAACCTGGGTTACAGCACGGAAAGCGGGAAAGTACATTCGGACGGTTTCGAATTCGAAGCCCATGCCGAGCCTTACAGGAACCTGATGATCACGGCCGCGGTCAGCGTGCAGAAAGTCCATGATGATTCGACGGGCAAGCCCCTGATCCAGTCCGGGACGGGCAACGCATCGCTGTTTGCGTTCTACACCATGCCTTCGGGGCCGGCAAAAGGTCTCGGCTTTGGTGGTGGCATGCGGTATTCGAACAAATCCTATGGTGGCGAGGCCAGCTATGGCAGCGTCTGGGTACCGCAATACGCCGTATTCGATGCGTCATTACGCTATGACCTGTCGAACCTTTCGCCCTCACTTCATGGCTGGACCGTCGCGGCCAGTGCCCGCAACCTGTTTGACAAGAATTACGTCGCGAACTGCCTGAGCTATGCCTCCTATAATCAGGAATGGTGCTATTATGGCGAGCGCCGGAACGCGCAGGCGAGCCTTGGGTTTACCTGGTAAATTCACCCGTCCCTATAATCCAACGCGCATCCGGCCTGAAAAAAATACGAGGAAGTTCCTGGTGAAGCTTTTTTCAAAAAGCTTCGTCAGAACCGCGCTTTTTTGAAAAAAGGCAACACCCAAAAACTTTTAGTTCCTATATCATCCCGACTGTCCCGCACCATGGCTGCCCCGTTGGCCATGGTGCAGGATATCGGCTGAAATGCTACGGGCGTAACCAGCCGAATCAAGGCTGTCGGGAAAGATGCCCAGCAGCTTGAGTTCATCCACATACCGCGCGACCTGTATTTTCAGGTCATTACCCACGGGGCTGACCCCCAGCACTTCGTGGCGCATCATCTGCAAAATCGTGTCCTGATCCATGCTGTCCACCCGGCCATCAAGCAGGGCCGCGGCTTCCGCCATATGTCCGGGCAGCCAGTGGGCAGCATGCGATAGCGCCAGCACAAGGGCCACGGCGGCACCCGGCGTCTGCGCCAGCAGGTCCGTCGAGACACCCAGCGCAAGATTTGTGCGTTCCGCGTACAACCCCTTCACGCTATTGACCAGTTCCACCAGATCCAGCGCCCGGTTGTTCAGCAGCTGCCACGCCAGCGGGTCATGCAGGGCCACGGCGTCCACCGTGCCCGCCGCCAGGGCGTCATCAATCTGGTCGGGCGGCAGGATCACCCAGTCGGGCGCTGTATCCGGGTTCAGTCCCTTGCGGCGCAGGATGACGGAAAAGAACAGCCGGTCCGCCATATCCGCATTCAGCACCGCGATCCTGCGGCCCACCAGATCCTCGATCTTGGCAATCCGCAGCCGCTTGCGCACCAGCAGGCGAAATGTCCCCGCCTGCAATCCCATGACCAGCCGCGCGGGCAGGTCCGCATCCGCCTGATACGCCTGCAGCCACGACAGCACGGGGGCCACGGCCGCCATGCTGCGCCCCGCCCGCAGGTCGGCAATGGCGTCCCGCCCCGTTACAGCGCCGGAACGCAGGTGCACATCCAGCCGGTACTGGGAAAAGAAGTCCTGCCGCAGCGCCACATTGTACAGCGTCGATGCCTGGGCAAACGGCCATGACAGCGTCAGGTCATGCGCTTCGCCATCCAGCAGCGCATCATCATGCCGTACGATACGGGCCTGCTGGCGGCTTTGCAGCCACTGCGCACCCACCACGGCACAACCTGCCCCAACCAGCAGCGGCATGACCGCACGCCGCAGCAGGCGTGGCGGCCGCCCTTCCCTGTTTTCATCGACCATTGGTGGGCATTTCTCCTGCAACACAAAGGCATTACCGTGCTTTCAGCCGGTCCGGTTTTCCATTTTCCCCCTTTTTGAAAAAAAGTTCAAAAGGGGGGTTTACGCCCCCCCACCAGTGTGGCTATAAGCTGCTCAACGCTGATCCCGAATAGCTCAGTTGGTAGAGCAAGCGACTGTTAATCGCTGGGTCGTAGGTTCGAGTCCTACTTCGGGAGCCATCTTACCTTAAAAATTAGTGTCAGATCAGCAGGGCTGGATTTCCTTAATCCGACTGTCTGTTCCATGCCATGGTAGACACGGCCATCGGACAGATGCAGCCGCACTTCAGGCGGTTGGTGATGTTATTCGCCGATATTCCCTATTCTTTAAATAAATGCGCCAGATCCTGCTTCTGGGCCGGAATAATCAGTCCAGTACCAGCATACCCATTGCGCGGCCATGGAATTGTCGAAAGCCCTGCAGTGGAAGCGACAACTGGCGTCCACCGCATTGCAATGCAGTCTTACATACTGCCCTGTTTCAGAACATGTGAAAATTTTACCATGTGTGCGGAAACATCCACCCCACCAGCAATGACGGCAGAATATGAAAACCCGGCCGAGACATCACGTCAGGGCCGGGTCAGGTCAGGTCGGATCAGGGATTACAGGCCAAGCGTACGCTTCAGCCCTGCGCAGTAGGCATCCATGAACCGGCGCGACAGTTCCGCATCCGGCACGAACATGTCGAACACATGGTATGCGCCCGGCACGACCATGACCTCGGTCGGGATACCTGCGGCCATCAGGCGGCGGGCATAGTCCAGATCCTCGCACAGAAACAGGTCCATCGACCCCACCCCGATAAAGGTGGGCGGCAGGCCGGACAGGTCCTTCGCCCGCGCGGCAGATGCATAGGCCGGCGTGTCATCGCCCCCTGCCTTCGCCCCCAGATACGCTTCCCATGCATATTTGTTGGCCGAACGGGTCCAGACATATTCACCAAAATCGGGCGCGGGATCGACCTTGGTCGCCGTACGGTCATCCAGCATGGGATAGATCAGCAGCTGGTAGGCAAGCCTGTATTCCTTGCGGTCGCGCGCCATCAGCGCCAGGGCCGCACTCAGCCCACCACCCGCACTTTCACCTGCCACGGCTACCTTGTCGCGATTGATGCCCAATCCGGCCGCGTTGTCATGTACCCATTTCAGGACGGCGTAACAGTCCTCGATCGCGCCGGGATATTTGACCTCTGGCGCCAGCCGGTAATCGACAGAGACAATGACAAACCCCATCTTGCTGGCCAGCACCTGGCATTTCGGGTCATCCACTTCCGGATGTCCCGAAACCAGTCCACCGCCATGGATATAGACAATGGCCGGGGCATTGGGCCGCCGCACGCGGGGGCGATAGATCAGGACACGCACGTCAGGCGCACCGGCGGGACCAGGAACATATTCTTCCTGCGTTTCCACATCCGGCAGGGGACGCCCTTCGATCAGCCGCACCGACGTCATGAATATCTCACGCACTTCCGGCAGCGACCGTCCGGACAGGCCATCAAATGACGGCATTTTTTCCAGAATCGGCAGGAATTCGGGATTTACGACATTTTTGGGCATGGTGAAGCAGGTCCTCTTCAATCAGAAGCCGCCCATGGGGGCGCCTTCGCTGCCTGTAACCGTCACGCACACAAGCGTGATCAACCATGACTGACATCAAATAATTTTCTCTATATATGCATATAAAATATAAAATTATGGGTTTTTCTTATCTGTTATATTTGTAAATCAATTCATTTCATCAATTTATATATTGTATGTGCCATTCGAATATAAAATATACTTCGTATGCCGTAATGAAATCATCGCACGCCATGCCATGATGCCAGCAAGGTGATGCATCCGGCCTGCCGCGCCATCAAACCGCCGGTCCATACCGGCGTTTCCATATACTTGCGCTGTATCGTGGCGGGCTTCCGGCCGTCGCGACAAGAACTGTTGCCTTTTTACAGGCATAGTCAGGCACGGAATGACAAAACAGGATTGCCCTGACCAGCAGGGCATATATTTCCGGACATTAAGAAAAATAAAAGTTCCAATTTTAATTTTTTACATATAACCTATTCATATTATATATGGGAAAGGTTTGAGATTGTCGAACACTACGGCGCTTGTTCTTGATGCTGCCCTGTTTGTTATTTTCCCATGGGCGGTATGGCGACTGGCACATAGGGCAATTCCGATTGTTGTCCTGCCAATCCTGCTCGGGATCGTGCTGGCGGTCATGCATGCGCCGGTGCATGAAATCGGCATCCCATCCGTTTATGGTGACAATATCGGCTGGCTGGCCGTGCTGGTGCTGGCCTTTACCGCCGGGCTGGAAATGTGGCAGCCCCCCGATGCCAATGCATCAGCCCATACCATTCCCCCGCCCCCTCTGGGTCGCCTGCTGGGTGGTGCGCTGGTGGCGCTGGGGGGACCGTTCGTCATCGGCTCCTTTCTGGTCTATTATTTTTTCCTGCCCCTGCATGGATGGCATCCGCCGCATGTCGGCCGGCTGATCGGGTCACTGGCCATCGGGCTATGCATTGCGGTCAGCGCCCTGCCGGTGCTGATCGGCATCGTGCGTGAACTGCCACCGCTGCAGCGATCGATCGGGCAGCTTGCACTCAAGCTGGCGGTGGTGGATGACGCGGCGCTGTGGATCGGGCTGGTCATCCTGCAGTTCGCGGCCCGCGGGCCTGCGGCGCTGCATGGCTGGACCGGGCTGGAGGGGGTGGCGGTTGTCCTGCTCGTAGCCCTGGCCATCATCAGCAACTGGGCGACACGCAACATGCCCAACCCGCCCCAGCTGGTGATCTGGGCGGCGGTGCCGGTCTATCTGGCCGCAGGATCATGGGCCAGCATGCATCTGGGCCTGCATGAACTGATCGGGGCGTATTTTGCCGGTGCGCTCATGCCGCCACGCTGGGTCGTGCGCCTGCCGGTGGAACAGGTCGGGCGGTTTTCCCTGATCTGGCTGGCGCCGATGTTCTTTGGCCATAGCGGGCTGCATATCAATGGTGATGCGCTGACGTGGCCCTCGGTCCTCGCGTCGCTGATGCTGGTGGTCATTTCGGTGCTGGCCAAGATGGGATCGGTCTATGCCTTTCCGCCCGCGCCCGGACTGACGCGGCGGCAGGCGCTGGGGGTGGGCGCCCTGCTGCAATGCAAGGGACTGATGGAAATCGTGGCCGCAACCATCCTGCATGCGCAGGGCATGCTGTCGGATTTCGCCTTTGCGTCCCTCATGGTGCTGGCGGTCATTTCAACCGCGCTGACCGGCCCGTTGTTCCGGCTGTTCGCCCCACGCATCCGTCATGGCGCGTGACTGTAATAAAAAGACACCCTTCCGGGCATTGCTCCATGGCCTTTCAGACAGTCCCCAAGGGACCGGATCGGGCGGGCATCCGGATAAAGCAGGCCATATGACCATAACCCGCAACCTGTCCACCTCCGTGCATGAGACGAATACAAAGATTACAGGGTATTGTCCGGGGTGCGGTTCAGCATAACTGCGTCATTACGCCCTCCCGGACATTCAAAAAAACGACCTGAATATTGTCAGCGCCAGATGAAAATTCCTGGTTAGCATTCTGGAATCATACAGATCTTCCAGAATGGGAATCATTCCGGGCTTTATCGTGCCGGAATATACTGTCCTGACATCGCAATCGTCATTTTCTTCGCACCCAAGCGTCAGCAGGCATATTTCCCGTTCGCGTCTCAACTGCGGACTGGATGACGTATCCACATCACCCAGACCGACCAGCCGTCATATCTGCAGGTCGCGTTCAGAAGGTCCAGCAGGTCACCCGGCGAAGGGGCGGTTGATTTCCCATGGCAGCCCTTTCCCTGAATACACCAATTTTATCCCCGGTCATTCCGGCGTAATGTCATCCAGTCGGTCAAGACGCCACAGCCCGGGAAACATCCGTATCCACGCGATGGTAATGGCCAGCGTGCCGATCCCGCCCAGGGCGACCGAGCCAACCGGCCCGATCAGGCTGGCCACCATCCCGCTTTCGAATTCGCCCAACTGGTTGGATGACCCGATGAACAGCATGTTCACCGCCGAAACCCGCCCGCGCATGCTGTCGGGCGTGCGCAACTGCACCAGCGCGCCACGCACCACCACGCTGACCACATCGGCCGCCCCCAGCACCGCCAGCGCGATGATGGATACCGCCATGGAACGCGACAGGGCAAAGACCACCGTCGCCACGCCAAAGATCGCCACGGACAGGAACATGCGTGCCCCCGCCCGGCGGTTGAGCGGCCGCCACACCAGTATGACGGAACACATCACCGCCCCGATAGCCGGCGCGGCCCGCAACAGCCCCAGCCCCAGCGGCCCGGCATGCAGGATATCACTGGCGAAAACCGGCAGCATGGCGGTCGCTCCCCCCAGCAGCACGGCGAACAGGTCCAGCGAGATCGCGCCCAGCATATCGGGCCGGGCGCGCATGAAGTGCGCGACCTCCACAAACGTGGCCAGCGAAAGCGGCACCCGTGGCCGGGGTGTGTAGACCAGGCGGATACATAACGTACCAACACACGCACAGGCGAAGCCGATGGCGCAGACAAGGTAGCACACCCCGGCCCCCGCGCCGTACAGCAGCCCGCCCACCGACGGCCCCGTCACCGCCGCCGCCTGAAACAGCGAGGACGACACCGCCGCGGCACGTGGAAACACATGCACGGGCACGAGCGATGGCAGGAAAGTCTGCTGGCATGGCATTTCGAACGCGCGGGCGGCGCCAAACACCATGACCATGGCATAGATCATCCACGGCGTGGTCCACCCGCCCAGTGCGCCGATGGCCATGAGCAGGGCGGACAGGGCCTCGATACACTGGCACGTCACCACGATCATGCGACGGTCGAGGTGGTCCGCCGCATGCCCCGCCGGCAGCAGAAGTCCCGCCATGGGCAGGAACTGCGCCAGCCCCACCAGAGCCAGCGCCGTCGTGCTGTGGGTCAGGGCATAGATCTGCCACCCCACCGCGACGGCCTGCACGCAGGCGGAAAAGGAGGAAGCCGTACGGGCGGCAAGGAACGCGGGCAGTCCGGGGTGACGGTGCAGGGGCACGGCAACCGGGGGCGGTGGAACGGGAGCGGAAGACATGATGCCGTCACCCTAACAGCACCGCTGCGAAATATCCTACGTCCTGCCCCTAAAAATTACGTTCACCTGTTTGCAAATCGGCCCCGATACGGGCAAAAGCTGTTCCATGACAGACCCTGTTGAGCATACAGCCGTGCCCGGCGCGGCGGGGGACGTACCGACCCGCGACTGGCTTGATATCCGGGCCGGGACGGTGGTGGATGCACACCCCGTGCGCGAAACGCCGCGGCACACCTTCCGGCTGACCATTGATTTCGGTCCCCATATCGGGGTCCGGTCATCGGTGGTGCAGGTCAACCACCGCTATGTCCCGGCCCGGCTGGTTGGCCGCCAGATCTGCGCGGTGATCAATGTCCCGCCCCGGCAGGTCGGTTCCCTGCGCAGCGAGGTGCTGACACTGGGCATGCCCGACAGTAATGGAGAGGCCGTCCTGATCCGACCCGATGGCCGTGTCCCCGATGGAGGAAAACTTTTCTGATGGCTACAAGCTACGCAACCGTAACATGGGACCAGCTGCACCGCGATGCCCGCCAACTGGCCAGCACGCTGATGACCCGTGGCCCCTTCAGGGGAATCGTGGCCATCACGCGCGGCGGCATGATCCCCGCCGCGATCATCGCCCGTGAACTGGACTGCCGCCTGATCGACACCATTTCCGTCGTGACCTATGACGAGGAAAAGATGGGCGAACCCTCCGTCGTCAAGAACGCCGACGCCGCGGGCGATGGCGAGGGCTTCCTGATCATTGACGACCTGGTGGATTCGGGGGTCACGGCGCAGCTTGTGCGCAAGATGCTGCCCAAGGCGGTATTCGCCTGCCTGTACGCCAAGCCCGCCGGCCGCCCGATCACGGATATTTTCGTGGTCGAGGTCCCGCAGGACACATGGGTACTGTTCCCGTGGGATACGGCGCCGCTGTTCATTCCGCCGCTGGCCAGCAAATCGGTCGAAAAGGCCTGATCGGGGCACTTTCTGCCCATCACACGCCTTGTTGTTCGCCGCGCCCGTCCACACTGCTTGCCGCAGGGACGATGGGCGCGGTATTTTTTTGCAAGAATGTGCTTGCCAGAACAGCAGTTGCCACATAGGTTCCCGCTCGTGGTCGCGGGGCGTGGCGCAGCCTGGTAGCGCGCGTGTTTTGGGTACACGAGGCCCCCGGTTCGAGTCCGGGCGCCCCGACCATATCCAGGGAGTACGGATCGTAATGCGAGCCCGGATTTACAGGCAGTCAAAACCCTCTACCCAGTCAGGTCAGGCCGGAACCCATACATGGGTACTGGATTACGGGCAGAACCGCCCCCGTCATATCGATACCCTGATGGGCTGGACCGGCAGCGCCGATACCCCGTCGCAACTGCGCCTGCAGTTTCCCGATCAGGACAGCGCCGTAGCCTATGCCACGCGCGAAGGGATCGCCTTCGATATCGAAATCCCCACCCCGCGCATTCGTCGCCCCAAGGCCTATGCGGATAATTTCCGTTATGACCGGATCCAGAACTGGACGCACTAGGCCTGATCTGGCACAAGTGCAGGCCACGCGCCCTTAGCTCAGTTGGATAGAGCAACAGCCTTCTAAGCTGTGGGTCGCTGGTTCGAATCCAGCAGGGCGCGCCATTTTTTCAATGACTTAGCGTCCGAAAAGTTTGCACGGTTTGCAGATGGTTTGCAGTGCACTATGGCTCATTGCGGTTTTGCCTTACCCCAGACGGCCCCGTGTAGCAGCGATGGAGACCACCTTGCTGGTCTCCCGCTCCTGATGCTGTTCCCACAACTGCATACCCGCAATCGCGACCTCAGTGCGACGCGGCAAGTATGTGTCGATGATCCGTTGGCAATAATCGATCCCGTGACCACTGATCGAAGCGATCTGGGGCGTCGTGGCCCCTGCTTCTGCCAGGCGGACGATACCCGTGCGGCGCAAGTCACGGCGTTGCCTGTGATTTTCATCAAGCTGCTCCCTGACTTCTTCTTTCGAAAAGCCTTCACGGAAAAGCTTTCTGGCCGCTCCCTGTGCCATTCTGGCTATGACCTGATCCCATGCACGGCTGAAATTGCGCCGCGCCCACTTCTTTCCTGTCGGGCTTGGTACCAGCAGCTTCGCACTTGGCTTGCCAATTCGGCCGACGACATTGCCCGATTGGGACGCCGTTTCCTGATCGATCTGACGCACGCGTTCACGCAAGAGTCCGGCCAGACGTTCATGCACGGGCACATCCAGCAGCGTCCCCGTCTTGGATTGTCGCAAGGCTATGAACAGACGCCCGTCCCGTTCGGAAATGAGGGACGCATCCATGCTCAGCACATCGCTGGGTCGTTGGACGGTGTAAAGCAGCAGCATGTAGGCCAGTTGGAGCGAGGGGCGGGCGCGGGCAAGAAACTCGTCCTCCATTTCATAGCTCCAGATCTGGACGCGACTGGCGATGTGCAGCCGGCCGAAGCGTTCGGCAACATTTTCAGTCACGATCCCCTGTTCCTTTGCCCGCGCCAACAGGATCTGCAGCAAGGACAGGATCTGATTGGCTTTGCGCGGCGTGCTGCGCATGCGCTTTTTGATCGCCATGATTTCCTGACGCGTGATCGCTCTGGCAGGAATGTCCCCCCAGTCGTCACGCATGCGATCCAGATATCCGCGATAGAGCCTACGGGTGCTCTCGCGCAGCCTGTCCTGCACGTCTTCATCCCCAAGATAATCCACGATCAGGGCGGCAATCGAGCCGGGCACGATGCCGGCTTCGGTCACTGGATCCTGAAAGCTGAGGCGGTCAAGGGCCGCCTCACGCGTGTGACCAAGGAATTTCTTGGTCGCACGGTCGTAAAAATACTCAAGTACCGAACCGTCGCGGCGCTTCTTGCGCACGACGTTCAACCCGGTTCTGCGGGAGCGTGGCATTCATTCTCTCCACTAGAGATGGCGTTGTGACCAGGCTTTCTGCAGAAACGGGGGCACTGGTTGCAGCCGGTGCCCCCACCCCGATTCCAGAGGCCTGATCGGCGTATAGGTCGAGCAACTGACGATCCCACGTCAACCTGCCACCTCGACCACCACGCGGACGCGCCGGCGGCCACCACCCCTGCTTCACCTCATCATCGAAGGTCGAAATGCTGACGCCCAGATACATGGCCGCCAGATCCTTCGTCAGGTACCGTGGCCAGAACGGTAGCTGATCAACTGCTGGCATCGGTCCCCTTCCCTTCCTTCAACCACGCCTGCACGCCGCGCGCGCGGATCAGCTTCACATTCCCTTCCTTGACCAGAGGCCCACGGAAAACGATCCGGCACGGGCTACCGCTTTCGACCACCTGACCAAGGTATTGACCGGTCCCGTCGCCATAGATCTCCACGTCGTAGATCTCCTGCCCGAACTGGAGGCCCCGCAGGCACGGATGCGCCTGATCGTTCAGGGCATGCGGTTTCAGTCCGTTGGACGCATAAGCGGCCGCGATCAGGACATTGGCGGCAGCCCGGCGATAGTTCTGCCAGTTGGGCACCAGTGCGCCGCCACGGATGGTCTCGACCATGGCGTCGGGACCACGCGGGTCATTGTATGATTGGCACAGCGCACGCGCGCCGGCTTCAACGACGTCGCCGGGAGTGGTGCTCATGGGACATCCCCCGCGATAGCCAGCCGCTGTTCACCTGACATGGGCGCATGCAGCTGTGCCTTGCGGCCTTCCCTGTGGCCATCACAGAACGCCTGGTCAGACCGGCGCGAGGGCGGCGCGGCACGCCCCCTCATTTCCTCCATCTCGCCAAGCGCCGTGTCT
Organism: Komagataeibacter ossonobensis; assembly: GCF_057359305.1. NCBI lineage: Bacteria > Pseudomonadati > Pseudomonadota > Alphaproteobacteria > Acetobacterales > Acetobacteraceae > Komagataeibacter > Komagataeibacter ossonobensis. The sequence continues at coordinate 70,655 of NZ_JBXAYQ010000003.1, read as the reverse complement.
TCGTAGCGGAGCAGCAGCTGCTCTTCCTCGGGCGAGATGACAAGGCGCTGCGCCTTGCTGCGCACGGCAAAGATCCAGCCCTCGGCAAAGTTGTCGGCCCGGCTGATCTTGGTGGTGCGTTTGATGCGCTTGTTCTGCGCCCCCAAGAAGTCAGCACGCGCCTGGCGCAGCTGTCGGCTGAGCACATCGCACGTATAGGCTGCGATCTCGGCACGGTCTGACAGACCGTAGAAACGGATCTGGCCAGAGCCTTCCATAAAGACCGACCTTACCCCGAAGACCGCATTGATCATTGACCAGAGACGGGTCTGGTATTTGGTCGGCCGGGTCTTTGCACTCCACGTAAAGCGACCCGCAAAATCCCCTACATTCGACAGGACCAGATCATCCTCGGTGATCTGGTGTTCGTGCATGAGCTGCTGCGCGCGCGCCAGTGCGGCGGCGACTTCGTGCGCGTTGCTGGACCTGGACAGCGCCAGCAGCTTCTTGAGGCGCTCCATGACTGCTTTCTGGCTCATGCCCTTTCCGGTAGCTGTCCCGGTCATGATTGGCCTCCCACTTTCCGAGGCATGCTGTAGGTCGTGACGAAGCCGCCCCGGTCGTCATACCCGGACTTGGCCAGCATGCCGCTGCGCACCAGGCCGTTAAGAATCCGCGTGACGTGGCTCTGCCGTTTCAGACCGGGCATGAAGCGGCGCACGGTTGTGGCTGGGACGGCAGGCGCATGGGTGTAGCGGATGGCGTCGCGGTGGGCGTCCAGCACCTTCTGGCGCATGCCGATGTGGACTGTCTTCATGGCAGGCACTCCAGAATGATCAGCCCCAGGCAACCCCATACGACGAAGAAAAACAGCACATGCGCGCCGACTTCCTGCACTGTTGGCAGGTTATGACGGACGTGTTCGGGAAGGTGGATCATGTCCGCACCTTCCCAGCCTTTCGGCGCGCGGCGAAAATGGTGGCTTCGATCTCGCCACTGGCGTTGTCGATGGGGGCCGCGCGCAGCAGCAGGCTTTCCATGTCCATCCAGCGGGCATCGGCCTGACTGGTGGCGTGGCGGCAGGCCTGTTCGATACCTTCGGCCTTTGCCTGCTCGGCATCGATCATGAACCGGTTGTGCTGGTGCAGCAGGTTCATGGCGACGGACTGGTTGGTCAGGGTCGAGCGCGATGCCAGATCGCGCGGCGCCATGGGGCGGAAAATGTCGGTCATGCCGCAACTTCCTTGTCGTTCGGTACGTGGCTGGCCACGCGGTGACAGCCGATCTGGTGGGTAATGATGTCCTCGGCATCCATGGCGCGGGTCAGCAGCGCCATACACTGGCGGATGCGCCAGCGTTCGGCGTGGGTGAGGACAATGCCCGGAGCAGGGTTGGTGCATAGCGCCAGGCGCAGCTGGCGTTCGCATTCCTGCCGGCGCAGGACCGCGGTCTGCAGGTCCCGCGCCTCGCTGGGGTTGATCGTGGGCAGCGGAAGGGTCATTGGCCATCCCCTGCCTCTTTAATTTTTTCGGCGAGAACCGAGGCCTGCAGGGCATCCCATGCACGCTTCACCTCGACGAATTCCAGCACGGTGACCGCGCCGCCCCCGCCAAAATTCTTGCTGATCAGCCGGATCAGGTCGAGGGCACGGCTAACGCGGTGCAGTTCCAGCAAGCGCTGACGGAATGGGCCATCACCATCCAGACAGTCCCGCTGGATATCCGCGATCATTGCCCGGGCTCGGGTTTCATCCTGCGCGGAGAAAACAACGGCTGCACCGGGACCGAGCGGCTGCCACCGCATGGTGTCCAGACTGATGACCTTTTCCGGCGGCTCAATGCGGGTCAGATCGCCGCTCATGAGCAAGCGTCCGGCATGGTCTGAAGATTGGAATGGGTAAACACAAAAACCTCCATCGCGGGTGGCGATGGAGAGGAATGTGATATTAGCTCACATATTTAGTCAAGCGATTTGTGAGTTATACGCACTTAGGCGTCACCAATCACATCCTTGTTGACGCGCTGTAGCATCAGCTTCAAATGGGTCTCTGCTTCGTCCTTTGGCATGGATCGAAACGCATAAAGGAGCAGAGCCTCTTGATCGTTTTGGGCTTCTGCCTTTCGCTTGTCTCCAATTCCTGACGTAAGCCAGTCTAAGGATAGTCCGAATTCGCTGCACATTCTGATGAGTAACTCCCGTCCAGGTTTCTCATCACCACTTTCGATTTTAGATAGATAAGAACGGGAAATAGACAGCCCAGATACAAAATCTGCCTGTTTCATTTTCATCTCTTTGCGCAGCTCACGAATGCGCTGCCCGATGGTTTTCTTAGATTCCATGAGTGTGAGTATGCCTATCAGGCACAATTCATGTGTGAGCCTGACACACGCACATGCTTGACATTATAATGTGAGTTATGCTCACTCGTGAACATGGATGTGCGTAATATCATTCGGGCGGCCGGTGGCCCTTCTCGTATAGGAGAGGCCATAGGGAAAACCCATTCGGCTGTATGCCGCTGGAAAAAGGTCCCCAGCGTGCATGTGCTGACCGTGGCTAGCCTGTCTGGAATATCGCCGCACACGATTCGTCCCGATGTGTTTGGCCCTGAACCGCCGCAACAAGCCCCGGAACAGGCAACTCCATGGTGGGACCTCCCCGGCGCCCATGGTGGACAAAGGGGGGCGATATGAACGCACCCCCATCCCGCGCTAAAACATCAGGCACGATGTGCCCAGAGCCACGTCCCCAGGTTGGGTATCGTTTCTCCGGTTTCGGCGTCGGACGCCTCTCCGATTCGACGATATTTGAACTGCCGAACATCGTGCCGAAGTTCGCAATATGCGTGCAGGTCGGTGATGATCGTGACGCCGTCACGGTTGACGTAGAAGTCAAACGCTTGAACGTCGATCGTGCGCTGGGTCTGTTCCTTGTTGGCATCCGTGTAGTCAATGATAACGCGGGCATTGCGCACGTTTTCCCTGAATGTGGGCTGCGTGGTCTCGCGTCGGCGCGGGTTCGGGGCTTCGATATGGCTGCCGCCGGTCGTCGGCGCGTCCGGGTCGGACGGCAGGTGCTTGCCCATGCGGGCGAGCAGCCAGATTACCAGTCCAAGACCGATAACGGCGAAGGCTATGCCAAGCCCCAAGCTGACGAAAAAGCTTGTTCCCAGAAGATGGGAAATAACGATTGCGGCAATCGCGGCTACGATTGCCATGAATTGAGCCATTTACCAGTTCCCATGGTGTGTGTTGCAACAACCATGGTGGGCCAAGCGGGCCGGTCGGGCAATCGACTGGCCCGCAAGGGTGCGTTCCTGCGCATGATGACAGAGCACCGGGGGGCAGCGGGGGACGGCGTGAGCACGTCACTTTTTTTTCCTCTTGCCCAGTTTCGGACTGAAGTTCAGCCATCGTGCGGTCTTTTGGGCTACACTATCGGGATCAAGCTGCCCGTTATCCGCGGTAGCCTCCCCGCGCATACGCTTAATCATCTCAGGCAATGTGACGAGATAAATCAGCGTCATTTTCGTGAGGTTGGCGAGGTCATCCAGTTCCGCGTTCGACAGTTCGTCGCCATCATGTGTCGCCACATTGCCCAAATAGCCGATGTGTTCCGCCCATTCGCCAATAGCCGGAGCCAGCAGCCCTTCATTCGAGAGACGCCCAAGTCGTCGACCCAGCATTTCAATTTTATTGGGATCAGCGAGAGGATTAATATTCTTCGTCGCAAGGTCCAGAGCCGTTCTATACCCAACGCCCGAAAGAAGGTTCTGACCGCCCAAACGCGTCTCTTCGGCTTGTATAAACGCGTTACTTACTTTTTTGGGCAAAAATTCTGGGATGTCGGGCTGTGGTTCGGGCGGCCACTGCTCCAATATTTCGATAAACAGGGTAATATCCTGCGGGATTCCATGGGTGATAGGCAGCCCTCGCGCAATCATGAGCGCGGCCTGAAAGATCATATCCCTTCTTATTGCCTCAACACGCAATCCGACAGGACCGTAGCAAGTCAAGTTGCCGCACACGGCTGCTATCGAGAAATATTGCGCGTCTTTTGGCTCTGCAGCGGGGCTGAACAGCGATCCAATCCTGAAAGTAGAGTCCGACCGACAATGCGGACATTTCAGGCGGAAGGTGAAAGAACTCATGTCTGATTATTCCATTACTCAGGCGCGGGACCACATGGCGAATGCTGAACGTAGCATTCGCCGCGCCATGTCTGCGAATTCTCCGTCTGAACGGACCGAACGACTGTCCCACGCATATCTGGCCACGCAGCCGGAAGGCCGGGATGCTTTTGCAATGGTGCTGATTGCCCGCGTGGCAATGGCAGGTCGGGGGGCAGCATGAAAATCGACGCACTTGGAATCCGGGTCAATGGACTGGAAGTTTCCAACACTGACCCGGATCTGATTTTTCTGATCAGTCCTCGGCAGATGGCGTTCCTGCTGCGGGCGCTGCAAAGCGCGCAGTCAGATACGACCGCGCCCAGTCCAACCACTCCTCTGGCGTTGTGGCTGGAAGGGTTTGAAGCTCGGTCTCGATTAGAACAGTCGATGACCCAAGATAGCGCGTCTTGGGTTCGTAACCTGACTGACGCTGTTCCACGCTTTCCTCGTCTATCACCGCAACGGTCAGAGCGACCTGATAGGCAGGCGTTCGCGAATCTGGACTCAGATCCTGTTCGATCGAAAGCGACACAATCGTTAACTGATGTCTCATGGGATTCCTCTGCTTCGTCTTGTGTGGAAGCAGACAAAGTAGAGGATACGGGGGATGGCGTCATGTCATCCCCCGGCATAACTGCTGGTCCCGATGACTTCGATGCCGCCCTGGCAGAACGCGACGGTGAAAAGTTGGAGATCGTCACCGGGCAGAGTGGCGTGTCCGATTTCATGCATGGCATTCGTCCCCCTGCTCTGGCAGATGCCCTGAAGACAGATGAGGTGGTCAGGCGTCTGTTTGCCCGTGCGCGGCAACTCAACGCGAAAATCAAAGCATTGCGTGGGGGGGCGGCAACCGGCGCTGCGGGTAGCAAGGCAACGCAGAAAGGGCAGCATCGTGGCTAAAGCGCCGATGCCGCCGCGTCCTTTCGTCGTTCGTGATCCGGAACCGATCGCACCGGCATTTCCCAGCTTCTGGTGCGCATTGCTCATACCGTGGAAGTGGCCCGCGCGCAGGCGCGGCCTGCTGCGGCGCGAGTGCATATCGCGCGCCCAGAATGTCGGGCTGCAGGACCCGCAAGAGATCGTCAAGGCAGCATGCATTTTCGAGCAGTACCTGTCCGGAATGCTGCCTTCCGAGGTGTCCGATGAAGACGCGGCACCATCCCCGTTTCCTCCAACTGTCTGAATAGGAAATCGCCCTCATGTCGAAGGGATTCAGCTTTTTTAACGGTGCCCAGAACAGGCGCGCGGCGTGCCTGGACATGGCCATCCGGCATGCCGATGCGGCCGGCTACACTTATGAAGCCGAGGACGTAATCACGAACGCGGCTGCGTTCGACGATTACATCATGACTGGCAATGTGCCGTCGATGGATGACGACACGGACGCGGGTGATGACGCATCTGAGCCGGTTATCGGTGTCTTCGCCGGTCTGGGCACGCTTGATAATGAACCGGTGCTGGATACGCCGGTGGCGAAGGGTGCTGCAGGCGAAGCAAAGCCGACCGCAGATGACCAGGGCGACACGGACGCTGGCGCTGTATCCGAAACCGAAAGCGAAAAACGGGTGATCGAACAGATGCTCGCGCACGTGGCCAAGATCGGTCTGCGCCTGGAGGGTCAGAAGATCGCTGATGACGGCGTAGATTTCGATTGGCAGGGCCGCCTTCCCGCCGATCCTCTCTTGGTCATGATTGCAACGAATACTGCGGAAGACATCTCGTCGAAGCTTGGAAAGCTTTTCAAGGCCGGTCATGTCTGCGCGGTGCATTATGACGAAAAGGGCTTCCCTTGCGTGTCGTGGTCGCCGGTCAGCGCGGCGGCCTGATGACCCATCATTCACCCACCGCCATGACCAGCGGCGCAACCTGCCAGTGGATCGAGGGGACCGTGCGCCATGGCGTGCGGCCCGCGTTCTGCGGCAGGCCTGCGTGCGTGCGTCGTGTGTGGTGTGGTGAACATGCGGTGCGTGTGTTCGCGGCCCCTGCACGGGCTGCGGACCTGGGCAATCCTGAACAGAATGAGGTGTCAGCATGATGGCGGCATCAGGTCTGGCGCAGCGCATGCCCCGTCCCTCACCCGCGATGGCTGGGACATGCGCTGCTTCATATAGACCCCTTTCCTACCCGGTCCTGATCTCACTTGTTGCTGAGAGAGATCATGGAGGAAACGGGTGGGAAAGAATTGGTCAAATTGCACTCAGAAGATTCATTTTATGACGGCCGCTGTTTACCGCGACACGGTCCGGGGCGTGTTGACGCGCCAGTACGGACGGATCCGGAACGGCGCCAAGCTTCTGGCCGGCCGGATCGATACCAGTCCGCGCACCGTGCGCAACTGGCTGGATGGTGTCTCCGCCCCGCGTGGCGAAGAACTGATGAAACTGATGATCGAGTGCGACGAGCTACGCGACGAAATTTTCCGTCTGGTGGATGAAGGTAGGCAATGCCCAAACGAATAAAACTGCCACGGGGCATCTCTTTGGACTTCGGGCGTGGGTTTGGGCTGCGACTGGACCGGGGCAGCAGTTTTCCGTCCCTGAGCCTGTTCCTGACCCGGATCTATGCACTGCCTGATGGCCTGACAGGCATCATCACCCACCTGATCGCAAACCGGCAGGCATTGCGCCTGGCGACAGCCGAACTGGAGCGCCTGCGCGCCCGGTGCGCGGACTGTCCGCACGAATGCCCGCCGCAGGCTGAGGAAGGCGACGCATGACGACCCTGCCAACAGTTGCCGATTTCGACGCCGGGGTCGTGCCGCCGTGGTCCATGATCCGCACCATGCCAGCCGAGGCGCGCGGCGTGGCGCATTCCCTGATCGACACGCTCAAGGCCAACCGGATGATCGTGCTGCGCAGCGGCACGCACATGCTGACGGATGCCGAGGTTGCGACCTTCATAAGCGAAAGCCCGGACGTGCTGGCCCGCACGCTGCCCATGATCGAGCAATGGGGCTTTGCCGCGCGGGATGATGATGGCGCGCTGTACAGCCCCCATCTGCTGCAACGTGAGATCCGCCGGCAGGAGCGTGCGCGGCGGCGTGCCGAGCGGGACGAGGCCCTGCGCCAGTTCGAGGCTGCGCAGGCGGCCGGGGCCATTCCTGCGGACGATACGCTGCGCGGCTACAAGGCCCGGATCAATGGTGGCAATGGTGGCCGCCCACGCAAAGGGGAAACACCGGAGCAGGCACGCGCCCGCCGCGCACAGGAAGCCGAGGACACCGTCCGTCAGCGCCACATGCCGCTGATGGTGTCTGTGCCGGCCACCCAACCGGCAGAAACCGAAAACCGAAACCAAAATCCAAATCGGTTTTCGGTTTCTGGGGGTTCGGTTTCAAAACTAGGTTCTTCGGTTTCCGTAGATATAGATAAAGATAAGGATATTAATTCATCTATATCTGAATCTGTCGAAACCGGTTTGCCCCAAACCGATGCCGTCATCGAACGCGGCGCCATCGATCGGACGGTCAAGGCGGTGATGGAGGCGGCAGGCTTCCCCAGCTACAGCACGCGCCGGCATATCGGCATGGTCCGTAAATGGCTTCAACAGGGCATACCGGAAGCCGTGATTGTCCAGGCGATAACCGATCACACGGCTGACATGCACGAAAACCGGGAAGTTCCCCAGCACGCAGGCTGTTTCGACAAGCCCGTGCAGGCGGCCTGGTCCCAACACCAGATTGCAGCTGACCTGCCTGAACCGCCGCCATCTCCGGTCATGCAGGAATGGGAAAAGCAGGCCCGCGCGGATCTGGCCGAAGACCGGCGCAAATGGTCTGACCTGATGCAGCAACTGGGCGACTACGGCCGCGCCAAGCAGGAATGGGCACAGACGGCCGCCAGCCTTGGCAAGCCACCTGAACTGACCCTTGACGCCTATCTGGATGCCTACCGACCGCAGGACGTGGCGGCATGAACATGCGGCGGCACAAGCATGTGCGCGAACTGATCGCGCGTGCTCGTGCCCAAGGCCGGCATGGCAGCCTGACCAGCAAGGGGCATATCCGCCTGATGCATGATCGTGCGGCGCGGTTTGTCATCGCGCCTGGCACGCCATCGGATTACCGGTCATGGAAAAACACGCTGGCGCAGATGAACCGGCTGGTACCAGCCTAGCCTGCATGTGGATTATTTCGCGGTCTATGGCGGTCCGCACCCATTAAAACTGGCGGAAAACAGGAATTGGCGACTCGGCTACTGACCTGTGTACAAAAGAGGGATATATTGTGGCCAATTCCTGGCCGCTGATCGATCCTGCCTGATGCCCAGATGCAGCAGGTTCCGCAAAGAGACGATGACGCCGGGAGTCCTGCTTACTGAAAGGCTTCGCGTGTCAGTCGCCGCCCTTTCCCGTCGTCGGGCACAGTCGCCCGCTCAGTCCGCCTACCGTCCCGATTTCCGTCCGTCGGAGACACGTATCGCCCACCATGACCTTGCGCTGGTGGATGTCGAGATCACCAAGAAATCCCGCCCTGTCGAGGTCTGGCGTCGGTGCGCCGGGCTGTATGGCCTGTTGCGTTCCAAGGCGATTACCGAAGGGCAGGTCCAGTCTGCCCAGTTCTGGGCAACCGATTACGAAATCAGTGCCCTGGGCGGAACCGATCCGGAAATGGAACACGGTGCAAAACGCGGTGACATTCATGACGCCATGATCGGGCGCATGGGATCTGCCGCGCGCCGCAACTACATCCGCCAGCGCATCGGTGCGCGCGGCGAGCAGCTGCTGGTGCTGCTGATGATCGATGGGCTGTCCCTCAATGATATGGCGGCACGGCTGAAACAGGACAAACGCAACACGTCAGGTGCGCTGTGTTTTCTGCTGGAACAGCTTTCCGAACATTATGACGGGATGCCGGGACCTTTATGGAAAGGTTGACGTGCCACCGCTTTTAAGTCATTTGTGGCAAACTATCGTTATGCGTGGGTCCAGAGAGTGGACGCCACGCTTTTTTTATGCCCGCTCGGGCGTTCCCAACATAGAGCCATCAGATGAAATCACAGCTGCCGACCCTGTCGCGCGGCGATATTGTCGTGCGCGGTAACCGGCATGGCATTGTCGTGACCCTGACAAAGCAGCGTCTGTTGGTCGTGCCGCTGGAATGGAACCCCTTCCCGCGTCATCGCGCGGATGTCGGGATCGGCACGCTGACCTCGCAGGTCATGTTCCATGACGCGGTTGCGCGGTGCGGGGATCGCCAGTGGGTCAGTCGGGAAGCCCAGCATTTTGCAGGCCGCGTGGCCCCCGCTGTCGTGACGACCATCGTAAACGCCATCCGTCGGGAAGAAATCGCCCGTCAGACTGAGCGGCTTCCCGCCGGCCTGGTCAAATCGACACTGGCCTTCGGTCCCATGATGGGCAGTCGCGGGCGGCGGGTTGGCGCGCCTTCGCTGGGATAATGGAAGGTTCGTAGAAAACCGTCTTAATCGCCATGTATTCCGGTTCGAGTTGGCAGTTTTCTGCCGATATTCATGTGACAGGACGCAAAAGCCATTTCCGTGTGACTGTGCTTACCGTGCAAGTAGATAACGAGGCGAAAAGCGACAATTACGGTTCCTTAAATTGCTGCTGTTTCGCCAATCTTGCTGCCATGGGCCGCAAAAGATTTTCTGGCATGGCTGTGTTTGTTCACAGCCATGCCCGTAAAACAATGACTGCTTGAAAAAGCAAAGGCCGCCGGTGGGCAAACACCGACGGCCTTCTGTTCCACCCCCTGAACGGACCAGAGGATGAATAAGCCTGATTATAGCAAGGATCTGGTGAAAATGAATCTCCATTCGATGGAAATACATGGCCACCTACCGTCCATCGTGTGGTGGGCAGTTGCCTTCGCAATCGTCGTGATTGCCATCAGCATAATGTTGGGCGTGCTGGGACACTATGGCGTTTATGGAAACAGCAAATAATGACTGGTCTGATACATGCACTGAGCGCAATGCCGATCGTCCGGTTCTTCGATCTGCTCATTCTCGCGGGATGGATCGTGGCGCAGCCCATGCTGTGCATCGCCATCTGGCGCGCCCCATAGCCGCAAGGATAACTCAAAGTTATCTGGCAGCACCGGATCGGGCATCCGCAAGATAACCCCATGCAGGGGCCTGATAGCCGCAAGATAACACCAGTTATCTGGCGGATTTCAGGGGGGCTTAACCACCCCGTTTTATAATGAAATCATATGGTTAGCGGAGACCGCGCCATGCCGTCCACTGATGAGGCCCCAAAAGCCCCTCAGAACTCGGCCGACAATCTGCTGATCAAGACATGGCTTCACAACCGTGGTGCGAACACGCGCCGCGCGTATGAAAGCGATGTCCGCGCCTTCCTTGCGCATGTGGACAAACCACTGGCGCAGGTGACGGCGGCCGACCTGCAAAGCTGGTACGACAGCCTGACGGGAGCGGACGCCACGCGACGGCGGAAGCTGATGGCCGTCAAGTCGCTGCTGTCCTACGGCGCTGCCATGGAAATGCTGCCCCGCGATGTGGGGCCTGCCGTCCGTGTGCCGAAGATGCGCGACAGCCTGCATGAGCGGATCCTTACGCAGGAACAGGTGCGTGACCTCATTGATGGGGAAACGGATCCGCGCAGGCGCACCATGCTGCGCGTCCTGTATGCCACCGGGCTGCGTATCTCCGAGCTTTGCGCCGTCCGGTGGAAAGACCTCAAGCGCCGCCAGCAGGGCGGCGTCGCCCATGTGTTCGGCAAGGGCGGCAAGAACAGAACCGTCGAGATCCCCGCCAAGGTGTGGAAGGAGATCGTGGCGCTGCGTGTTGATAGTCGGCCAGAAGCGCCGATGGTCCCCGGCCACGATGGCGGTCCGCTTAGCGTCGATGCGGTCCACCGCTCCGTTAAGCGGGCCGCGAAGCGCGCAGGCCTGCCATCGCAGGTTTCCGCGCACTGGCTGCGCCACGCGTACGCCAGCCACATGCAGGACAATGGCGCGCCGGCGCATGTGGTGCAGCAGCAGCTGGGCCACACATCGCTGGCGACCACGACACGATACAGCCACGCACGCGAAGGCGCGGGCGCTGGGAAATTTCTGGACCTGTAGCGCCATGCGCGCCGGTCCCCTCACCCGTGAAGCAAGGAAGCCTCATGAAGCCGAGCCGCAAGCCGCGCCAGCCCGCAACGGATGTCACCGTCTGGGAGCGTGCCGCCGCGCATTATCGTCGTATTGCGGGTCGTGACCGTCGTCCCGGCGTGAAGATCTGGGCCAGCGATCGCGCAGCGGAATGCGCGGCCAACATGCGGCGTGCGCAGTGGGAGGCCGCGTGATGGTGCCCGAAAGCTACATGCAGGATTCCGCCGGGCGCCTTGTGCCGCGCGACAAGGTTAAGCCCGAACACCTGATGGTGGATGAATTGGTGCGCGAACTGTTCGGCGGCGCTGCCGATCTGCGCAAGGCCCTCAGTGGGTTTCGTTTAAAGGCGTTCGAGGACATTCGCACCGTCCTGGCGCTCATTGCCGAGAAGTATGGCACCACCTATGGCGGCCAGAAGGGCAACATCACGCTGACCAGCTACGATGGCCTGAAGAAGCTCACCATCGCGATGGGCGATTCCATTTCGTTTGGACCGGAACTGCAGGCCGCGAAGTCGCTGATCGACAGCTGTCTGGGGCGCTGGTCCAAGGGCGCCGACGAGAACCTGCGCGTCATTGTCACGGATGCGTTCGAGGTCGGCAAAGAGGGCAAGATCCGCACGGACAAGATCCTCAGCCTGCGCCGCCTCAATATCGATGATGAGGAATGGCTGCGCGCGATGCAGGCCATTTCCGACAGCATCCGCATTGATGCAACCAAGGCTTACATCCGCTTCCATGAGCGCGACCGGGCGGAAGATGATTTCCGACAGGTGCCGCTGGACATTGCGCGGGCATGATAAACACGTGCTTGACGCGTTCCGGCAAATGATGGATTCGGTAGGCAGGCGCGCCAAGGCATAGGGCGCGCTTTGCTCGATCACGCCCGGACTTAGTCCGGTCGGACGGTTTCCTTCGCCTCACAGGTTTGGGGGCGAGGGCTGGTTTGCTTGCGACAAACCAAACCGCGCAGGTGGTGCTGCGCACGGGAAACCCCCGCCCCGGTTCCTGTGAAGGAACGGGCGTTCGAGTATCATTTCAATGTCACATAGACAAATTTCGGCGACTCCCGTGTCGCCTGTTGCCCCCTATCTGGGCGGCAAACGTAACCTTGCGTCCCGTGTCATCGAGCGCATCGCCAAGGTGCCCCATGATACCTATGTCGAGCCTTTCATCGGCATGGGCGGTGTGTTCTTGCGCCGGCCGTTCCGCGCAAAAGGCGAGGTAATCAACGACGTTTCCCGCGACGTCTCGAACCTCTTCCGCATCCTGAATCGGCACTATGAAGCCCTGATGGACATGCTCAAGTTCCAGCTGACCAGCCGGGACGAGTTCCAGCGCCTGCTGGACATGAACGCGGATAGCCTGACCGATCTGGAGCGTGCCGCACGGTTCCTTTATCTGCAGCGTACACGCTTCGGCGGAAAACCAATGGAGCGGACATTCGGCGTAGCTGTCGCCAGTTCTGCCCGTTTTGACGTAACGCGGCTCGGACCGATGCTGGATGAAGTCCACCAGCGCCTGTCTGGTGTGGTTATCGAATGCCTGCCCTACGAACGGCTGATCACCAAGTATGACCGGCCACGCACGCTGTTTTACCTCGATCCGCCTTACTGGGGATGTGAGGACGATTACGGGAAGAGCATTTTCTCGCCTGATGACTTTGGCCGGATTGCTGACCTGCTGGGCAGCCTGAAAGGCCGCTTCATCATGTCGATCAATGATGTGCCGGAAATCCGGGAGATTTTCGCTCGTTTCCAGATCGAGGAAGTCATGACCACTTATTCGGTCGGTCTGAAAAAGAAGCCTGCGGCCGAGTTGCTGATCACTTCGGTCTGACCCTATCCATTTCGGGAAACCCTTATGCACCCCACGCACCATGTACACATCAGCACGGGCTTCATGTTCGTGTGCCTGCTGTTCATTGTCGTCATCGTTGCCATGTTTGTATGGCTGTCCTGGTCGGATCGGCGTGCCAAGCTGATCAAGATGCAGATCGATCAGCGGCATGAAGAACAGATGGAGCGGATCCGGCGCGGACATGATAACCAGATTGCCCGGGCCGTTGCCGCCGATACCCGACAAAAAGCCGAGACGAGCGGCGCAAGCCCCAAGGCTGCTTTCGCAAGCTGCATTGCGTCCGATGGTAGTCGTCTCGGGGAGCGCACCTATGGCGATCCTTCTGACCCGTTTGGACGTCGTGCACGTCGCGATCGCGACCCGGTCTACAATGGCAGTACCCCCGCATCCCCCGTCATCGTCAATACCGGTTCCGGTCGTTCGGGCGGATCTGACTTTGTCGAAGGTGCGCTCTTGGGCGGTATCGCCGGGTCGATGATAGGCGGTCGCGACCATGACACGGTCATTGAACGCGACGTCAGCACCCCGGCACCGGCTCCCGCTCCTGATCCATTCTCAGGCAGTGGTAGCGACGCCGGATCCAGTGGCGGTGGTTTCGACTACAGCAGCGGTGGCGGCGATAGCGGTGGTGGCTTTGACTGCGGCGGCAGCAGCGGCGGGTTCGATAGCGGTGGCTGCGACTTCTGACCATGGGTGATTTCAGCATCACGCTGGATACATCACGCATCCAGCGTGATCTGTCAGACATGCAAAAGCAGATCCCGTATGCCACGTCCATCGCCGTAAACACCCTGGCCTTCGATGCCATGCGGCTGGAGAACAGCGCGATGTCGGAAATCTTCGATCATCCGCGCCCCTTCACTATACGCGCCACGCAGGTGGACAAGGCGACGAAAAGCGATCCGACCGCGGTCGTGTCGCTGCGGGACCAGCAGGCGAAATACCTGACGCCATATGAAACCGGGGGCGACCACTGGGTCGGTGCCAAGGATGGCGCTGGTGATCTGCTGGTGCCGGTGGATGGCAAGACCGATGCATATGGGCAGATCCCGCGCGGGCTGATCAAGCGGCTGCTGGCACGGCCTGACGTGTTCGCGGGCACCGTCCGTGGCATTCGTGGCATCTGGCAACGTCCGTCACGCGGGACACGTCGTGACGGCTCGCGTGGAACCAAGGGCGCGACACGCCTGAAACTGCTCTATATGTTCAGGCCGAACAAGGCAGTGGACAAGCATCTCGACTTCGAGCAGCGCGCGGCGGAGATGGTCCAGCGTGAAGGCCCGAAGGTCATCGAGGCGGCGATCCTGAAAACCATCCGCACGGCCCGCTGACCCACGGACAGCCCAGATGCACGGGAGGGTCGCCCTCCCCGCGTAGGGAATGCCTTGGGTCCTTCCTGCGACTTTTCGCATCGCGGGGTTGCGCGAGCCCGTACGATCTCTAGCTGAGATAAAATTTTCAGGTTGCAGTTGCAGTTGCACTTTCCGTGAAAAAATCCTCGATCAGCCAGAGTGAAGCCGCGCGCCGCGCAGGCGTAAGCCGTGCGGCAATTCAAAAACATCTAGCGTCTGGCAGGATTGTTTCCGACGGCAAGCGCGTGGACGTCGCGTCGTTCGAGGAGTGGCTTGCCGAGCGCACGGACCTGCAACCTGACCTGCAACCAGAGGTGCAACCCGGGTTGCAGGTTGCAGATGAGGTTGCACCCATCAATGAGCTGCGGCCGGACCTGATACCGGACGAAGCGTGTCAGCAGATCGAGAAAGGACTGGCTCCCTACACGACGCAGGAAGCCAACCGGATTGAGAAGAACTACAAGGCGCTCATGCGCAAGCTGGAATACGACCTGAAAGCTGGAAAGGTCGTTGAAAGCTCGAAGGTGGTCGAGACCGTCGGCGAGGAATACGCCCGCGTCCGCACCAAGCTGCTCGCCATGGCTGCTGAGAAAGCCCCGTCCCTGCACCGCTGCAAGACCGTAGCCGAAGTGCAGGACCGTCTGACCACGCTAGTGACACGCGTCCTGGAAGAACTGACTGCGGATGGCGATCCTATCACCGGGCAGCAGCCTCTATGAGCGGGGGCTGAAGCTATTCCGGGCTGAACTGGCGCGCGTGCGCCGGGAGACACTCAAGCCGCCGCCGCGCCTGACCCTGAGCCAGTGGGCGGCGAAGTATGCCGTCCTCTCGCGGGAGTCCAGCGCGGAGACCGGCCGGTTCGAGGCCTTCGCCTACCAGAACGGCATCATGGATGCCTTCACGGATCCGGCTGTCGAGCGGATCTACGTCAAGAAATCCGCCCGCGTCGGTTACACGAAGATCCTCGACCACGCTGTCGGCTATTACCTGCAGCAGGATCCCTGCCCGATCCTTCTGGTGCAGCCGCGTGAAACGGATGCCGAGGACTACAGCAAGAGCGAAATCGCTCCCATGCTGCGGGACACGCCCGTCCTGGCAGCCCTGACGGGCGATCCCAAGTCGCGTTCGTCGTCCCAGACGCTGCTCAAGAAGACCCTGCTGAACGGGTCATCGCTGACGCTGGTGGGAGCGAACAGCCCGGGCGGCTTCCGTCGTATCACCGCCCGCATCGTGCTGTTCGACGAGGTGGACGGCTACCCGGTCAACGGCGCGGGAAGCGAAGGTGACCAGATCGCGCTGGGTGCCAAGCGGTCGGAGACATTCTGGAACCGCAAGATCGCGGCCGGATCCACCCCGACCATCGCGGGCCTGAGCCGGATCGAGAGCCTGTACGATCTGGGCGACCAGCGGCGCTACTACGTGCCATGCCCCCATTGCGGGGAAAAGCAGCCTCTGGAATGGGGCGGCCCCGACACGGCCCACGGCATCAAGTGGGACAAGGACCAGGACGGCAACCATCTGCCGGAAACCGCACATTACGTGTGCCGGCACAATGGCTGCATCATCGAGGAGGCCGACAAGCCCGGCATGATCGATGCCGGGGAATGGGTAGCGCATGCCCCGTTCAAGGGCATCGCCTCTTTCCACATCTGGGCAGGTTACTCCCTGTTCCCGAATGCCAGCTGGACCAAGCTGGTAGCAGAATGGCTGGACGTCAAAAACGACCCGCTCAAGCGCCAGACCTTCATCAACCTAACGCTGGGCGAGGCTTACGAAGATCGCGGCGACGGTGCGCTGAATGAAATCAGCCTGGCCGCCCGCGTGGAAGTCTGGCCCGGGGAAGTTCCGGACGGCGTAGCCATACTGACAGCCGGCGGCGACACCCAGGACGACCGTGTCGAACTGGAGATCGTGGGCTGGGGCCGGAATGAGGAACGCTGGTCCATCGCCCATATCGTCATCGAGGGAGATCCGGACGGCCCCGAACTGTGGGAACGAGTGGACGCGGTTCTCAAGCGGCAGTGGTATCGTGCTGATGGCCGTCCGTTCAGCGTGTCCGCCGCCTGCATCGATTCAGGTGGCCACCATACCCAGAAGGTCTACGAGTTCTGTCGCGCACGACTGGGCCGCAAGATATGGGCCGTGAAGGGCGAGTCAGCACGTGGCGGGGCCAGATCCCCGGTCTGGCCGACAAAGCGTCCCAGCGCGCGTAACAAGGCGGCTTTCCGCCCTGTCATCATCGGGGTCAACGCGGCGAAGGACGTGATCCGCAGCCGCCTGCACCTGTCCCAGCCGGAACCCGGTGAGCCAGCACCCGGATACATGCATTTCCCGGCTGACCGTGACATCAATTACTTCGCCCAGCTGGTGGCGGAACGGTCCGTCCGGAAGACCAAGGGCGGCCAGACATACCGCGTCTGGGAGAAGATCCCCGGCCGCGCGAACGAGGCGCTTGATCTCGCGGTCTACAGCTACGCGGCCCTGTGCGGCCTCCTGTATCTGGGTCTGAGGCTGAACAAGAAAGCCGATGACATCGCGACAGAAAAGGTCGAACACCCGCCGCCACCTTCAGCCGAACCGGTGCAGGAGGATGGCAGCCCGCTGCATGACGGCATGGTGGTGCAATCCCTCACCGTCACGCAACGGGATCCGCAGTCAACTGACGGATCCAAACGCAAACGATCATGGGCGGAACGCCTGCCCTGATCCGGTCAAAAAGGAGATGCCCCTTTATGATGGGCAGTCCCTATCCCTTCCTGCCGCAGGCCACCTACAATCCTGCAACCAGCATTCTGGCAGGCATGTCGCAGGCCCAGCTGCAGGCAGCACTAAGCACCGCGCAGCAGACCCTCATTGCACTCCAGTCCGGTCAGAAGGTGGTATCGGTCAGCTACGCACAGGGCGATGGCAGCCGGTCTGTCACCTATAATCAGGCCTCCATTTCCAGCCTGACCATGCTGATCCAGCAACTGCAGCGCCAGCTAGGTATCCCCGGCGTGCGCCGTAGGGCACTGAGGCCCGTATTCTGATGGGCGTCGGTGATTTCATCCGCAGGATGGCATCGCCTCTGGTTCCAAAATCCGGCCCCGGCCGGCGCATCATCAATGCGCTGACCTCGCCCTTCGGTACACCGTATGATGCGGCCGACGTTTACGGCCAGCGCATGCAGGGCTGGCAGCCTTATCTGGGGTCAGCCGATACGGAACTAAGCCCGTATCGTGACCGGATCGTCAGCCGCGTGCGTGACCTGGTCCGCAATGACGGCTGGGCATCCGGGGCTGTTACACGGACACTGGACAATGCCATCGGCGTCAAGCTTCGCCCCATATCGAAGCCTGATTACCGCGCCCTCGCCCGCCTGAGCGGCAACCCCGCTTTCGACGCGGTCTGGGCAAAAGAATACGCGCAGGCCGTGGATGCCCACTGGCGCACATGGGCGGACGATCCGCTGCGCTACAATGATACCGAGCGCATGCTGACCTTTGGCCAGCAGATGCATCTGGCCTTCCGTCATCTGATCGTGGATGGCGATGCCCTGGCACTGCTGCCATGGATGGAGGACCGCGTCGGCCTTGGTGCCGCGCAATATGCCACGACCGTCCAGATCATCGATCCGGACCGCCTGAGCAACCCGCAGCAGACCTTCGACCTGAAGAACCTGCGCAACGGGGTCGAGATTGACCCGAACAGTGGCGCGCCGATTGCCTACTGGATCCGCAAGGCCCATCAGGCGGACTGGTACAGCGCGGCCGACACGGTCACATGGGACCGTTACGAACGGGAGACCGGCTGGGGCCGTCCCAATGTCGTGCATATGTTCGAGCATCATCGCGGCTCCCAGCATCGCGGCGGTGCCGGCATCCTGACGCCCGTCCTGCAGCGCCTGAAAATGCTGATCAAATACGACGGGACCGAACTGGACGCCGCGATCATCAACGCGACGTTCGCAGCCTACATCGAAAGCCCGTTCGATGCCGCCATGACGGCCGAGGGGCTAGAAGGTGGCGACGAGCAGCTCGCCTATTATCAGGACCAGCGCATCGCCTTCCACCAGCATCGGAACATCTCGCTTGCGGGATCCCGCATGCCGATCCTGTTCCCGGGCGAGAAGATCAACACCGTATCGGCAGCCCGACCGGCCAGCAACTTCCGCGACTTCGAGCGCGCGGTGCTGAACAACGTCGCCAGTGGCGCGGGCCTCTCGCCCATGCAGGTCAGCAATGACTGGTCGGACGTGAACTATTCGTCCGCCCGTGGATCCCTGCTGGAAGCATGGAAGACCATGAAGCGCCGGCGCGATGATTTCAGCATCGGCTTTCCGACCCTTATCCGCCTGTCCTGGCTGGAAGAGTCCATGGAAGAGGATGCCCTGCCGCTGCCGCGCGGCGCGCCCCCGTTCATTCAGGCGCGCGCGGCCTATGCCCGTGCCATCTGGCTTGGCCCCGGCCGTGGCTGGATCGATCCGGTGGCGGAGAAACAGGGTGCCGTGTTGGGCATGGATGCCGGCCTCTCCACCCTTGAGACCGAATGCGCGGAGAACGAAGGCGCGGACTGGGAGGAAACCCTCGATCAACGCGCCATCGAAGTGCAGGCGTTCAAGGACCGCAACCTGCCCACCCCGGAATGGGCCGGGCAGAACCTTGCATCGAAAACCGACAGGAAACCGGAAGCAGAATGAAGAGCCTCGCGCTTGCCCAGCGGATGCTGGGCCGCCCGCTCGCCCTCACGCCTGACCGCATGGAGGTCGTGCGGCACCTGCTGGCGCATGGTTCGGACGATATGGCCATGTTCGGCCCCATTCAGGAAAAGGCGGACCGTGACCCTGTGCTGGGCACCGTGATTTCCGATGTGGCCGTCATCCCCGTTTCCGGCGTGCTGCTGCCGGGTGAAAGCCCCGGCTGGTGGTGGAGCGGGGCGACGTTCTACGAGGACATCAATGTCGCCTTCCAGCAGGCCATCGATGAGCCATCCGTCAAGGCCATTGTCCTCCTGGTCGACAGCCCCGGCGGAACGGTCGCCGGATGCTTTGATCTGGCCGACCGCATTTACGAAGGACGCGGGGCAAAGCCCATCGTCGCGATCGTAAACGAAAGCGCCTATTCCGCCGCGTATGCCCTCGCCAGTTCGGCCGACACGATCATCGTGCCGCGCACGGGCGGGGTCGGTTCGATCGGTGTGGTCGGCATGCATGTCGACATCACCGGCGCGCTGGAACAGGCCGGCATCAAGGTCACGACCTTCCAGTTCGGCGACCAGAAAACAGATTCCTATCCCACGACGACCATGTCGGAAGAGGCCGCCAGGCGGTTTCAGGCCGACATCGATGCGATGGGTGAACTGTTCGTCGCCACGGTTGCACGCAACCGCGACATTCCGGCCGACCGTGTGCGCGCCACACAGGCCGGAACCTTCCTCGGCCAGCGCGGCGTCGATGCCGGCCTGGCCGATGCCGTGATGGGGGCAGAGGCGGCATTCCGCGAACTGCTCGACACGATCGGCTGATCTCTCCCTTCTGGAGCCATTACATGTCCGCACCGCGCAAACCCGGCGCCAGCGCATTTGCACACCTCAAGCCCCGTGCCGAGGGTGACGACAAAGACGACAACAAGACGAACACCGACGGCAAGAAAGCCGAAGGTGACGACCCCAACGAAGACCCCGAGGACGAAGAGGGCACCGACGGCAAGAAGGCAGGCAAGAAAGCCAGCAAGAAGGCCGACAACACCGACAGCGAAGACACGTCCGCCGAGGAAGGCGACGATGACAGCGACAAGGAAGACGAGAAGGACGACGCCAAGGCATCCGCCCGCGCGCGTGAGCGTGGCCGCTGCGCCGCGATCTTCATGTCTCCCTCTGCTGCCGTGAACCCGGCCGCCGCCGCTGAACTGGCGTTCGGCACGAACCTGCCCCGCAGCAAGGCCATCGGCATCCTCGACGCCACCGTCGCATCGATGCCCGCGCCTGCGCCGCAGGCAACCGTGCAGCGTGAACCGTCCCTGCGCAGCCGCATGCGCGGCAATGCCGTGGCACCCGCCACGCAGGACGCATCGGAAAACCAGAACCGCCCCGGCGCACGCCTTGGCGCGTCCCTGCGCCATGTGCGCGGCGATCGATAAGGAGAACGGCTGATGTCCGGTTCCCTCAACAGCTACGGCTTCTATCCGCAGGCCCGTTCGACCCTGTTTGTCCCCGACCAGCTGGTCGCGGGCAACATGAAGCTGGTCACGCGCACCGTCACCTTCGGCGCCAGCCAGACCCTGCCCCGCGGCGCGGTGGTTGGCCGCGTGACGGCCACCGGTGAATACATCCTGTCCGTGGCCACGGCCACCGACGGCAGCCAGACGCCATGCGGTATCATGGTCGATGCCGTGGAAACGGCGGCGGGCGCGACCCAGACCGGGGCCATCTACGAGATGGGCGAGTTCAACTCGAACTACATGACTTACGACAGCAGCTGGACGCTCGACGCGCTTACCCAGGCGCTGCGCCAGTGGGCCATCTTCATCAAGACGGGCCTCTCGAACGACATCGTCTGATCGTTCGCTCTTCCATAGAAATCAAGGATTACACCGTGGCAGGTTCTGTTACCGGTAGTGCTGGCGTTCAGGGTTCCCTGAACGCCATGCTTGGCGCGTACGACATCGCCGAGCTGGTTTATTTCGTGCGTAACCTCAAGACGGCGCAGAGCTTCCTGCTCGACCACATGTTCCCCAACATGGTGGAATCGGACGCCCCGGAAGTCGCGATCGACGTCGATGTCGGTAAACGGCGTCTGGCCCCCTTCTGCTCCCCACTGGTCGAAGGCAAGCTGGTGGAAAGCCGCCAGTGGCAGACCAACCTGTTCAAGCCGGCCTATATCAAGGACTGGCGCAACCCCGACCTGCTTAAGCCCGTGCGGCGTGCGATCGGCGAGCGCCTGATGGGCGGCATGTCCCCGGCGGAACGGCTGGAAGCCAATCTCGCATGGGAAATGGCCGACCAGGTGGACATGATCCTGCGCCGGCAGGAATGGATGGCAGCCAATGCGCTGGTCAGCGGCAAGATCACCGTCGTCGGCGAAGGCTACCCCGACCCGATCGTGGTGGATTTCCAGCGTGATCCGGCCCTGACCGTGGCCCTGACCGGCACCGCGCAGTGGGGGCAGACCGGCGTTTACCCGTCGGACTACATCACCGCCTGGGCTGCGCTGGTCCTGCAGAAGTCCGGTGCCGCACCCACCGAGGTCATCTTCACGAATTCCACCTGGAACGCGTTCAAGAACGACCCGAAGGTGCTGAACGCCATCGTGTGGCCCGGCCGCACCGGTGATTCCAGCGCGGATCTGGGTGGCCGCGTCGTAAAGGGGGCCATGTATATGGGCCGCTGGGGTCAGTTCGACCTCTACCTTTACAACGACTGGTACGTCGATCCGGTGACGGATGTCGAGGAACCGATGATCGCGGATGGCACGGTCATCCTTGGCGGTCCCGGTGTGGAAGGCACGCGCGCCTATGGCCTGATCATGGATCCGGCCTTCAATTATGGCCCGCTCGCCTATGCCCCCAAGCTCTGGTACAAGGAAAACCCGGCGACCATCAACCTGCTGATGCAGTCGGCACCCCTTGTCATCCCGTCGCGAGTCAACGCATGCATGGCGGCCACCGTCATGGCTGCCGGCGCTGACGTTCCCTCCCCGACCCTGTGAGGCTGACAGATGGCTGACGACAAGAAGAACAATGGGATCGAGGTTCTTACCCTGATCCCGGTTTACCCTGAACCGGGCAAGGCCCCCTATCCGATTGGTACCCGCCTCAAGGTTCCCCTTGAGACGGCCGCATTCTGGAAGGGACGCGGCATCGCCCGTTTCGCCAATGACCCGCGTGAAAACGCCGCGACCGTGTCCGCCGGCATTGCCGACCACGTCAAGAATGCGCCGCTGCCGCCCGCGCCCGTCATGACGCCGCCGCCTGCATCCATGCAGCAGGGCTTCACGCCCCCGGCTGCTTGAGCATCGATTTCGGGCAGCTTGTCCTCGGGCCATGCCTGGACGCCTTCGCCAATCCCTACCAGTGGCAGTCCCAGTCCCTATCCGATCCGGTAACCATCAACGGCATATTCGATGAGGGTTTCAGGGGACTGGATCCACAGGGGGATTTCCCTGGCACGACGCCTGTGGACATCACCACCAGCCTGCCCCGCCTTGGGGTCAGGCTGTCGGACTTCCCGGTGCCCCCTGCCCAGGGCGATGAGTTCGTCATCAATGGCCAGACATACAGTATCCGCGAGGTCCAGCCGGACAGTCACGGCGGTGCGTGTCTGGAACTGAACCTTGTGGACATCAATACGACATGACGCTTTACCGCGTGCAGCTGCGCGATGCAGCCGTGCAGGCGCTGATCGCAGCCAAGACGCTGGTCGGCGCGAATGTGCTGGTCAACCGCAGCCTGCCGCTGCCGATCGCAAAACTGCCTGCCATCCTCGTCACCGCCCCGCGTGATCAGGGCACCACGACCGGTCGCAACCAGCCCGGCTTCACGCGGGTCACCACGCTGGCCATCCGTGGTCAGCTGTGCGGTGCATCCCCTGAACAGGTCGCCACGGATCTGGACCAGCTGGCTGAACAGATCGAACTGGCCATCATGCTCGATGTGGATCTGCAGGCGATGATCACCCAGGTCACCTCGCTGAATACCGAGTTGATCGTGAACAGCGAGACCCGCGAACATACCGGCGAAGTCCGGATGCTGTTCGGTCTGGAATACATCGAATACTATCCCCCTGCGGGCACGCCGCTGACCGAGGTCACCGGACAGATGCAGGCGAACGGCAATCCCGATTTCGCCGATATGCAGGTGCCGTTTACCCTCAACTGAGGTCCCCCACATGTTTGTAAAACCCGCCCCGGGCCGCAATGTGCGGTGGCCCGGCACCATGCGGCTGCTCAAGGCCGCAGGTGAAACCGTGCCCGACACGGGCTTCTGGCTGCTGTGCCTGCACAATGGCGACGTGGTGAAGGCCACGCCGCCTGCGGCATCGGCAGCACCGGCAATCCCTGCCCCCTCGCCCGCGCCCATCCAGGG
The DNA here is from genome assembly GCF_057359305.1 of Komagataeibacter ossonobensis. Taxonomy (NCBI): domain Bacteria; kingdom Pseudomonadati; phylum Pseudomonadota; class Alphaproteobacteria; order Acetobacterales; family Acetobacteraceae; genus Komagataeibacter; species Komagataeibacter ossonobensis. The sequence goes on along the minus strand of NZ_JBXAYQ010000003.1, from coordinate 47,157 downwards.
CGGCGCGGCGGCCACCCCTGAACCTGCCGAGGTCCACGCATGAGCGGCTCCATCACGGTGCCGGGCTACCCGACCAACAACCGGGTGCCCGGCTTTTATTTTGCCCTGGACAATTCCAAGGCGAATACCGCGTCCTACGGCCGTCGTGTCCTGATCATCGCACAGACCACGACCGGCGCGGCCCTTGCGGGCACCGCGCGCCTGTCCGCCGGGATCAGCGATGCGCAGGGCCTGTACGGCATCGGGTCGCAGGCTGCGATCATGGTGGCGCAGTATTTCGCCCTCGACCCGCTGGGCGAGGTCTGGGTGCTGCCGCTGGCCGATGACGCCGCGTCTGTAGCGGCCACAGGCTCATTCGCCATCGCTGGCCCCGCATCCGCATCCGGCACGCTGTGCCTGTATGTGGGCGACCAGCTGATCCCCACGCTGGTCACGGCGGGCGACACGGCCGCGACGATTGCGGAGAACGTCATCACCGCTGCTGCCGCCGTCACCGGCCTGCCGGTCTCGCTGGCGGTGGACGCCACCACGGCGGGGCAGATCAACGTCACGGCGCTGAACAAGGGCCTGTGCGGCAACGACATCCTGCTAGGTGTTGACCTGCTGGGCACCGCTGGCGGGCAGTCCCTGCCCACGGGCGTGTCGGTCACGCTGGGCCAGATGGCAGGCGGCACGCAGAACCCGACCACGCTGGCCACAGCACTCGCCACGCTGGGTGACCGTGTGTACGACCTGTTCATCCATCCCTACACCGACACGGCCAGCCTGACAGAGTTCAAGAACCTGTTCAACAATACCGATGGCCGCTGGGCACCGATGAACCAGCTGTATGGCCACGGCATTACCGCCTACCGGGGCACGTATGGGGAAGCCACCACGTTCGGCCTGACCCAGAACGATCCGCACACCACGGTCATGCCGGTATCGGACAGCCCGTCCAGCCCCATGGTCTGGGCGGCGCAGGTCGGCGCACTGGTAGCAGTCAGCGTCCGCACCAACCCGGCCATTCCGATCACGGGTGTCGCGCTTACGGTCATGCCACCCACCGATGCCGGGCGCTTCACCCTGGCCCAGCGCAACAGCCTGCTGTGGGATGGCATGTCCACCTTCACGGTGGACGACAGCGGCACGGTCAACATCGAGCGCCTGCTCACCACCTATCAGGAAAACGCCGAGGGCGTGCCCGATAACAGCTACCTCGATATCGAGACGCTGATGACGGCCATGATCTGCCTGCAGGACATGCGCATCTATCTGGCCTCCATGTTCGGCGGCTTCATTCTGGTGGCGGACGGCACGAAGATCCCGGCGGGGGCCAAGGCCACCACGGCCCAGCTGATCGGCAAGGCCTGCGCCGCGCGCTACCGCTGGCAGTGCACGCAGCTGTGGGCGCAGAACGCTGCCACCTTCGCCACCAACCTGCAGGCGCAGAATCAGGGTGGCGGGCAGGTCTTCCTGCTCATGCCCTATGACTTCGCCAACCAGCTGTGGGTCATCGCTGGCAACTGCCAGTTCGTGAAATCGTAAGGAGCCGCCATGTCCGGAACCGTCTATCGCGGGCCGCTTGGCGGCACCGCGACCCTCACCCTCAACGGCATCCCCTTCAACGTTGTGGGCGAAGGCCAGTGGCAGGCCTCTGGCCCGGTCAATGAGACCGCCAAGGGCCAGTCTGCCGTCGAGGGTTTCACCCAGATGCCCGGCCAGGGCTTCATCAGCGCCACCTGCCGTGACCGCAGGGACTACCCGGTCAGCAGCCTGCAGGGCGCGTCCGACCTGACCGTCGTGCTGGTCTGCGCCAATGGCAAGGTCATCACCTGCAACACCGGCTGGCAGACCGAAAACATCACCGTCAACACGCAGGAAGGCACGTTCGAACTGCATGTCGAAAGTGACACCGTGACCGAGGATATCGTCTCGTGAGCCATCATCGCCATAGCCAGCCCACCGATGAGGAAGTCCTCGCCATCGTGATCCCGGCCGGCGCGGAAGATGAACAGGAAGATGGTGGGGACAACACCCTCGTCATCGACCTGGACCCGCCGCTTGAGGTGAAAAAGGCCGGCACGTTTGAGGCACTGCGCCTGCATGAACCCAACGTGTACCATGTGCTGTGCGCGGCACAGGCCATGGGCCGGCAGATGACACCGGAATCGGTCTACAATTCCCAGATCGGTCTGGTGGCGCGCATCTCCGGCGTGCCGGAACGGGCCGTCATCGAACTGCGCAGCACCATCCTCGACCGTGCTGTCGTGTTCGTCACGGGATTCGAGGAGGACGCGCGGCGCAGGCCCGATGAAGAACCGGACACCGCCCCATCCTTCTCTTTAATTTTCCCCGACCCGATCGAGGCCACCGGCCGCACATTCAGCGATATGACGCTGCGTGAGCCAACGGTGCGCGAACGCCGGATCATGAAGGCGGCGGAAGCCAAGGGCACGCCGGAAGCCTTCCTGCAGGCGGAGATCGCCCTGGTCGAAGCGGTCAGCGGATGGCCCAAGGCCGCCGTCCTCAAGATGCCGATCAGCCAGTTTGCGAAAGCCGCTGACTACCTGACCGGTTTTTTTATTTCTGGCCCGGCAACTGGCAACGGCTAGGCGCGGACCTGTGCCGGTTCTTCACCGGCTGGTCACGCCATGACGTGGAAACGCTGACCGGCACCGACATGGTCGACGCGATCGAGACCGCCAGCCAGATCGCGGCGGAACAGAAACGGGAGGCCGAACGTGCCAAACGCAGGCGTTAAGGTTGTCATCAGCGCGGCCGACCGGGCCAGCCAGACGATCGAGCGGATCAATACCCGCATCGCCCGCATGCAGGCCCCCGTCCGCCGCGTGCAGGCGGCCTTTGGCCGCTTCGCCAGCCTGTCGGGCCTGTCCCGTCTGAACAACGGCATTGTCGGCGTCGGCCGCTCCGCCCTCGGCGCGTTCCAGTCGCTGGGCCAGATCATCCCCGTGCTCGGCACGCTGACCGGTGCCGCCAGCGTGGCGGGCGTGTACCGCCTTGCCAGCGCGTGGGCACAGGTCGGCACAGACCTGCGCACCACATCGCGCACCATGGGCATGGCCCCCCAGAAACTGCAGGCCATGCAGAACGCGGCCAAGCTGGCTGGCGGCTCGGCTGAATCCATGACCGGCGCGCTGCAGCAGCTGTCCCAGGAACGCTGGGCAGCGGTCCATAATCAGGATCCCGCCGCTGCAGCCCGTTTCCGGGCATTGCAGATTTCTCCCGAGGACGTACGCACCCAGCCCATTGATAAGCTGTTCCAGATTGTCGCGTCTCGCATACGGGCGCTGCGAAATCCTACAGCGCAGGCTATCGCCGCAACTGAACGCTTCGGCGGTGCGGCTCAGGGCCTCATGCCGATATTCCAGCAGACCAACAAGGAATGGGACCAGACACTCAATCAGGCCGAGCGTTACAGCCACATGACGCAGGGCAGCGTAGATGCTGCCAACAGCCTGCGCCGCTCACAGGCCGCCTTGGGTGAATCGGTCGAGGATTTTGGCAACAGCATAGCGGAAGCCGCAGCTCCCGGCGTACGGGAACTGACTGACTTCATTACCCAGTTGATCGCGGCAAACCGGGAATGGATCGCCCAGGACGTCGGGGAATATGTCCATCAGTTTGTGACGTGGCTCCGCGCTGGTGGCTGGAAACAGATCAAAGGCGACATCACAGGCGTCTATCATGCCATTACAGATGTGGTGGATCGCCTTGGCGGCTGGAAATCCGCAGGCCGCGATGCATTGATCGCTGTTGGCGCGCTGTATGCCGCACCGGTCCTAACGGGCATGCTCAGCCTGGCAACTGCCATTATCGGCGTGGCAACGGCCTTTGGGCGCATGCGGAAATCCGCGATCGAGGCGGGAGCAGCTTCCCGTGCGGCACAGACTGTCGAGGACGCAGGCGGCCTTGGGGGTGGACTGCTGGCCCGCACGGCATTGCCTCTCGCGGTCGGCTATGCAGCCTACCGCACCATTCGGGCAACAGACCCCGACGATAACCTGCGCTCGATGCCTGACCGGTATATCCCGGGAGCATCCTATCTGGACGATGCGGCATCGCGGCTCTCTGGCGGTCTTGTTGGCCGCTCCTATGACCAGCAGCGCAAGATCGCCAATCAGGAAGACATCAAGAATGCCTACGCATTCTACCGTTCACGCGGGTGGAGCGGGGGCAATTCGGCCGGCATTGTCGCCAACCTTGTCCAGGAAAGCGGGATGGATCCTCACAGGGAGGGCGATAATGGTGAGGCATACGGCATTGGACAGTGGCATGCTGATCGACAGGCCCTGTTCAGGCGTATTTACGGCCACGACATCCGGCAGTCGAATCTGGATGAACAGCTCAAGTTCTTTGATTACGAACTGAACACCACGGAACACCGGGGCGGCGACCTGCTCAGGCAGGCGCGCAGCCCGGCGGCATCCGCCGCCATCGTCTCGGGATACGTGGAACGTCCAGGGGATCAGCTCGGTGAAATGCGCCGCCGGGGACAACTGGCCAACCAGCTGGCACGTCAGTATTTTTCCGGGCCGGACATGACCGTGCCGTCCGGAACCGCATCGGCGGCAACGGCGGCACAGGCCCTGCAGCCCATCCAGATCGAAATCGAACACAAAAACGCGCCACCCGGCACGCGGACACGCGTCACGAATGCCCCACCCGGCACCCGTGTCGTAAACCGCACGCCGGTCCAGCAGGCCATGCCGCCCGCCTCCACACCCGTAGGAAACTGACATGGCCGGAATCATCACGACCCTTGCGGAAGAATACCTGCAGGGGTCGTTCCGTGGCGTCCCGTTTGTGGTGGTCGGCAGTGGCGGCGGCAACGGGCGCAATTTCCAGATCCACCGTTATCCGTTCCGCGACCAGCCATGGGCCGAGGATCTGGGGCGCGCCCCGCGTTCCTACCGGATCCGTGGCTTCCTGATCGGCCCCGAATGCCTGGTGCAGCGTGACCTGCTGGTCATGGCGGCCGAGGCACAGGGGCCGGGCACGCTGATCCACCCCACCGTGGGCGCGCTGCAGGCCGCCCTCACCCGCTTCGACTGGTACGAACGCGACGGGGTGATGGGTATTGTCGATATCGAGATGGAACTGGTCGAGGTCGTCAATTACCTCGGCTCGGTCATTACCCTGGCACTGGACGCCGCCATCGGGATCGCGGCCATCGCGTTCGGCGCATCCGCGTCATCCGATTACACCGCCAACACGCTGGCCCCATATTCCTACGGGCGCTCCGTCCTCGGTGCCGGGCGTACCGTCGCCAGTCTCTGGGGTACGGGTGCCGTCACGGCCATCCGTTCCCCCAGCGCATGGCAGGCCTCGCTTGGCGTCCTGCCAGGCAACCTTGGCCGGTATGTGGGTGGTAATGGCGCCGCCACCGATCCCGATGCGACCGAGGCCAGCGTGCTGGAAGACCTGACCACGAACGGGCAGGTCGTCAGCGCCAATGTGGCAGGGCTGGCGGATGCGGCAGACGCCACGGCGCTGGCCACCGGCATCCTTGCCGTGCCGGAATCGGTCCGCTCGGCCATCGCGGATCCGGCGGGACAGATCGCGGTCCTGACCCCGCTGGTGTCCTGCGATGCCACGGTGATGGCCTCCAGCGCACCGATCGGCGGGGCCATTGCAACGGCGCAGGCCGCGACCGCAACGCTGTGCCGGCAGGCTGCCCTGCTGTCGCTGGCCCGCGCCTGCGGGGACTGGCAGCCTTCATCCGCCGAGGACGCGCAGGCCATGCGCCTCAAGGTCGGCACGCTGCTCGATGATGAAGCCATCACGGCGGCCGACAGTGGCAATGACGCCAGCTTTCAGGCCCTGCGGTCGCTGCGCGCACAGGTGCTGCAGGATCTGGCTGACCGGGGCGCGCGCCTGCCGGACATGATCACCGTCACCCGCAACGCCGCCCTGCCCGCGCTGGTGCTGGCCCAGCAGCTCTATGCCGACGGATCCCGCGCGCCCGACCTGATCCGGCGCGCCGATCCCATCCATCCCGCTTTCATGCCAACCGCATTCGAGGCCCTGTCATCATGAGTGGTGCGCTGACTGCCCTGTCCGACTTTCTGGGATGGAATAACGCCCCGTCGGATCAGGTCTCGATCGTGGTCACGACCGGTGGTGCGTCGCGCCAGATCACCAACTGGACCTCGGCCGTGCTGCGGCTGGGGATCGAGATCATGCCCTGGACGGCAACGCTGGGCATGACAGCCGCCCACGCGTCCGCCACCGGGGCTAGCACGCTCAACCCGGGCGATACCTGTCAGGTCTATATCGGGGCTGATCTGGTGTTCACCGGCTACGTCATCACCGTGGTGGATGACCTTGGGCCGGAAGATCACCTGATCGAGGTGCAGATCGCCTCGAAATCTGTCGATCTGGTGGAGTGCGCCGCCGAGTTCAGCACATTCCAGATGAACAGTACCAACGTGCTGGCCATCGCGCAGGCTGTTGCCAGTCGCATGAACATTGACGTGATTTCCGTCAACGGCGCGGGCGATACCGACATCCTCGCCTTTTCCGTCATCCTGACGGAAACCGCCTATGAGGTGATCGAGCGCGTCTCCCGCCTTGCCGCCGTGCTGTTCTATGACCGGCCGGACGGCAATATCTGCATGTCGGCCGTGGGCACGCGCCGTGCGGCCAGCGGTTTTACGGTGGGTCAGAACGTCGAACGCATCCAGACCGTGCGCAGCCTTGGCGGCCGGTATTCCAAGGTTATCGCCATAAACCAGAATACCGTATCCCTATTCACGGATCCGCATGTCGATGCGCTGGCAAGCCAGATGAGCGCCCTGACCGTAGGCATCGAGGCGACGGACAGTGGCGTGCCGCGTACGCGCATCATGTTCATTCCGGTAGAAAACGGAGACGAGAACAATAAGGTCTGCCAGCAGCGCGCACAGTGGGAGGTCAACCGCCGGTATGGTCGCGCCTATCCCGTCACGCTGACGGCCGACAGCTGGCGCGACGCGGCTGGGCAGCTATGGCTGCCCAACACTCTCGCCCCCGTCACTGCGCGCGACGGCACGGTCTTGGACCTGCTGATCGGGGAACTGACCCTGCGCCAGACGGTCGAGGACGGAACCCATGCCGATGTCGTGCTGATGCCGCCTTCGGCCTTCTCTCCCGAACCCCTGCTTAACCCGGTTCTGGCCGATCGCTTCATTCAGGCGATGAACGCTGCGCAGAGCAACGTGGACACTTCCATCCAGACCGAGGACTTGGCTGCCCCGGAGAATACCACATCATGACCGCCCCCCTTCTGCGCACCGCGCGCCGCGTGATGATGGCGCTGGGCATCGGCCGCCAGCTGGCGAACACGAACGAAACGCCCAACACACCTACCGTGCAGGCCGCCCTGGCGGCGGGAGAGGTAAAGGCCGACCTGCCGCTCATGCAGGAATACGGGCTGGCCAGCAGGCCGGTGCCCGGGTCCGACCTGGTCATCGCCTTCATCGGCGGCGACCGTACGCGCGGCGTGGTCATCGCCACCGGCGACCAGCGCGGCAGGCCGAAAGACCTGCAGCCCGGTGAGGTCTGCCTGTTCCATCCCTCCACCGGCAGCCGGATCTGGCTCATGGCGGACGGGTCGATCGCCCTGAACCCGGCCAACAACAAGGTCGCCACCCCCGGCGATTTCACAGCCGGGGGCACCATCACCGGCAATGAGGTCGTGGCGCAGGGCAAGAAGCTGTCCAGCCATGAACATTCCAACGGTAATAATGGCGCGGATACGGGACCGCCCGTCTGATGCTTACTCCGCCGCGATCCCATGGACCGGGCGAGACGTGCGCTCGCGCACATCAAGGACCTCGATGCCGATCAGCCCGCCATCGGCATCGTAATCCAGCATCACGCCGGGGGAGACTTCGCGGGTTTCCACGGATTTTGCCCCTTCCGGCCCAACCCAGATGAACATGGCGTCGGTCTCGGGATCGTAGCTGGTTTTTATCATGACCTTGCTCTCCGCTTCTCTGCATCCCGGTCAGGGAAAACAGTCAGTACGACTATATCAGAACCCTCGGGCCAATGGACAACACGAAGAATGCGCCCTCCAAGTTCCGGTATGGCGCGATATGAGCGCGTGCGCTCGGGATGGATGGGGTCCACTTCGGTCCATTTCGGGTGCAGGACCGTGTCCGTTACCCATTCAGGTTCGATGCTGCGGCGCTCCATCGCCTCGCGGGCATGCGGTTTGAAAATCAGCGGCATGGCCGGGCCTGTGCTGTGTCTGTGTTCATGCTGCTCCCCTGCCCGGCAGGCATAGCACACAAGGCGGCGGCCTCCACGCCCTTCGATCTCACGGAAACATAATGGATATCGCAATCACCTGGAACGTCCGCGAAGCCCGCGGCGACTGGCCCATCGTGTCCAGTGATCTGGCGCTGGACAACCCCCTGAAATCAGCGGTCATGGTTTCGCTTTTCACAGACCGCGTGGCACCGCAGCAGCCATCATCCGATGACACTGCCGTCGGCATCCAGTCCCCTACCGGCCCGACGGGTGCTGCCTCGGCCGACCGGCGCGGCTGGTGGGGGGACGCCTTCGCCGACCTGCCCATCGGCTCGCGCCTGTGGCAGCTGAAACGCGCGGTCAAGGTCGGCACGCGGGCCATCCCGCGCGAGATCGAGGACATCTGTTCCGAGGCCCTGCAGTGGCTGGTCGATGACGGTGTCGCGACCTCGGTGGATGTCGCGGCCTGGTGGAACCCCACCGTGCGGACCATGGCCGAATTCTCCATCACCATCACCGAACCGGGCAACAGCACGCCCCGGGTGTTCAAGTTTTCATGGGCCTGGGAGGGTCTGACCTGACATGGCCTATCCACGTCCGACCCTGTCGCAACTGCGCCAGCAGGCCCTGCAGGACGTCATAAGCGGCGGCATCCCCGGCGTGACGGCCGTGCTGCGCTTCTCGGTCATCTACGTGCTGTCCATGGTGCTGGCGGGCCTGTCATGGCTGCATTACGGCTATATCGACTGGGTAGCGATGCAATCGGTGCCCTGGACCGCCACGGGCGCGTATCTGGCCGCATGGGGCGCGCTCAAGGGCGTCTACCGCAAGGGGGCCACGGCCGCCAGCGGCACGGCCACCTTCACCGCCACCGGTACGGCCGTCATCCCGGCGGGCACGCAGTTCGCCCTGCAGGGTGGCCTGCTGGCCACGGCGTCGGCTGATAGCGTGACGGCCGACGGGATCACCACCGTCAGCTGGACCGCCAGCAGCACCGGCACGGCGGGCAATGTCACGCTGGGCACCATCGTCACCCTGTCCAGCCCGGTGCCGGGCATCCAGACGACCGGCACGGTCACCGACATCACGGTCAGCGGCGCGGATATCGAGGACGATACCGATTTCCGCACCCGCGTCATGGACGCCTACCAGGCGCAGGGGCAGGACGGGAAAGCCGATGATTACGTCGGCTGGGCCGAAGCCGTGGCGGGCGTTACCCGGGCATGGGTGGTCGGCAATGGTGCCGGTGCCGGCACGGTGGTCGTCTACGTCATGCTGGACGAAGCCAACGCGGACAACGGCGGTTTCCCCAACGGCACCAATGGCGCGGCCACCGGCGACGGGCGCTACACCACCGCGACCGGCGACCAGCTGACGGTGGCCAACGCCATCCAGCCCAGCCAGCCGGTTACGGCGCTGGTCATTGTCTGCGCCCCGATCGCGCAGCCCACGGATTTCGTGATCACGGATCTGGGCACCGGCAACACCACGGCCAACCAGAAACTGATCACGGACGCCCTGACCGACATGTTCGTGCGCCTGTCCGCCCCCGGCGGCACCATCAACCCGAACGACTGGGAGGAAGCCATCGGTGCCATCGGTCTGGACAGTTTCGAGGTCCAATCCCCGACCGGGCCGGTCACAGGTGCTAATGCGGGCACCATGCCGACCCTCGGCACCATAAGCTTCGCGGCGTGACCCATGGCAGCACCCAGATACTCGGTGGCGGATTTCCGCACGGCGCTTCTCAACCTGCTGCCGCGCGGGCGCATCTGGTCACGCGACCCGGATGGCATGCCCTACCAGATGGCCAGCGTGTGGGCGCCATCGTTCCAGCGTAGCGCCCAGTCGGCCGGTGACCTGATTGACGATGCTTTCCCGTCCACCACGGTCAACCTGCTGCCCGAATGGGAAGCCACGCTCGGCCTGCCGGATCCGTGTGCGGGCGAAAGCCCGACCGTGGAACTGCGCCGCGCCCAGGTGGTGGCGCGCCTGACCGATAATGGCGGGGCATCCATCCCCTATTTCATCGCCTTTGCCAGAACGCTCGGGTTTGACATCACCATCACCCAGTTTGCCCCCTCACGGTTCCGGCGCAAGTTCGGCACGCCCTTCGGTGGCGATGCGTGGGCCTGCACATGGCAGATCAACTGCCCGCAGCTGACCATAAACCGCCTGCAGTTCGGCCAGTCCTTCGGCAACCCGTGGGCGACCTGGAGCAACGCGGTGCTGGAATGCGAACTGACCACCCGCAAGCCGGCGCACACCATCCTCATTTTCAACTACAGCTAAGGACAACCGATGGAACTGATCATCGGCACCGGCACCGTTGTCGAGGCCTCCCGCGACACGATGCCCGCCACCGGCACGCCGGGCTGGGCCACGGATGGGGACCCGGCGGCCACCATCCCGGCCACGGATTTCCCTGCGGCGCATTACAATATGCTGTGCGCCGAGGTCATACAGGTCATCCTTGACGCGGGTGGCACGCTGGACCGGACCAACTGGGGCCAGCTGTCCGCCGCCATCAGATCCCAGATCGCAGCCGCCAGCGCCACCGCCGCCACGAACCTTGCGGCCGAAGCGGCCGCGCGCACCAATGCCGTCTCGAATGAGGCGGCACGCGCGGAGACTGCAGAGGCAACCAAGGTTTCCGGGACTTTCGGGAAAGATGTCTTTACGGGCAGCGCACAGATACAGGCCGTTCTTTGGGACAATACCCAGAGCGGGGATGGAACATGGCGGCCGCTGATCGGCTACGGCGATGTCATCTCCGATACACGGTGGACGTCACTGGCGCTGTATTCAGACATAGTGACCGTAACCGCAAGCATCAACACGGTACAGAGCAACCTTACTGCAGCTGTAACCAGCCTGTCGGACACCATTTCCACCGAAACATCGCGTGCGGAGACCACAGAGGCAACCAAGGTCTCCGGCACTTTTGGCATGTCGGGCACGGATGCGCAGGTGCAATCCCTGTTGTGGGGACAGGCAACAGACGGTTCGTGGCGTCCATTGATCGGCTATGGCGATGTCATCACCAATACACAGTGGGGCGCCTTAGCAAATTATTCTGACATTACCACGCTGCGAACGACGCATGGGGTCGTTACCATAACTCCCGGCACAACATCATGGACTGTGCCAGCCAACGTTTACTCCATTGATGTCGAAGCACGCGGTGGCGGTGGGGGCGGCGGTGGCGCTACAGGAAAAGGCGCAGGAGCGGGCGGCGGCGGCGGCGGTTATTGCCGTGGAAGATTCGCTGTTACCCCCGGCCAGGTGATCCCGCTGGCTGTTGGTTCCGGAGGCACAGCCTCGTCTGGTGGCGACGGCACTGTCGGCGGAGCCACGACCATTCTGGGAATGACCGCAGGCGGTGGCGGCGCAGGCGGAGCCGGGACGAACGCGATTGACAGCCTGTATGGTGGGGCCGGCGGCTCTGCTGCCGGTGGCGCCGTGAACCTGCCCGGCTGTGTCGGACAGGGTGCGACAGGGAACAGCAATTTTTACATCAGCGGCATGGGCGGGGCATGCTTTGGCGGTGCCGGCACCATGTTCGTTTCACAGAATACTGGCGGTTATTCCGGTGCCTTTCCGGGATGCGGTGGCGGCGGTGGCAGTTCACTGTCAGACTCCTATTCCGGCGGTTCCGGTTCCGACGGCCACATCATCATTCACTGGTAACAGCATAAAAGGGACATCCAGATGACCGATACGACCACGAATACGGCCACGGCCGCACAGAACTACATCCTCTACCGGACCGTGGACCTGATGTACCAGCCGGGTTACAGCTACCCCGAAGGCACGACCCCAACTCCCCCGGCTGCGCAGGTTTCCGCTGCCACGGGGCTGGTTGTCTCCACCCAGTCGCTGACCGGCCTTAGTGGCATTGTTGTGCCTGACGGTTTTGCCTACGCGCTGGACGCGGACGGGAAATACCCGGTCGGCAGCATCTACACGCCGCCTGCCGCCACATCCTGACCCCCTCGACAATCCGCGCCTGCCCGACCGCCCGTGAGGCGGTTTTTTATTGCCTGGAAACCTGATGTTCATTCTGTGGAGAGTGCTGGGGTTCGGTGAAGACCCCCAGCTGCGTGACCGGCTTGTCCGTGTCGAGACCAAGGTCGAAGCAACCGAGACGGACCTGCGCGCCCTGCGCGTCGAATTCGGCAAGCTATCGGAAGACATGCGCAGCAACATGGCGCAGATCATCGGCGGCATGAAGGCCATCAAGATGATCGGGGCCGCGACCGTCGGCCTGATCACCGTCATCGGCACCGTGGCGGCCGCCCTGTTCGCCTATCCGCCCTTCTGCGACTGGGTCACGCATCTCCTGCACGGTGGCCATCCATGACCGCGGGCAATGCCCCGAACAAGGAACATGACGACATGAGCGAAAGGCTCCCGCGCGGCATCCGCAACAACAACCCGGGCAACCTGGACTATGTCGGCCAGCCCGGCGCGCGTCTGGAAACCGGCGTGCCCTGCCCGCGCTTTGCCGCCTTCCCCACGATGGTCGATGGCATCCGCGCGCTGCGCGACCAGCTGCTGCGCTACGGTGAGCGGGGCCTGACCACGGTACGCGCCATCATCTCCGTGTATGCGCCCCCCAGCGAGAACCCCACCGGGGCTTATGTTTACGCCCTGTGCAGCCATATGGGCGTGCGGCCCGATACCGTGCTGAACCTGCGCGATCCGGCCACCCTGCGCGGCCTGATCGCGGGCATCACGACCGTGGAGAACGGGCCGGGCCATCTCAGCCCGGACCAGATCGCCCAGGCGCTGCAGGCCACGCCTGCCGCGCCGCAGCCTGTCAGCGAGGCCTGATATGGATCCTGTCTCTCTCCTGCAGGATGTCCTGTCGATGCTGCCGGCCCAGTATGCCGGCGACATCGTGGTCATCGTGTCGTTCCTGATCTCGACCTGCGCCCTGATTGCGCGGTTCTGGCGGCCGCCGGATCCAACATCGAAATGGGTGCTGGTCTGGACCATCGTCACCGCCATCGCGCAGGCACGCGGCTGGAACCTGCCCGCCTACCAGCCGGGCAAAAAGGCCGCGATGGTCCCGGCCACCGTCCCGCGCAGCGAGGTCGAGCAACGCTTGGACGTGCCGCCCGGTTCCACCCGGCCGGGCAAGCCACCAACGCGTGCTTCCCCGCCTGCCTGACTGCTACAGCCCCGGCCCCGTGGTTGGATGGCCGATAAAGGCCGGGACTGCGCGCGCAGGATACGCAACCGGAACGCGCATTTGTGTAACAAAATACAACCCAAGGTAACCGCCCGCGAGGCGGTTTTTTTTATGGAGACGCCAGACATGGCAGAAGATACCGCCACCAGCACCGCGATCCCCGCGCTGGAAAGCCTGCTCGAAACTGTTCTGGGCAAGAAGGATACGGCCGCAACACAGGCTGATATCCAGCTGGCTGGCACCGTGCTGCAGTTGCTGATCCCCGTGATTGTCGAACGCGCGGCCCCCAACCTCGACCTGGACAGCGTCGATGCTGCCGTCACGAAGATCGTGGGCGGCGTCAGCGACCTGAAAACCGCGATCGAGGCGAAGCCGGCAACAGTGGCCGCCACGGTTGCCCCGGCCAAGGTCGAGGCCCCGCACCCGGTCGTGCCGGGTCAGCCTATCCGCTGACCTGTCAACCTGATCCGGCCGGTCTGTAAACCGGCCGTCGGGTTTCCCGCATTCCGCCACCTGTAAACTGGTCCACCTGCATCACACGAAAAACGCCGGATTTCTGCGGTGTCGTGGTGTGGGTGGACTATTTTCGTATCAAGACTGGAAAACTGGTCCATGACCCAGCGTGTCAACTTCGTCGCCATCGATGGCGGCCGCCGCCGTTTCCTTGGCATGGGGCTGCTGTCAGCGGCCGGCATTGCCGCCGCCGCGACCCTGTCCGCCTGCACGGTCAGCAAGACCGGTAACGTCACCACCATCACGATCAACGTGGCCGAGATCAAGGATTACGGGCAGGCCGGCCTGAATGCTGTCACCACCGTCCTGAGCATCGCGGCCGTCGCCAGTGCGATCGGCACCCCTGCCGTAGGCATCATCGGTCTGGCCGATACAGCACTGTCCACCGCCCTGACCGACTTTTCCACGGCGGCCGGCTCCACGCTGACCATCACCTATGACAACACGGACTGGAAAACCCGGGTGGACAGCATCCTGTCCGCGCTGACGAAGGTGGAAAGTGACCTGAGTGCTGCGATCACCGGGGTCTCGACCAAGGTTTCCAGCACGGACCTGTCCGATGCCAACACGGCCCTGAACGCACTGGGCACCATCGTGTCGGCCTTCAAGGCCCTACTGGACAGCGTAGCGGCGCGCCGGAATGTCGGGGCACGCCTGTCCGGTTCTGCCGCTGCACCCTCCCAGGCACAGGTGCAGCAGGCGCTCCAGGTGCTGGGGGTGACAGCATGACGCCCTTCATGGAGGCCGTCATTTCCGGTGCGGGCGGCGTTGTCGTTCTCATCGGGTTGCTGGTCACGATCCCGCTCAAGCTGCATGCGCTTTATGTGGCGGCGCAGCTACGGGATCACGGATTTTGATAGAGTTTAATGAAAGGTAATTTATACATTCTTTAGCTTGTGTAACGTGAAACCAATACATATACATATTTATTTACTTGAGGCTGTATTAAATAGTAATGAATAGAAATAAAAAATGAGCAAAAAACAAAATACGTTGCCAGAATAAATAAAGCATAAAATATAAATGACATATTATCCAATAGATATTTAGGTATTAATTTTGAAATAAGCGCAAAAAAACAACAGCAGCACGTAATTATTATCGGGAACATACAAAAAAATAAGCACAATGAACCAAGCGCAAAAATACCTATTTCATTTTTTATATCTCCAAATTTCATTAACGTCTCAGAAAACAAAAACCATGATGTATACTTAAAATATTTATCGCTTGATTTATAAAATGCCCCTTCAAAATTTTCTAATCTTCTATTTAAGACGTCTATCCTACTGGTATTTTTGTCCATTTTATTTGTGAACTCTTATTGCACAAAGGGAATTTAAAATAAAAAATCTTCAATATGTAATTGCAATACGCGAGCTATCCTTTGTAAAGCAACCATGCTTCCCGGCTCCTTGCTGCTTTCAACCTCAGATAGATAGCTTTTGCTGATCCCTGTACCGGTCGCCAAATCACCTTGGGTCAGCTTCCTGCGCTCGCGCCATATGGTGATGGGCGAACCCCATCCTGCACCATGCGTCGCGTCTCATCGGCCGTATAGGTCACACGATAATCGGGTGGGATGGATTCAGAGCGGGCAATCGCTTCTCGGTCCTGCCTATCATCCAGACGGTCCAGGATGCTCTCCCAGTCTTCACGGTTGACGGTAACCGTGGTTGGCGTCTCGGACACGGCTGTAATTGAGTTCATTGATAAATCTCCCCTCGCTTGTTGACGGCCACGACTTCGATCGTGGTTTTCGTCTGGCGGTAAACTGCCCGCCATACACAAGTTCTCTGCCAGAGCCAGTGGATGATTGAGAAGGATGTCGCGTTCGCGCTATTCTGCAGCCATATCCAGCGCCCGGCGCGCTGCATCTGGTTCCCGTCCGAGAATACGCAGCAGCGCCTGCACGGCCGGATCCAGCGCTACACGCCCCTGCTCCCAGTTGCGCCATGTCGCCACAGGTATGCCGGTCAGATCCGCGATCTGTTTCTGGGTCATGTGCAGGGCTTTCCGCACGGTTGCAGGCGTCGGGTATGGGGCGGACAGATGGCTTGTATCATCCGTGCCGTCCTCACGTGCCTGACGGTCGATATCAGCTTCCGTGGTGGCATTCATTTTGTCTCGGTTGATGGTTCCACCGTGCCGGGCGATCTGGCTTAATGTCATCCTTGCCATTTCTTCCACTCCTTGTCGTGCATGCGGCGCGCGGAGATGATCCACGTAACATCGCCGCGCCGTGTGTAGACGACCATGTAACGGCACCCTTCGATCATCCCGACTGCCTGAATCCGTGTCTCACCGTAATCCTTGCGGGTGTCTTCACGTTCAATCACTTCCCCAAGAAAAATGCGGGCGGCGTAAATGAAATCGAAACCACGGGTGGAGAGGCACGCTGCGCTTTTTTCATCGTGCCAGTCAAAGGCGTGGTGTGTTGCCGTCATAGGCATTTTATACGCTGGAAGCGTATCAATCGCAAGGAAAATAATACGCTAACAGCGCATTTTCGATCCGAACAATCAATCGTATTGCGTAATCACAAGGCGGCTCTCCGGAGCCGCCTTTTTTATTGGAACCAGCATGACAAATCGCAAACTTGCGCAGATTCGCAAGCTGGGCTGCCGCCCGGCCGAACACCGTCCCAATCAGCCCCATCTATCCGCCATGCGTGGCTTCTGTGCGCGGCAGGCCCCTACCCGGATCGACCGCAGCGGCATCAACCCTGCGCCGTTGATGCTGGGCAACGACATGCTGGGGGACTGCACCAGCGCGGGCATCGGCAATCACCTGCGCGCCACGGCGGCGCTGGCAGGCTTCCAGATTGCCGTAACCACGCCTGCCGCAGTGCAGTTCTATTCCCGCTCCACCGGGTATGTGCCCGGCAATCCCGCCACGGACAACGGCGGCGTGGAGGTGGACGTACTGACGACCGCCCTGCGCGACGGCTATGCGCTGGCGGATCAGACGCTATTCCCGCTCTGGGGCAGCGCCGATCCGGGCGACCTGAACGGGATCCGCAACATCACCGCAGGCCTGTCCGCCGCCTATATGGGTGTGCAGCTGGCTACGGCAGATATGTGGGAGGATCAGGACGGCAACCTGCCGCCCGTTTGGGACACGGACAGCCCGGCCGACCATGGCGACCCGACACCGGGCAGCGCGGGCGGTCATTGCCTGCTGCTGTGGGATTATGCGGGCACGACTGATACCGACCTGGTCACGCTGCTGACATGGGGCAGCCTGCAGAAAGCCACATGGCGCTGGGTTCGGTCCCGCATCATGGAGGCACATGCCCTGGCGTGGGGGCAACTACATGCGCCGGGCAGCCTGTATCCGGCTGGTGATGACTGGGCTGCGCTGGTCGCGGCGAATGAGGCATATCTGAGGGGGGCAGCATGAGCTGGGGTAACCATATAGCCTTCCTGTTTGCCTGCATGGTTGGCCTGTCCGGATGCGCCGTTCATCCCGCCAAGGTCAGCACGACCATCCCGCAGGCCATGGCTGGCATCCAGTCCAGTCTGGCGCAAGCTGGCGTCGTGTCGGTATCGCACGCTGGCGATTGGACTGAGGATCAGGACGCGCTGTTTGTCCGTGCCGTCCGGTCGGCGCAGTGCAGTCAGGGCCGGTCCGACCCGGTGGTGGGCACGATTGCAGGCGATGTGACCCTGCAACTGTCCGGTCAGTTCACCCAAGGTGGTCAGTTCAGCGTGGGGACGATCACGACCGCTCCCACCTTTGGCATGCAGGCCGATGCAAGCCGGGTGCGTGGGCAGACAATCGGCCTGCCTGTGTCCTATGCACCCCTGTCATCCATGCCGGACGTGGAGATGGGGCGCCAGCTTGGCTATGAGGCGTCCATGTTCGCCCAGAACGACGATTCCCGGCATGCCGAGGCGGCCCGCCTGATCGCCGACCGGCAGGAACTGCGGGGACGGATGCAAGCGCTGATCGATACCTGGTCCGCCAGCGAGTGTGCTAGGTCCGCGCCTGACGTTCCATTCGTCGGTCAGAAAAGATAACTGCAAACGTCTCGACCCGTACAAACGGATCGAGACGCACGCAGGCATCAGCTTTGCAAAACATTCCCTTGTTTTTAAAGGAAATACTAGTGCCTTCTAAGCTGTGGGTCGCTGGTTCGAATCCAGCAGGGCGCGCCAGTTTTCAATGACTTGGCGGCTAAAATTTTTGCATCTTTTGCAGATCTTTTGCAGTGCACTATGGCTCATTGTGGTTTCGCCCTACCCCAGACGGCCCCGTGTAGCAGCGATAGAGACCACCTTGCTGGTCTCCCGCTTCTGATGCTGTTCCCACAACTGCATGCCCGCAACCGCGACATCAGTGCGGCATGGCAATTACGTGAAGCTTCCTCTTCTACCTCAAGGAATGAATCCTGAGCTTAGGATGCTTCCGCTTCAAACGCCTGAAGGAAGCCTTCGATATCATCATTCATTAACAGCGGCAGGCGTTCCCTTACGATTTCATCAGGCCACTCCCACCACGCTACTACCAGCAGGCGTTCAATAATCTTCTCGGGGAAGCGGTATTTGAGAATTCGTGCGGGATTGCCACCGACGATGGCATAAGGTGGCACATCTTTTGTCACGACGGATCCCGTGGCAATGATTGCGCCGGATCCGATGGTCACGCCGGACATGACGTTGGCCCGAGCGCCGATCCATACATCGCTTCCGATGACGATATCTCCCTTCGTGGAGTGATCATCTGTCGCATCAGTCGCCTCGGGCCAGAAACTGGACAGGGCCTTAAAAGGATAAGTGGTAATCGTGTCGGGACGGTGATTGCCAAGAATCATGAGCACCTCACGCGCAATCGAACAGTATTTCCCGATCTTAAGGGTCGCATGTTCGGCTTCTATAACAATTGGAGATCCGGATGCACCATATGTATGTTCCCCGATCTCCCAGCCCCATTGTTCGATTTCGCAGGCATGGGTGTAGCGGAGAAGCAGTGAGAAAACCTTCTTGGCCTGGTGCATAAACTGCGTCCTTCCTTTTCCACGTTTGGCCAGAAACCTCTTTTCATTGATAAATGCAAACGCCTCGACCGGCACAAACGGATCGAGACGCATGCAGACAGCACACATGCAAAATATTCCTTTTTTCAAAAGGAAATACTGGTGCCTTCCAAGCTGTGGGTCGCTGGTTCGAATCCAGCAGGGCCGGTGGTTTTATATATCCCGATGCAGCACCTTCCCCGAAGCTTTTTGAAAACAGCTTCACCAGAAACTTATTCTGGATTTGCGGAATGTTTTATGGACTGCCCTGAAAACACCCCCCGGCAAATGACACCTGCGTTTTTGACATGGTGCGCAGCAGCATCCGGCCAGCAACCCGTCAGGCGGGGATGCGTTGCATATTCATGGTCACGGATGCGATCTGGGCAGACTATGGAAAGTTTCCATTAATACTGGTCACGACAGATCGTTCGGATGATCGTTTATTTTTCCATCATGCCGGAATCCCATCCATATCGATCATTTCATTAATGAATACACAAACAATTCAACCATAAAATACTGCCCATGAATGCACTTCTTTATTCAAGACAGTGAAATGACATTGATCACATGACAGGAAGACCATGAAAAAAACGATCCTGTGCCTGGGCATGCTGGCTGTTGCGGGATGCGCCAGCAGACCGGCCGAAATCAATGCGCAATATGTGAACCCGGAACCTTACATGCGGCAGAACTGCGCACAGCTTGCCCAACTGGATGAGACGGACACCCAGGCCCTTGCCTCGGCCGATACGGGGCATATGGCGCGCACCCGATATATCCAGCCAAGCCAGTTGAAGGGTGAACTGGAAGCCGTCCATACGGCCGAGCGCGGCAGGAACTGCGTGGGGCGCTATAACGCAACGGATTATGACAGCACTGGCGCGGTCTATCCCGACAGGATACTGCCCGACCATCCTGCCCCGGCGGTAACGACCATGCCGGCCCGCGGCCATATCCAGGGCGGCATCAATCCGGGCACGGGCACGGGCACGGGCACGGGTAACATTACGGCGCATTCCTCTGTCGCCGAACAGAAACTGTCCAACCCGACCTATGTCGCACCGAACACCCACCCTTCCAGCTATCCAGCGCCCAGCATGCCGGTACCGGCGGCGGGCTATACGACGTCACCGTCCTATACTGCCAGCCCGTTCCAGTAACCTGGCCCGAGACCCATTTTCCAGATTCCACCAACAGGCTGATAAATAAAGGGAAGTTTTTGGGCGCCGTCTTTTTTTAAAGACGGCGGTCTTCGAAGCTTTTTGAAAAAAGCTTCACCAAAAACTTCTTTATGATTTACGCGACAGCCACCACAATCGGGATAGAAACGACCACAGCCCTCAGATAGTGCTGAGCACCCCGCCATCGACACGCACCGACGCCCCGGTGGTGGCGGAAGCCTGTGGCGATGACAGATAGACCACCATATTCGCCACTTCCTCCACCGTTGCCGCACGGCGAATGATGGATGAAGGGCGGTGCGCCATGACGAATTCCGCCGCCACTTCTTCCAACGGCTTGCCTGTTTTTTCCTGTTCGGGCCTGAGCATGTCCGCCAGACCTTCGGATAGTGTGGGTCCCGGCAGCACGGAATTCACCGTAACCCCCGTTCCCGCCATCCGTTCCGCCAGACCGCGCGCCACCGAAAGCTGCGCTGTCTTGCTGAAACCGTAGTGGATCATCTCGACCGGGATATTCAGCGCGGATTCCGAAGACACGAAAACAACCCGTCCCCAGTTCCGCTCCTTCATGCCCGGCAGGTAAGCACGCGACAGGCGCACGCCGGACATGACGTTGACCTCAAAAAAACGGCTCCAGTCCTCATCCGGCGTATCGAAAAAATCCTTTGGTTCAAAAATCCCCAAATTATTGATCAGGATATCGCAGGACGGATAGGCCGCCACCAGCGCCGCACACCCCGCGGCCGTGCCCAGGTCGCCGGTAAAGCCTTCCGCCCTTCCCGCTCCAAGGGCGGACAGGTCGCGCACCGCCCGGTCCACCGCAGGTGACTTGCGCCCGTTCACCACCACCCGCGCCCCGCTGATGACCAGTCCCCTTGCAATGGCCATCCCGATGCCGCCGGTTGATCCCGTTACAATGGCCGTGCGGCCTGTCAGGTCAATGTGCATGGTCTTTCACCTCCTGCGATATCTGAAAACGTGCGGCATCGTACACCAGACGGTACCGCGCACAACCGGCCCGGGGCCGTGATGGGGCATGAACGGACCAACAGCGCATTCCGTACTGCCGGCAGGGATACGCCCTGTTCAAACCCGCGTGATGACGGGCGAGCACCGCATCGGCCATATCGCCTTTCCCCGCCTTGGATACGGGCGGAAACCGTACCCTGCGCGGGTCCCTGGCCTGTCCCCGGCATGCATTGACAATATACGTAAGGATATAGTCACGATAGGGAGAGCGTTCCCGCAGCGGGTCGCGCCAGCCGGGATCATCCCATAGCCTGCCAACCCGTTTATGCGTTCAGACAACGCAAACCTTTGTCGGTTATGAAAACATGACCCGCAAGGCAGCCACATAAGGACACTGACGACATGACCAGTCCGTATCGCACCATCAATCCGGCCACCGGCAAGACGGAAAAGGTCTTTGACCTGCATGATGACAAGACAATGCTGGCGAAGCTGTCCACCGCCCACACGTTCTGGGAAAGCGACTGGCGGCACCGTTCCATCGCACAGCGCAAGGCCGTCATGCTCAAGGCCGCGGAAATCCTGCGCCGGGACAAGGAAAAGCATGCCCGCCTGATTTCCATTGAAATGGGCAAGATCCTGCCCGAAGCCATTGGGGAAATCGCGCTTTCGGCCGATATCCTGGCCTATTACGCGCAAAAGGCGGAAACCTTCCTGGCACCGCGTGAACTGCCGGTGTCGCAGGGCCATGCAACCGTCACCAGCGAACCGCTGGGCATCATCTATTGCGTGGAACCGTGGAACTTCCCTTACTACCAGCTGGCCCGCGTCGCGGCCCCCAACCTGATGGCGGGCAATGTCGTGATGGTCAAGCACGCGCCAAGCGTGCCGCAATGCGCCGTCGCGTTCGAGGAACTGTTCCGCGAAGCGGGCGCGCCTGAAGGGGCCTATACCAACCTGTTCATTACCAATGACCAGTCGGAAAAGCTGATCGAACGCCCCGAAGTGCGCGGTGTCGCCCTGACCGGCAGCGAACGCGCCGGCAGCGCCGTGGCGTCGCAGGCCGGGCGCGCGCTGAAGAAGAGCACGATGGAACTGGGCGGGTCCGATGCCTTCATCGTGCTGGATGATGCCGATCTGGACAAGGCCGTGCCCATGGCGATCCGTGGGCGCATGTCCAATAACGGTCAGGTCTGCACCGCGGCCAAGCGGATGATCGTGCACAAGTCACTGGTTGAGGACTTCACGGCGCGCCTGAAGGTGGCGGTAAACGAATTCCAGTACGGCGACCCGCTGGAACAGGGCGTCACCCACGGCCCGATGAGCAGCCAGGCCGCCATGGAACGCGCCGTGTCCCAGGTGGAAAAGGCCGTGTCCCATGGGGCGGAACTGGTTACGGGTGGCAAGAAGATCGACCGCGAAGGCTTTTTCATGAAGGCCGCGATCCTGACCAGCATTACCAAGGACAACCCCATTTTCTATGAGGAAATCTTCGGCCCCGTCGCCATCATCTATTCTGTCGGGAGCGATGATGAAGCCATCGCCATGGCCAATGATTCGCCATACGGCCTGGGTGGGTCGATCCAGACCAGTGACGTGGAACGCGGCCGCCGCGTTGCAGCCCGGATCGACACGGGCATGGTGTTCATCAACAACATTACCGGCACGGCGCCCGACCTGCCCTTTGGCGGGATCAAGAACTCCGGTTATGGCCGCGAGCTTTCGGAATTCGGCATCGAGGAATTCCTGAACCGCAAACTGGTCCATACCCCCTGATCCAGCCACACGGATCACGCCCCCCGTCGCATGATGGGGGGCGTTTTTTATATGTATCCCGCCCATCTGGCGTCATGATGACACATGGCTTACCCGGTATCACACACCCCCGGTCCGGCATTACGAATGCTGGAACATGTGACCTGCACAGAAAAGTTATGAAACAACCGGATTACACATATCCGTCATTAAAAAGCCATAATATATATTATAGACCACATAGTATCCGTTTGTAACGGAATTAGATTTTCTGTTTCAATTCAGCCATAAATTGTGTCATCGATTATAAACTGTGTTATTTTTTTATTTTTGCGTGTCAAAATCATTTGCATGCGTATTGTCTACATCATCAACAGCCTGAATGGCGGCGGTGCCGAGCGTCCCCTGCCCGATATCGTGGCGCAAATGCGCAGACGCGGGCATGATGTCCATGTCCTCGCCCTGGCACGCAAGGCGGGCAATGCGGTTGCATGGCTGAAAGACGCAGGGATTGTCCATGACGTCCTCTCCCCCCATCCTGACAAATTCGCATCTTTCCGCACGACGCTTGCCGCCGTGCGGCGGCATGCACCCGACCTGATCTGGACATCGCTGACACGCGCAACCCTGTATGGGCAGACGGCAGGCATCATACTGCGCAGGCCCGTGATCAGCTGGCAGCACAATGCCTATCTGCGTCCATGGAACCGCCGGATCCTGCACGCCACGCACCGGCTGACGGATCTGTGGGTGGCAGATTCCCGCTTTGTCGCAAAATGCACGGCGCGGCAGCTGAATGTGCCGGAACGCGATGTCATTACATGGCCCCTGTTCACCGCGCAGGCCCACATGCCCCAGGCCGTGCCATGGGCCGGACCGGGGAATGATGCCGTATTCCGCCTGGGCACGTTGGGCCGGCTGGAAGCCCAGAAAAATTACGGGCTGCTGATCCAGACCATGGCCTATCTGCGCGATCATGCGCCGCGATCCCGCATCCACTTGGATATCGGTGGCGAAGGCTCACTTGCCCCGCAGTTACAGGCGCAGATCACGGCGCTTGGGCTGGACAATGTAACACTGTCAGGTTTTCAGGCCGACCCGTTTACATATTGCGCCGGATTGCATGGCTATGTGCAGCCATCGCTGTTCGAAGGGCTGTGCATCGCCCTGCATGAAGCAATGCAGGCGGGCGTGCCATCCATCGTAACGCCCGTGGGCGCCATGGCTGATGTCGTAAGGGATGGCGAAACCGGCCTATTCCTGTCCCCCCCAACCCCCGAACGCCTCGCCAGCCTGCTGCTGCGGTTGTACGACAACCCCACGCTTTGCACCCGGATGGGGGCGGCGGCGCGACAGCAGGTTTTATCGGCCTATGACCTGAATGCCATTACGGCGCAGGCCGATGTGGTCCTGGGGCGGGCGGAACAACTGGTTGCCGCACGGGTCGGTAGCATGCGGGCCAGTGCCAGCCACCCTACCCCCATCCGGTAATCCGGGGTTCACCTGTCCTTTACCCCTTCAGGTGAAAGATGACCGGCAGCGTGAGATGCGTGCCGTCCAGCGCGCCCCCGTCCGCCGTGCAGCGTACGTTTCGCGCGGCGGCAATGGCGGTGCGGTCCAGATCATCATAACCGCTACTGCTGCGCAGGGTCGCCTGCACCACCTGCCCTTGGCCGCCAAGGACCAGATCCACCATCGCACCGCCTTCTTCATGCATGTGCCGGGCCATGGGGGGATAGCGCCATGCTGGTGGTGTGCAATGCACCGCGGATGCAGGCCGCGCGGGCATTGCGGCCTGTTGCGTATGTGCGGACGCCGCCGGGATACTGGCGGCATCTGCTTGCCGCCCCGCAGGCGACGCAGCAGGAGGGGCAGCCACAGCATGCGGGGCCGTTGCATGGGTGGGTGCCCGGGCCGGTGAAACGGGTGTGCTGGCGGGGGGATGGCGCACGACCTGCGTTTCCTGCCCATCCTGCACATGGGGTATGGCCGGGGCCTGCGGCTGTGGCTGTGGCTGTGGCTGTGGCTGTGGCTGTGGCTGTGGCTGTGGCTGTGGCTGTGGCTGTGGCTGTGGCTGTGGCTGTGGCTGTGGCTGTGGCTGTGGCTGTGGCTGTGGCTGTGGCTGTGGCGTAGCCGGTCTGGGGGGCGTTGCAACCTCCGGCCGGTCAAAAAAGACCTGAATGGCATTTTTTTCGCTGGGGGCTGCCGGCACCTTCGTGCCGCCCGGCAGCAGCCATGCGCCAATCACGCCATGCCCCAGCACCGCCAGCAGCACCGCCCACCCGGCCGCCATGCGCGCCCAGCGCCCACGTGCCCGCACGCCGTCGGGGACAAGCAGCCTGGCTGCTGTTCTGTCTTGCTGTTGCGGCACGGTTCCACCCATTGTAGCCGGTACGGCGGCGTGCATCCATTTGACAAAAAGGAATGCACCCACGAGAACATAAATCTGTTACCGTCTTATCTTACAACCACAAAGAGCCTGTTCAATCATGGGCCACGCCCGTCACCCCTTCATGCATGACATGCCTGTGATCCGCTGGGTCATGGTGCTGTGCGCGTGCCTGGGGCTGTGGGGGCAGTTGCTGATTGAAAGCCGCAGCATGCCGGGGGAACTGCCCCGGGCCACCATCATGCGGCTGACGGGGATCGATATCGCCCCGCCGGGACATGCGGCCACCACGGTCCGTGGCACCACCCATCATCATGCCATGATGGGTAACATGCACGCGGCCCCGCACGACATGGCGGCCCATCCGGGCCATGACCATGGCGAAGGCTGCCCGCTATGCCCGCTCCTGCACCTGCCCGCCCTTGCGCTGACGCTCCTGCCATTCCTGCCGCTGCCATCCATGGCATGGCGACAGGCCCGGCATGAACCGCGACAGCCCCGTGCGCCCCCTTCCGCTCCACTCGGCCTGCCGCCGTCACGCGGGCCACCTTCCGTTTCCTGAACCCATGCGCTGTCGCATGCCCGCCCGGGTGTGCGCATTCCCGTTTCCTGTTCAGGACATGAAAAGTGACTTCCATAAAAAGAACGGCCGCGCCCATTGCCGCG
This sequence comes from Komagataeibacter ossonobensis, assembly GCF_057359305.1. NCBI lineage: Bacteria > Pseudomonadati > Pseudomonadota > Alphaproteobacteria > Acetobacterales > Acetobacteraceae > Komagataeibacter > Komagataeibacter ossonobensis. The sequence goes on along the minus strand of NZ_JBXAYQ010000003.1, from coordinate 21,226 downwards.
GCTGCTGGCGGCTACATGCTGGCCGCCAGCCTGTACCCCGTCATGGCGCAGGCCGAAACCACCGTGACCCTGCCCGGCCTGTCGATCGAGGACACGGCCGAGGACACCCCCATGGGCGACCGCCTGCTATCGGCCAGTTCCCCATCACAGGCATCGCGCACGGCATCCAGCCTGAGCAGCCCCGACACGGCCAACCTGTTTCGCAACCAGATGGGTGTCAGCACCTATTCCGCCGGTGGCCTTGCGTCGCTGCCGGTCATCAACGGCATGGCGGATGACCGCGTGGCGACCGTGGTCGATGGCGTGCGCATTGCCTCGGGCTGCCCCAACCACATGAACCCCGCCCTGTCCTTCATTGACCCCGACAGCGTGGACACCGCCACCGCCATTGCCGGGATCACCCCCGTCAGCATGGGCGGCGACAGCACCGGCGGCACGATCGACGTGGAACGCAAGGACCCGCAGTTCGCCCGCCATGGCAAGATACTCGTCACCGGGCATGTCACCGGCACCTATCGCAGCAATGGCGGCGGGTATGGCGCATCGGGCAGCCTGACGGTGGCCAATGACACGTTCAGCCTGCGTTACAACGCATCCTACAGCCAGGCGGGCGATTACAGTGGCGGCGGGGATGCGGGTATCGTGCGCTCCACCAGCTACCTGACCTACAACCATGCCGTGACCTTTGGCCTGCATAAGGACAACCACCTGTTCACCCTGACATTCGGGCAGCAGGACACGCCGCATGAAGGGTTCGCCAACCAGTACATGGACATGACCAACAACCGTTCCACCTTCGTCAACGGCAAGTATCTTGGCACCTTTGACTGGGGTGAACTGGAGGCCCGCGGCTACTGGCAGCGCGAGGACCACGCCATGGACTTCCTGCCCGACCGTGACAAGACCACCCACATGCCCATGAACACCAACGCCCGCATGGCGGGCTACAGCATCAAGGCCACGATACCGCTGGCGGAGGGACAGACCCTGCGGCTGGGCAGTTCGTTCGACCATTCCGGGCTGAATGACTGGTGGCCGCCCGTCGCGGACAGCATGATGATGGGACCGGGCACCTATCACAGCATCAATGACGGCCACCGCGACCGGCTGGGCCATTTCGTGGAATGGGAAGCGGCATGGACCCCGCACGTGACCACGCTGCTGGGCTTTCGCAATGACCTGGTCATGATGAATACGGGACCGGTATCCGGCTACTCATCGACCATGAACATGATGAACATGGCCAACATCAACGCGGCCAACGCGTTCAACGCCACCGACCGGGGCCGGACGGACGTGAATTTCGATGTCACGGCCATGGTGCGCTGGAAGCCCCGGCGCGACCTTACGATCGAAGGGGGCTATGCGCGCAAGACACGCTCCCCCAACCTGTATGAACGCTATGCCTGGGGGCGGTCAGCCATGGTCACCAGCATGATCAACTGGTTTGGCGACGGCAACGGCTATGTCGGCAATCCCGACCTGAAGCCCGAGGTAGCCAATACCGCCTCCATCACCGCCGACTGGCATGACCCCGATGGCGACAGGTGGGACCTGAAGATCCAGCCGTACTACACCTACACCCACGATTATGTGAACGCGCAGCGCATCGCACCGGCCGGCCAGTTCTACACGCTGGGATTCGTCAACCACAATGCCCAGAGCTATGGCATCAACGGTTCGGGCAATTACCGCCTGTGGCAGAACGCCCGTTTTGGCCGGGGGGAGATCGTGGCCAACATCAACTGGGTGCGCGGGCAGGACCTGACCAATGGCGCGGGGCTGTACCACCAGATGCCGACCAACGGCAGCGTATCGCTGAATGAACGGTGGAAGAACTGGAGCGGCCGGGTGGAAATGACCTTCGTGAAGGCCAAGGACACCGTGGACTGGGTCCGCAATGAACCCCGCACCCCCGGCTATGCCCTGCTGGGGCTGGGGGGGCAGTATCACTGGCGTTACGTGACGCTGGATGCCAGCATCGACAACGTGCTGAACCAGAAATACGAGCTGCCGCTGGGTGGATGGTCGCTGGCCGATAACGCGGCTACCGGCATGCTGCGCGCGCTGCCGGGCATGGGGCGGTCATTCAATGTCAGCCTGACCGCCAACTTCTGACCACCTGCCCAAAGATCGTTTTCAAAACGGTCCGCTGATAAAAATTTACAAAATTTCCGGGTGCCGCCTTTTGTTAAAAACGGCGGTGTTCCCTGAAGCTTTTTGAAAAAAGCTTCACCAGAAACTTCTTTAAATTTACAGGGGCTATGTTCCCTTTTCGGGTACGGGCGGCACGGTGGAAGGCGATGCGTTCGCGTTCACCGGCCTGCGTCCCGGCGCCATACGCCGGAACCACATCACGACCGGCCGCAGGCAGACACCCAGCATGATCAGCCCCGCCACGACAGCTGCCGCCGCAGCCCCTTCCAGATGCCACGCCATGGTCATGCCATACACCAGCGGCAGGTAGGTCAGGGTGACGATGATCCGCCCCTTCAGCACCTGCGACACCTGCCCGATCACGGTCAGCAGCGGTTCCAGCGGCACGACCCCAAGCCCCAGTATCGCACTGCCCAGCATGAGCATGATAAGCGAACGCCCGCCATGCCAGTGGACATGCAGCATCCATGTCAGCAGGATATTGCCCACCGCCATCGCCACCCCCATCAGCAGGATGGAAAACCCGCCGATCATCAGGAACAGCTTGATGGTCACGCGCTTCATGCCATACCAGTCCTGCTCTTCACGCAGGCGGATGAATTCGGGGTACAGCGCGGGCATCATGAGCTGCGCGGGCTTGGCGATCCCCTCGCCTATCTGCCGGGAAACGCGATAGACCGCCGCATCGGCCGGACCAAGGATGCCACCCACCAGCAATGTGCCGAACTGGTTGAAAACCGACCCCAGCAGGTGGTTGCAGCTGGTGGACAGGGTAAAGCGCCATATGCCCGGCGCATCGCCCGACTTCAGCGTGGCGAACAGGCTGAAACGCTGCGTGGCACCCGCATGGCGCAGCTGCAGCCAGCCCAGCGCGGTACTGCTTATGAACATGACCAGCTGCGTCATGCTCCATACCAGCAGGTAGTAATCCAGCCCCATGTGATACATGAACCCGATGCCCGACCCCACGGTACGCACCAGCGCGCCGGACAGGTCCGTCAGCATGGTCAGCCAGAAGGAATTGCACAGCCGGAACACCCCGGCCGACCAGCTGGTGTTCATGAACGCGATGGTCAGCATGTAAGCAAAGGCCGCCCCCTGATCCGCCGCCGGCCACCCCATGTAGGCACCAAACAGCGCAACCCCCAGCGTGCCCACCAGCCACCCGACACCGCCGCTTATGTAATCGGCACGGATACAGAACGCCAGCACACGGGAAAACTGCGCCTGGCGGCCATTGGTGAACGGGTCCGTACCGTAATGCAGTAGCGGTTGCCATGACAGCAGGTGCGTGGCCTGCGATACGGCGGCGCCGAACGTCGTGACCAGCATCAGCACGCCAAACTGCGACAGTCCCAGCGCCCGCACCGCCCACGCGATATAGACAAAACTGCAGATCGCATTTGTCGCCCGCCCGGCAATCAGGAAACCGGTATTGCCGAAAATGCGCTTGAGTGCGTCCCGTTCAGAAGTGGACATGGGTGATCACACGTACAAAAACCCGCGCACGGGCTGACCCCGGACACGTGCCCTCGGAACAACAGACGAAAACGATAGCGCAGGCTCCCCTAAACTGAATAACGGACGTGGCAGGAAACCGGCAGGTTGCCCCCCGCTGCCGTTCATCCGTGTGTTCAACGGCGGGCACTGTAGTGCGCCATGCCTGCCGGGGCTAGTCCCCGCCATGCACGTATTGCAACCGGGATGCAACGGGGGATGCCGCCAGCGCCCATCCCACAATCATGGACAGCCACCCCGCCGTGGGCTGCGTCAGCAATGAACTGGTGGACGCCACGGGCCAGAAAACCAGCGTCACAACAACCGCCAGCATCAGCCGCTGCGGGTCGCGCGTGGGGGCGACATCCTTCCATACGGGCACCAGCAGGCAGGCGACCAGGGCCATGAACAGTCCCATGGCGGGCATGCCCCCCATGGTCCCCATCAGCAGGTAATAGTTGTGCGGATGCAGGTTGCACCCGGTTGCGCCGCCATGCGGCCCCTCGGCCACGTCCAGCCACGGCAGGCCATGGAAATAGGCCGGATCGGGACAGGCATGGCGAAACCCGTCAAACCCCAGCCCAAACCACGGGTGCTGCCCGATCATCACACCCGCGCGGATGAACAGCATGCCATAGGGGCTGTCGGCAAAGGCATGCATATGCGTGATGAAATTCACGACCAGCTTGTGATACGCCTGTGGCGCCAGCACCGGCGACAGCGCCACGCCGCCCGCGCCCAGCAGCCCTACGGCCAACAGCCCACCCCGCAGGCGCGGCACCAGCACGCCCACGATCCCCATCCCCCCCAGCATGAGGAACAGCGGCATGCGCTGCGCCACCAGCACCATGGTCAGCACCAGTCCCAGCAGCATCGCGGTCGCCATGATCCGCCCCCGCGCGCCATCACGCCGTGACAGACGTATGGCAGCGGGAAACAGCCCCGGCAGCGCCGTCATGAACAGTCCCGACCCCACGCGCGGCGCCCATAGCGGCCCCAGCAGCGCGCCATCCGCCCACCGGCCATAACCCCATATGTTGCGACCGCATATGTATTGCTGCCAGCATCCCGCCACCAGCCAGATCGCAACACCCCCATAAACCCGTGCCAGCACGGCACGCACGCGCGCACCGGGCAGGACCCATGCCTGCAGGGCCGCGATGAACAGGAAATACCGACCGAAAGATGCGGCCTGCACGATCGCATGACCGTTCCCCATCACCATGGAGGACAGGATGATCTGCCCCCACAGCAGCCCCGCCACGCATATCCAGGGCTGCCGCAACCAGGCCCAGTGCCGGGTCAGGACACCGTGGCCCACGAACAGCACCGCCACTACCGACATGACGATTTCAGCAGGCGCCAGCGCATACAGCAGCAGCACCGGCATGGGGATGACAAGACCGGTTGCAATCCGCCACATCCACTGTTCAACCTGCTGCTTCAATCCGTGTTCTCCCCGTTTATGCACCAGATGGCGGGATGTATCGCAAGTTTTACCGTGGGCAAAGCCGTAACAGGCCACGCCATGCACGCCGTATTAACGGAATTCTGACACAAGAAGATGTATTGTATTTGTAAAACCGGAAAAAGACCTGCATCCTTGTCACAGGTCCATGGCAACACGGGAGACGGGATATGCAAGACGAAGACGGCATCATCACCGAACGGAAAGTTTTGGTGAACGAGATCCGCGCCGACCTCGAACGTCTGTCCGAAACAGTGGATACCGCACAGGCGGTGACGGATGACATACGCGCCACCATCGCCATGGTAGCCGACAAGATGGATGCGCTGTCCGACCTGATCCGTTAGACCGGGCACGCCTTATATCCGGTTCACCATCAGTGACCGCTCCCGTGAAAGCGGCATGTCACGGATATGTTGCCACCATACCTGATATGGGCTGCCATGATGTGCCACCTGCCGCCCTGCCGTCGGCATCATGGCCTGACGTCAGGAAACGGACACATCATGTTGGTCAGGTCAGACGATTTTCATGTTCTGACATCCCTGCCCGGAAAAACCTGCAACCGGTCTGGTAACCTGTCATGATTGTCTGGAAAATGACCTTCCCGACAGGTAATCGATAAAAACGGTGACAAGCGATCGCAGGTGATGCCTGGATGTCTGGTCATACATATTTTGAAATATTTTTCGTTTTATCATCGTCTTTACATTTGTCATGAAAATTTCATAATCTGAAACTGCATTTTACATAAATTCTTTAGGCAAACCCATTGTGGAAAACAAGAATAAATTCCTGAATACCTCATTGAATGCGTTTTTCATATTGGTTGCGCCTGTCTGCATGCCCGCCACGGCAATGGCGACAACAATTTCAGGAAATGACAGTTTTACCTTACCATCCGGGGAAAGTGTGGTCGCGACTGACGACAAGGGAATTTCCCTTAAAAACCCAGATAATCTGTCAGTCACCATCGATCAGGGTGCGAGCATCACATCTTCCGATGACGCAATCCATGCTGGAAATGCCACCACCGGAACCGTATCCATTACCAATAGCGGTTCCATTGAAAGCACCACGGACGGACAGGCCATTGACCTGAACGACATTACGGGTACAGCCAATCAGACAACCATCATAAATACCGCAACCGGCGTCATAAAAGCGGATAACGATGATGGCATCCGCCCCGGCACGAACGCCACGGTTGTCAATTCCGGGACCATCTATTCCGATGGGGCCGTCGGGGACAAGCATGACGGGATTGATTTTCAGGAAGCCCCCACCGGCACGGTCATCAACCAGAGCGGCGGCCTGATTTCAGGCGAACGCCACGGCATCACGACAGACGGCTATGTCGATGTCTATAATGCCGCGGGTGCCACGATCATCGGGCGAAACGGGTCGGGTGTCGGATCGGATGGCACCGGCAAGGTCGTCAATCATGGTACGATCATAGGCGGCTATAATGGTTCCGGCACGGGGGATGGCGATGGTGTCGATATTGATGGCGCCGCCTATGTCGATAACTGGGGCACCATCCGCGCGGAGGGCGCGGCCGGTGTGGATAAAAACGGGGAGACCAACGTATCCGAGGGCCTGGCCCTTACCGGCGGCGGAACGGTCATTAATGAACAGGGGGCATTGATAACGTCTGTCCAGAACGGCGCGACCATATGCTGCTCCAGCAATGCATTTACTTTCCAAAATTATGGCACGGTCCACGGAGATAACGCTGGACTCGCGGTCGGCAGCCTGGTTTCCGTATACAATTATGGCACCATAACGGGTGGCGTTGCTGCCATTGCAAGCTGGCCAGTGACGACGTCAAACATTTCAGTATACAATTATGGAACCATATCCAGCGCAAACGATGCCATCTTTAATAATACAGGGTACAATACTTCCATTTACATGGCAGCCGGGTCCACCATAAAGGGCAACATGGAAAATTACGGCAGCCTGGATTTCAATGTTGATTCAACCTATACAATAGATAACAACCTGAAAGGTAGTGGCAACATTACCAAATCAGGTGACGGCGATCTGATCCTGACAGGCAATAGTGGCAGTTCCCTTACCGGCGCTACTGATATTCTGGCAGGCACCCTGACGGTTGATGGCTCCATCGCCTCATCCGCGATAACTGCCCGGTCGAACACAATGCTGAATGGTAGCGGCACGGTCGGAAGCACAATTATTGAGGACAATGCCACCCTGATGGCAGGCACCGCCGACAAGGCAGGCACCCTCAAGGTACAGGGCAACCTGCAGCAGCAGGCCGGGTCGTCCTATATCGTGAATGGCGGGCATGTAGCCGTAGCTGGACAGGCGCAGATCGGATCGAACACGCAGTTGGTCATGGCATCCACTGCGGGCATAGCCAACGGGTTCCGCAAATCAGATGAAGCCGGGACATACCGGGTCCTGACCGCGTCACAGGGACTGAACGGGAATTACACCACGCTGGTTGGTGATACGCAGATATCCGCCTTCGATGTTGTCACGGAAGGTGCGGACGCCAACGACGTCTACCTGCATCTGGATCAGGTCCGTTCCTTTGCCGATGTTGCCCATACCCGTAACGAAAGTGCCGTGGCGCATGCCCTGGACACCATGACGGCAGGCGCAATGAAGGATGATGTCGGTCTTGTCGGCAATAACGCACAGGCAAGGCAGGCATTCAATGCGACATCTGGTGAAATCCATGCATCCGCCCGCACGGAACTGATCCAGGACAGTTTTTATGTGCGCAATGCCGCGATTGACCGCCTGCGTGGGGCTGCGTGCGATCCGGGTGCCGGCACCCAGTCCACCGCAACCATGCAGGGCCGCCGCACCGATGGTACCTGTCAGTCCGAAGGCGCGGCCCTGTGGGGCGAAGCCTATGGTGGCTGGGGCCACAATTCGGGCGATGGCAATGCCGGTTCCATGCACCACAGTGTCGGCGGTTTCGTGCTGGGGGCGGATACAACCGCATTCAACACATGGCGCATTGGTGGGCTGGTCAGTTATGGCCACTCCGGCTTTGATGTAGGCAGCCGCTCATCTTCCGGCCACAGCAACAATGTGTCGGTTGGCGGCTATGCCGGGACGCATTGGGGGCATCTGGCCCTGCGACTGGGTGCAACATATTCATGGAATATGCTGGGCATCAACCGTCAGGTCATGTTCGCGGGTTATTCCGGGCGTGAAAACAGCAGCTATCTGGGGGGCACTGCCCAGGGTTTCGGTGATCTTGGATACCGCTTCAATGTCGGGCCTGTGGCATTGGAACCGTTTGGCAATGTTGCCTATGTCAACCTGCATACGAACGGCTTCAATGAACATGGCGGTAAAGCCGCACTGGCCGGTCGCGCGACGGATACGGGCACGACCTATTCGACCTTTGGTTTGCGTATGTCGTCCAATATACGCATGGGTTCCCTGGTTCTGATACCGAATGCCAGTCTGGCCTACCGCCACACCTTCGGTCACCTGACACCAACGACACAGGAATATTTCGCACGCGGCAATGGCCCGGCATTTGATGTTGCTGGCGTTCCCCTGTCGGAAAATGCCGCCGTGCTGGACGCTGGCCTGAAGGCAAGAATGACCAACAGGGTCAATATTGGCGTGTCCTATATCGGTCAGTATGGTGAACGTTCCACCGATAGTGGTATTCGCGGAAAGTTCGATCTCAAGTTCTAAGGGGCTGTTTGAAAATTCGGACCGGAAATACCCGGCAATCATAAAGAAGTTTTTGGTGAAGCTTGTTTCAAAAAGCTTCGAAGAACGCCGCCTTTTTGAAAAAAGGCAGCACCCAAAAACTTTTATTTTTTTATCAATTGGTTGTTTTCAAACAGTCTCTAAGATGGCCTTATGCTTTCCTGCATGAAACACTCAGGCGCAGCAACCAGCACCATGATGCGGAGCCAGCTTATATCCAGTGTCATGTGAGATCGTCTGTCGTCCCTCATGCATATTCCGGCGTGGGGCATAACAGCAGACCTGTAACGCGGATATTGTCAGCACCGGGATGCATGACAACCGATCCGGCACAGCCATCCATCTGGCTGCTACAATCACACGAATCATACATGCGACTATTTGGCCCTGACTGGTATTCATGCGTACATGACCTTTCCTCGCCCGGATTACCGACAGACAATCTGAACCGGACATAAATCAGTGACGCAACGGACCAATTACCACGAGGTGCGCGTCACATCGGTCTTTACGACTGGCCAGACCTGTCCGATCACATAGCACGATCCCATCTGCCCTGACCTGCCTCATCCGGGAATTGACCAGAACGCCCAAACCGGGCGCAATGCAGGAAATGAACCGACATTGCACCACAACCAGATTCAATGACACAAGAACCGGACCAGACGTTGCTGCCAGTAAAAAGACGATACCGTAGTCAGGCAAAATGCAGCGGTTTTTGTGCGCGGTAACATCTAGACGGCGGCGGAATACCTAGCTAAACAGACGATATGGAGAGGTGGCCGAGCGGTTGAAGGCAGCGGTCTTGAAAATCTCCGCCACCCTCCGATAAAATCCATAAATCGTTTATTATCAAGACAATACTACGCGTCTATATTCCGCATGTAACGCCCTGTTCCTGCCTTTCCGCACAGCAGGTCGGCACAAAAAGCGGCACAGCAATCGACGCTGATCACCTGCCATATTCGGAATGATGTGGTTCAGGAAAATCCGGTCCTGCTCTAGTCACCTGGAACTGAAATAAGCATCATTATATGATGTTCCTGTTGCACTGACGGGAGCAGAACGATGGCGGGACGACAGGCTGGTCAGGTGGTGCTGAGTCCGCAGGCGCGGACATTTCTTGAAGGGCAGGTCCGGCGTCACAAGGCGCCGCGGTCGTTGTCCGATCGCTGCCGGATGGTTCTGCTCTGTGCCGAAGGCTTGCAGAGCAAGGAAGTTGCTGCACGCCTGGGGGTGCATGAGCACACCGTCGGCAAATGGCGGCGGCGGTTTGTCGAAGATGGCATCGAAGGCCTGACCGACGAATATCGTGCCGGCCGGCCCCGCACGGTGTCGGATGCGCAAGTCGCGCAGGTCATTGAGCGCACGCTGAACACAACGCCCAAAGACGCGACCCACTGGTCGATCCGCTCCATGGCTGGCGAGATCGGCCTGTCGCATACGACCATCCGCCGGATCTGGAGCGCCTTCGGTCTGCAGCCGCATCGGGCCGAAATCTTCAAATTGTCGACGGACCCGCTATTTGTCGACAAGGTTCGGGATATTGTCGGTCTTTACATGTCGCCGCCGAACCGCGCGATCGTGCTGTGCGTCGACGAAAAATCCCAGATCCAGGCGCTGGACCGCGAACAGCCAGTCCTGCCCATGGCACCGGGCGTGCCGGAACGACGCACCCATACCTATCTCCGGAACGGCACGACGTCGCTGTTTGCAGCCCTCGACATCGCGACGGGTGCGGTGATCGGCAAATGCTACAAACGTCACCGTGCCACAGAATTTCTGGATTTCCTGAAGCGTATCGACGCTGAGATCCCTGATGACCTGGATGTTCATCTCGTGATGGACAACTACGCCACACATAAAACGCCCACGATCAAGACATGGCTCGCGCGCCGCGCGCATTGGCATGTTCACTTCACACCCACGTCGGCTTCCTGGATCAATCAGGTAGAGCGCTGGTTCGCCGAACTGACGCGCAAGCAACTCCAACGCGGCGTGCATCGGTCAACAGCCGAACTCGAAGCCGACATCACAACCTTTATCGACGCACATAACAAAAATCCAAAGCCGTATCGGTGGGTCAAATCAGCCGACCAGATACTTGCCTCGGTGAAACGCTTTTGTAACAAGACAATGAACCGAACTTCAGATTCAGGTGACTAGTGACAGTTGGTGCTTAAATGGCCTGAGCAAGGAAGGCGAGACCTCGCTCCGCATATTTCTGGAAATGTGCGAGGAAAAGGGAATCGCCCCTACAAACAGAATAGATGCGACACCTGCGCCAGATCACGGCGCTGGCTGACCAAGGCTATCACGCACGTAACGCTGGTGGTCCCGCCGCTCCACGAAGTAGATCACCCACGCCAACGCCGACTGCGCCCCGATGATGCCGAGGACTGCCCAGATCATTCCATCCTCCCTCGCCGCCAGCAGTCGCGCGCGAACGCGATGAGCAGATAGCCCACCGCGCAGGCTGCCCCCAGCACGAAGCCGAGGGCCAATCCGGAATAGAAGTTCACGACGCCTGAATGGCCGCGTTGTCGGCCTTGCACTTGGCGTAGATCGCCTCGATGTCAGCTGCGGTCGGGCCTGTCCCGCTTTTGGTCTGCTCGACCGCCTGCACGATGGTGGTCCATGCTTCGGGCCCATATTTCTCGATCAGGCCGATGACGGTGGTGGCGCCGCTTACGATAGCGCTCAGTTCTGCTGCATCCATATCAGTTGTTCCCCGTGGTCGTGGTCGCCTGCGCATCAGCCAGCGCGGACTGCAGTCCGGCCAGTGCGCTTTCGGCGGTAGAAACAGTCGTGGTGGTCAGGCTGTCACCTGCGGTGATCGCGTTATCCAGCGTGGTAAGCGGGGTCAGGGCGGCCGCAGCGGCCGCCTTGATCTCGGCCTTGACGGTGGAATTCACATTGCCGCTGGCCAGATAGGCTTCGGCACCGGTGGCGGCTACATGGTAGGCGCTCATGGTATCGTATGCTGCCTTCTGCAGGTTCACCTGCTTGTCGGATGCACAGGCTCCAAGGCTGGCCAGCGAGAGGATGGCAGCGCAGGCCGCCAGGCGGGATCGTTTGGTCATGTCGGTTTCCTTACGAGGTCGGCCACGCACCGGGCGTGAAGCACACCCAGGTATTCGTGGCGGTGCAGAGGTAGATTCCGGACGCTGCGAAGATGATCTGCCCCTGTGTTCCGGTCGCTGTTGCCGAAGCTGGTGGTGTCCCGATCTGGACGCTTCCCTCGAACATGCCGGTTACGCCTCCGGTCACTTTCCCGGAATATGTGCTTCCATCCGCAGACAGGTCGGCAGTCTTGTTATTCAGAGCATCCAGACTGCTGGTATGCCCCGACACAGTGCCTTCCAGATCATCCAGCAGCGATGTGAGAGGATCTGTAGCCTGAGAAATGGCCACGGCAGTTTCGCGCTGGGTCCAGTATTTCCCCGCGTCAAACCGGCCTGGCCGCCGGATGGGGTTAGGCGTTCCCATTGGCAGACTGCTCCGGCTTGCCTTTTTTGTTCAGGACCGGGATGCCGGCCGAGGCCACGGCCTGCTTAGCTGCGGGCTTGTCCACCAGAGGCACACGCACGCCCGACTGCCCGGGCTTGAAGTGGTTTTCAGCCCAGCCGACGTTCAGGCCGATGGTAGTCATGATCTGATACGCCACGGCCCAGCGGCTACCTGCGTGCGGCGGCGGGATCATTGCCGCGGCGGCCCCGCAGGCGATGATGAACAGCGCCACATACAGGTCATACTGCGTGGGCACTTCGGTCAGCAGCAGTGCGATGACTGCACCAAGTCCGCCGAACTTCGCGGTGGTGTTCATGTGATTTCTCCGGCAAGAGCCTGGTCGATCTGGTTCAGGCTGATATGGCCCGGCCCGTTCTCCATCAGCGTGATGCCGTAGATCATCTGCCGCATGGTTGCCTGATTGTTCAGGTCCAGCACAGTCGCGGGCTGCACGCCCATCCGGCTGCACAGGACGGCAATATAGGCATTGGTCGCGTTCTCGATGGGCGGGGCATAGACGTCGATGATCGCGGCGATCGTGTCCATCCCGTGCGCAGCGTAGCGCAGCAGCTGGTCACGCAGCGCGCGGATGCCGTCCGCCATGGTGGGGAAGACGGCAAAGCGCGGGTCAGGCACGCCGGTTTCCAGATGCGACCCTGCCTGCCCCACGTAATCGAGGTTGCCGGGATTGTTGTTGCGGATGCCGCGGGGAACGTATGTGCTCATGGCCCATATCCGAACGCGCGCCTGCAGAATGACCATGCCGCATCGCCAATCTGCCCCCACCCCAGTAGGCCGGTGGCCAGAACTATGAAGGTCATGGTGACCCACGACGTCAGTTTCAGGCCGCCCTCGATGCTGGACAGACGGCCGGATATTTCGGTATCGCGCTCGGCCGCCGTGTCGGACATGGCATCCACACGGGCCATGACTTCGCGCCGGGTCTGGGCGGCGTTATCACTTACCGACCGGGTCAGGTCGCGCCGCAGGTCGGAGAACTGCTGGGAAAGCGTGGCCAGGCCATCGCGCAGGTTATCGTGGCCGCCCTCGACCTTGGCCACGCGTTCACGCACCACGGCCACTTCCTCGGCCGTTGCATAGCGGGGTTCGGTCATCAGTGGGATACCGCCTCACCGGACACACCCGTCCACGCGCTGCCATTCCACAGCACCAGTACGCCAACGCTTCCAGTGCCGATCCTGCAGTCAGAACAGAAGGAAGGGACGCCAATCTGCCCCGATGCGGGCAGCGTGGCGTATGTAGTGGAAAGCGGAACGCCTATCCCCTGAGACCCCGGCGTCTGCGCACCGAAGTCAAACAGGCCGTGGTCCATGGGGGACGTGGGTGCGGCATGCGCCTGCACCGTGACAAGAAGGCTGGCCGCTGCCAGAAGGTGAGAGAAGCGCATGCCGTCCCCGAAACTGAATGGTCAGGATTTCGGGGTATGGGTGGTTTGTTAGTACGGTGTGGGATGACAGGTGTATTTATGCCCCACATGCCGCAATCCAACAGCGCCAGTGTAAAGCATAACTTGACACCCTCTGCGTAAAGCCATACTTTACTCTCGATGGAAATCGAAAGCATCAGACACAAAGGGCTGCGCCGGTTTTTCGAGACAGGTAACCCCAAGGGAATCGTGGGAGATACTGGCCGCCTGCGCAAAATGCTGGCCTTTATCGACGCCGCGGCATCACTGGATGAACTTTCGGTTCCACCCAATTACGGCCTGCATGCCCTGTCGGGTGATCGGGCCGGCACATGGTCCATGACCATAACGCGTAACTGGCGCCTGACCTTCCGGGTCAATGACCAGGGCGCGCTGGAAGATATGGATATGGAGGACTATCATGGCACTTAAGATGCACCCGTCCCTCGCCGTAAACGTAGGCGACTGGATCAGGACGGAACTGGTTGAGCCCCACGGCCTGAAGATCAAGGACCTGGCCGAACATTTCGGAGTCTCGCGGCAGGCGCTGAGCGCCCTGCTGAACGGTCGCGCCCACCTGTCCGCCGATATGGCGATCCGGTTTGAAAAGGCATTCGGCGTGAAGGCCGATACCCTGATGCGTATGCAGGTAGCGTGGGACATGGCGCAGGCCCGCACGCATGAGGCCGACCTGCATGTACGGCCCCTCGTCGCAGCATAACAGTCCGGTTGCGTCCCCTCCCCGCACAGGCAGGGAGGGAACGTGGCGCCTACCGGCCTAACTGCCGGGTGCGATCGGCCTTGATCCGCTGCACGTCATTCCACATCTGCATGATGCCGTGCGCCGCGGCCCGCAGGCTACGCTCGCAGTTGTCGGTATTGGCTTTGTCCGGGTGGTGGTAGATGCGGGTGCAGACGGCCAGCGCCTTGCCCAGTTCACCCGCGACCTCGGTAGAAGTCAGGGGCTGCGCATCTTCAAAGAAGTCGGGCTTTTGCGGCTGGAAATCGGCAGCCTGCGCAATATCCTGCTTCATGTCGGCGCTGCTCCCGAGCGATGCGCGAAAGGGCGCAGGGTGGCCTTCCGGACCAGTTCAGCAGGCAACGTGGCATCATCGCTTGGCACGTCACCGATGATCGTCCGGATCTTCGCCAGCCCCTTCTGCGTAATCATTGGCTGGCCCACGCCTTCGACATAGCCGCTCCGCTTGACCTCGACGTTCTTGGACTCCATCAGACCGGCCTTGATCTTGTCGGCATAGGCACACTTGCGGCCTGTGACGCTGTGGGTATAGAGCCAGCCGAGTTCGATCAGCCGATTGATGAACTTCCGCTCCGGCCACCCGCACTGCTGGGCTGCGGAACGCAGGTTATGGACGCCTTCGAGGGATGCCAGTTTCTGCAATGCCCCAGCCTGCGGAGCCAGTTCCGCAATCTCCTGATCCTTGGCCTCAAGCGCCTTCTGCTGCTCAAGGGCCAGCGTCAAGGCTTCGACCATGTTGGCCGGGGCTTTGATGGTCGGTGCTTGCTGAGCTTCCAGTTCCATCCAGCGACGGACTACCTTCAAGCGAAGGTCAGCGCGATAGCCAAGGATGAGATTGTAGGTCAGGTCGCGGGGAAGCTTATAGCATTTGCGCTGCTCCCCTTTGGCGTCTGAATAGACCGCCCCAAACTTGGGGGCGTCAATTTTGACATCGGCCAACATCTTCTCAATGTCCCGGATCACATGATCATGACGTTTGCCAGTCAAGTCCGCAATCTCGCGGCTCGACATGGTGATTACGTTTCCAGTGGAAACTGTTGCGGACGATGTGTTAGAAGCCATCATTCGTTGGGTTCCTTATTCAACGTGAGAAGCATCGGGGGATTGTTTGGCGACGTGCCCCGATGCTTTATCTGCTTCCATTAGCAGTCTAATAAGAAAATTTATTTCTGCATTCATACTGCGCCGACTTTTGAAAGCTTGCGTCCTAATCCACTCATGAGACGGCGGATCAAGCCTTACCTGAAGAGGCTTTCTTTCTTCCGTACGAAACGAAGACACTTTCCCATCCTTAGTCATTCTACGAGACCGTTCTCGTTTTTGACTAATGCCATTTTGGGGTTATTGCGTCAATGCCTATTTGGCATTAAAATCTCTGATAACATCGTCAAATTTTTGGTACGTAGTGACGCGCCTAACTCCATATATGACCTCTTCCCATTCGAAAATTCTGTGCATGGATAAGATCTTAGATGGATCGATATGAATGCAATTCCTTTCCCCACTTGGCATTTCAGCAGAAAAATTCAGCTTATTTTTTCCAAAGCCGACGAATCTTGCTGCAAAGCATTCATTATTGGAAACAAAAACAAGGAAAGGACAACGATAGTAATCTTTTAACAAAAGATCAAAATTATAATTGATATAGTTTTTTTCTATTGAATAAAATATAAAATCTCCCTTCATATATCTTTCATTAAGAGATCCGTTACACATTTCAAAAGACTTTATTTTACATTTCTTTTCTAATAATTGAATTCCCCTAGGGACGGGCACTTTGTATTTACTACTCTCTAACATGAAAAAATTTATGCTAGACATGGAAGGGACAGTTGCGTGCACATCAATTCCTTCTGGAGTCTCCGACGAGATTTCCTTGGAAGGAACGGGGCCAGGCCCCTCTAATATAGAACCAAATGTTGTATCTAACGCTTCGCTAAATTTAAGGACCCAGTCGACGGTTAACTTTCTCTGCCCCTTCTCTATCCGATCCACCTGAGATTGAGAGATACCCATTTTCTCAGCAAGGGCAGCTTGAGAAAGCCCTCTTAACTCACGAATCATCCGAATGTAGTTTTTTTTATCCATGCCAAATTATGACGTACTGGCATTTTCGCGTCCAACACAAACTATCCCATACTCCTCGACGTTCCAGCCGACTTCCGTTCTCGAGTTATGTACTTTTTGAATAGGGCTTAGTCGGCTAGCGTCGGGTTCTCATGAACACCAAGAGCAGGATGTCCGAGTGGTGATGCTTCGGGAAGAGCTGAAGTTGGACAAGGGCTGGCAGCAAAAAGCCGCCGGGGAGACAACTTGGCTTCAGACGGCGATCGCCACCATAAATCTATAGAATAAATATATCATATAATTTAGGCTTACTATTGGATGGCACTGGAGGCAGGCGCGGCATAGATGGTGGGCTGGACGATTGACCTCCTGGCGAAACTACATGACCTTGAGAACGCAGCCACTAAACACGATCTACTATCCATCTATCTTGATGCCGTCCTGTCAGTCGGGAATGTCCACGTAACCATTGTGGAATTGAACAGGATTGAAGACCCTAAAGAAAATTTTATACACGTTGGATATCCAACGGAATGGGTCAATTTCTATATTGAGAACAATTACATCGTCTCTGACCCGATAATAAAAAAATCCAGATTCATGAGCCACCCCTATTTCTGGCACGAAATCAGGAACATTAACAAATCCGAAAAAAAGATAATAAGGGACGTATCTGAATTTGGCATAAAAAAGGGACTGACAATACCGGTCCATACGCACGACAGATTAATTTACGCCATTTGTTTTGCATTTACAGATAAAAACGTAGATCAGGAAATTGAGCTTTATTTGCGCGCCTTATCCAATTTCTTCATTGCCGGTTATAAAAAATTGGATGAACCGACGGATATGTCGCCCCCCATTCTTACCCCCCGCGAAAAGGAATGTCTGAGATGGACAGCCAAGGGCAAAAGCTCATGGGAAACCGGGATGATTGTTGGTGTCAGTGAGCGAACCGTTAACTTTCACATCAACAATGCCTTGCTAAAGCTGAAATGTACGAATCGCATCATGGGTGTGGTGCGGGCTATCTGTGCCGGCCTGATTGAACTGTGAAACCTGTCAGGTCTGACAGGTAACCCGGCCGTCAGTTTTCGTGAATGATCCTCTCATCCAACAGGAAGAGAGTGGATCCATGATCGAAGTCGTAACCGTTGAAAATGCCCACTGGTGCGGAACTGCTCTCGCTGAGCAGTTCAAGTTTCGCTACCGCCATTTTGTGGCCAATGAGCAGTGGGAAGTCCCCTTCTACAAGGGTATGGAATACGATCAGTTCGATACGCCTGCTGCTGTCTACCTTGTATGGCGCGATGTCGCAGGTGTTGTGCGGGGCATGATCCGTCTGCTGCCAACAAACCGGCCTTACATGCTGGAAACACTCTGGCCCGATATGATGCCCGATCCGATTGTTCTACCTGGTCCGACGGTCTGGGAAATCACCCGGTTTGGCGTTGAGCGCAATCTGTCCCTCTCCCTGCGCAAGCAGATATCAGCCGAACTGATTCTGGCATGCATCGAATTTTCAGTGCTGAATGACATTCACACCTATCTGTTCCTGACAGCATGGGGTGTTCTCAAGCGGATTGTACCTGGCGCTGGGGTGGATGCTCAGATCCATAGCAGGAAGACACTTCCTTCCGGCCATGATGTCGCCTCTGCCGTTGTGCCGGTTTCCCAGGCCGTGCTGGATAAGGCCCGGGCCAAGCTGAATATCCATTACGCCGTTCTCGATAACAACAGCATTGAGCGGCAGCATGCAGCATAGGCAGCAGAACGAAGACATGGAAAAAAAAGCAGAAAACATCAAAAGCGCATTATCGTTCTTGCGGTCAGAAGCAAGAAAATGCGGCCTTTTGCAAACGGAGAACTCGCTCTCCATCGCAGAAATAATCATCAATATGGAAACAGAAAAATAAAACACAAGAGGACCAGAACTTTGTTCTACCGCGAAGGAGATATAGAATACCTAGCCCAACAACTATTCTCTCAGCACTATCCCTTTCGAAAGTGGGACGACCGACCCGATTCTATATCGGGAGGCCCCACGCAAGAAGAAAAAGATAAATTCAAGGATATCGCACGTCAGCAATTATCAGGCTGGCACCCGGTGTAATTCAGGCTGCCCACCGGCGCGGCACGGTAGCGGCTGGATGTAGCAGCGGAGTAGCCACTCCCCCTTCTCCTGCGCGGCCAATAATGCCATCCTTCCCACGACGCGCCGTGACACGGTGTAATTCTCCCAGCCGTAGGACGGTCTGCGGACCGGATCGCCATGCAGGGTTACCGGGAGGCCCTGCCGGTGCGTCACCCTCCCCTTAAAAAATTCCTTATTCCCCTGATACAAAATGAGATTATCCAGACACGCATCGGATACGTGCGCCAGTTAAGACTCCCTCTCATCTGAAGGGAGGTCGGCATGATCAAGAAAATCGTCTTTCTGGCGCTGGCGATGCTGGCGGCCGCAGTGACCAGCTATCCCACGATCACCAATGCACATCGGGCCGTTGGGCCAGCTTCCCTTTTTGACCAGCGGTGAGGTGCGTTGACCCGACTCCTGCGGGTTGTGAAGGATTATTCTCCGTTATTGGAGATCAAGATGCCATTTTATAAATCGCTGCACCATTTTACACAAAGCATGCATCGGAACTTTGATATCACCACCGCACACGCGCCCGGACATAAAGCCCCTGATGCCGGTATTTACCGATGCACAGGATGCGGACACGAAATTGGTCTGGCAAAGGATCACGTCCTACCACCGCAGAACCATCATCAGCACGCACTGCGGGATGGCCCCATCAGGTGGCAGCTTGTGGCAGCGGCGATTGAGAAGGGTTCCCCATAGAATAATCAGTGATCCGCCTGACCGATAGGGGCGGATCATAAAACCCGACATTCGGGAAATGCTGCCACATGACCGGGGCGAGATCAGCAACGGCGCGCGCCACTACAACCAGTTTTCCGGGGTCGATATTGCTGCCCATGAAGTCACAGACCGCTTTTACATCGGGGTCCATTTCGACAACCAGTTTATCCATAATGCCCTCCACATGAGGACTCTACCGCGCAGTAGGGTATCTGTACAACGGGCTTACCGTCCTGCCATTGCCTGATAAGGATTCCACGTAGGCGACAACCAGAACTTCTGGCCCTGGTTCTGCTGGATGCCCAGTTCGTAGCGTCTGAGGTATCCGGGGTTCATCATCTCCTGCAGGCGGTAGAACACCAGGTAATCGAGGGCGGCGCGGGTATAGAACAGGTTGCCGAAGGGCAGTTCCCGCCGGGCTTCCTGCAGCAGGTTCATCTCGAAGGTCTTGCCTTTGGGGGCATCGGCACTCCCCAGCGCCATGTCGCGGCTGTTGGCGAACATCTTGAACAGGCTGCTGGCGTCCGAGAAGGTTGGACCTGCCAGCGTCTCGAGGAAGGAGTTACCCATGCGGCTCTGTTCACCGAACAGGAAATCACCGTAGATCCCTGCCCCGCCGCCCTGCTGCATGGCGGCCAGAACCGTGCGCCAGTCGGCCGGGTTGCGCGGCTCCTTGCCCACAGCCATCGCTTTCAGGCTCATGGCCACGTAGCCCAGCACCGTTGTCGCCACAATCAGGTGCGCGATGCCCGCCACGTCCGCGCCGTCGCGCGCAACCTCCCTGCCCCACACGCGCCGGATGTGCGTAAGCGGGAAGGACTTGAACTGCATCAGCATGCGCATGGCTTGCCCCAGAACCGGGTTCACGCGGTCGGCGGCGGCGTAACTGCCCTGCATGAAGGCCTGCGTGCGCGGATCGATTTCGGTCATGCCCTCACGCACCTGGTCGATGATGTAGGAGGACAGCTTGGATTGCAGTTCGTTGCGGGCTTCATCATGGGTGATGTTGTCACGCAACAGCGGTTTCAGGTCGTCTTCGGTCAGATGTTCCAGTTCGGCCGGCAGGATGTGCATGTTGCCATCTGCCGCCTCCTTCGCTGTGCCGCGCAGGGCATTCCATTCATCCTCGCCTATGCCGTAGCGCGTCAGGGACTGCCGCAGCTTGGGGTGCAGGGCGTCGAAGTCCTTGCCCGCGTTCCGGCCAAGGTTGTGGGTCAGCATGGTGCCGAACCCTTCCTTCATGGCGTCGGTCCAGTATTGCAGGCCGTTCAGCCGGTGGAAGAACTGGACCGTGCGGCCCATCTTGCCCAGCGGGCCGTCCTCGCCATGGAAGCGTGTCATGATCGCGCCCAGCGTGCCATCAATCCCCACGCCCATCATGTGTGCGATCTGGCGCCGGTTGCGCGTGCCCTTGCTCAGTGCACCGGGCACGACGCTTTTCAGCGCGTTCATGTAGCTTTCCAGCAGCGGGATACCGTTGTGCCGGGCAACCGAGGCCGTGACCGCGATATCGGGCAGCGAGGACAGCACCACGCCGCCCAGCTTGGTGATGGCCTGATAGGAGCGCAGGTAGGCCCCGATGGCGGCAATGGTCTTGTTCTGCGGTGCGGCGGCCCGACCCGTCACCACATCGACCAGCGCGCCATCCTTCAATGCCCGCAGGCGATCCACCGTCTTGAAGTCGTTGCGATCCTTGGCAGCCGTTATGGCCCGGTCGGCCACGTGGTCGAACATGGCGCGCGGATTGGTGCCCAGCGTGCGCATGAC